>CAYNNX010000297.1:0-9066 GCA_964398515.1 uncultured Streptantibioticus sp. | reverse complement strand
CCGGTGAGCTCGCCGATCAACCGCTCGAACGCGTGGACGCCCGCCTGGCGCCGCGTCCGGACATAGGAGGCGCCGGCCTCGGTCAGGCACACCAGTGTGACCCGCTTGTCGGACGGGTCGCCCCGCCGCTCGACCAGGCCGGACTCCTCCATCACCCGGACCAGGGCGGTCATCGCGGGCTGGGTGACGCCCTCGACCGCGGCCAGATCGGTGATGCGCCGCGGGCCGGTCCGGTCCAGGGTGGCCAGGGTGGCGGCGGACGTCAGGCTCATGTCCCGGGGCAGGCGTCTCGCGGCCCTGGTGGCCAGGCCGTAGAGGGCTGCCCCGATGGCGGCGGACGCGCCAGGAGGGGTGTCTTGACGACTCATGCTCGAAGCATAGCATTTTTATATTCATAGTTTATGGAAATAGCCGACTGGCGCCGGCTCTACGGGCTGCGCTCGGGGGCCGAGGGCAGCATCGAGGAGTTCGTGGACGGCCACCGCGGACGCCGGTGCCGCTACCGCGGCCTCGCGAAGACGCACGTCCAGCACGTCCTGACCGCGCTCGCGATCAACGTCGAGCGGCTGAGCCTTCAAGAACCCGCCGACGGCCCCTACCGGCCGCGCCCGCCCACGGCGTTCCAGCAGTACCTCGACCAACGAGGACTGCCCCGGCCCCTGTGGCGGAGGCAGGGTAAATGACCCCGAACCTCAAGATTCCTGACAGAGTCGCTCACTGATCCGCAGCGAACACGGCTGCCGACGCCATGCCGTCACCCCCAGGAGGGCATTCCGAGGCGCAACGTCGACGCTCTGCAACCGAGACACACGAGCGTCACGTCGGGCACTCGGAGAGAGCCGACGTCCCCTCGGAATCGAGACATCGAGGAAGGTGGACATGGCTTTCGCCGCGTTAATCCAAAAAGAAGCGTTGGGGCCCGTCAGCAAGCTAACGGGCCCCAAGAGGTTTTAGGCTAGCCCATGATCACGACCCAGTCGCTGCCGTTCCTGCCTTGATCCTTGGGGACGTCGACGGTGTAATTGCCCAGCATCGCCCCGGTGCACTTGTAATTGTAGTAGGTCGCGTAGCTGATGTTGCCGACCCACCACCAACCGTCAAAATTTGTCCACTCATTTCCATTGGTCTGGAAGCAGTGCTGAACCCAGTTGCCCTGCTCGTTGTATCCGCTGACCTGAACCGAGTAAACAACCGGCCCGTTTGATGGGTTCCAGTTGTGGAAAAGGAGCTTCTGTCCGTTGCTGCCCGCTGCGGCGGATCCGGCTCCGGCGAGAAGGCCGCTGATTGCCAGGCCCAACGTGGCTGCGGTGGCAACCATTTTCCTGCGGATGTTCACAGTCCCCCTAAATTTGATGATATCGGTTGCCGAGCCGCCCAGTTGGCGATCACGGCACGGTCGATACGGCCAGAAAAGCTGCGATGCGCTTCTTGGGAATGAGCATGTGATCCCCCTCGCAGTCGAGCTGTCTGACCGGCGAATACTGCCGGGCAGCGGAGTGGAGCGAGTGTCCGGTGGCGCCCTCGTTCCCGGGCGAGGTTGCCGAACCCGAACCGCCGGAGCTCCGGCAGCTGGTTGAACTGTACCGGTCAGTTCATGTGAACTCAACTGTTCAGTTCAGTGGCCGCTACCATGAAGGCCATGAGGACGACCAGCAAGCACAGCCCGTCCGGAGAGCGCGCGGAGCGGAAGCGGGCCGCAATCGTCCGGGCGGCGCGCAAGGAGTTCCTGCGCCTGGGGTTCGGCGCCGCGATGGACCAGATCGCCGCCGAGGCGGGCGTCTCCAAAGTGACCGTCTACAACCACTTCAGCAGCAAGGAAGAGCTGTTCACCGAAGTGGTGGGCGACGCGCTGGAGCAGGCGCTCGGCGGGAGCATGCACACCATGCGCGAGCGGCTGCGCGAGAGCGGTGACATCCGCGAGATCCTTACCGCGACCGCCCGCGGCTGGGTCAAGGGCATGGGCCAGCCCGAGGTCCTAGCCCTGCGCGCCCTGATCTCTGCAGAGGCCCGCCGCTTCCCCGAACTGGGCCGAGCCTGGCGCGAGCAGGGGCCGGGCCGGTTCACCGAACCCCTCACCTCCGTGCTGCGCGCACAAAGCGACCTCCACATCCCCGACATGGACCTCGCGATCACGCAGTACTACGCACTCGTCCTCTACCCGCACATCGTCCACAGCGCCTACGGAGAGCGCATCAACGCCGACCTGACCGAGCGGCTCATCACCACCGGCGTCGACATGTTCCTGAGCTACTACCGGGCTCAAGAGCCGTCGTCCGAGAACGGACACACCTGAGGAGTCCGGCGAGGCTGACGGCGGCACGGCACGAGCCTGTGGTCGTGCCGTAGGGGATGGCGATACCGGATCCCTGGTCGAGTGGTCGACGCGGCGTTGCACCTGTCACGGTTACGGAAGTGATCGGCCAGTGGCGGACATCAGCGCTTGGTTGTCGGCGGCGTCGGACACGGGTTGGGTGTCGATGACGCCGCCACTCCCAACATCGAGCAGCGGACCGAGCGAGGCACTGCGCGCCGATATCGGCGCCACTGGCCCGACCGCCCCACCGTGCCGCCCTCAAGTTGGCCCTGTTCGCCGAGGGCTTGGCCCTCGGCGAACTCGCTGAGCGGACTCGGTGTCAGTCTTCGACTGCCTGGTAGACGGTGTTCCAGAAGTCGTGGATGAGCCGTGCCGGGTCCGGCGTGGACAGCCCGACCTGGGTGAGCAGGATCCCGGTGAGTCCGTTCTGCGGGTCGGCGTAGGCCGAGGTGCCGGTTCCGCCGTCCCAGCCGAACTGGCCGAGGGGCGCGTAGTCGCCGCGGTAGGTGCGCACGGCCATCCCGAAGCCCCAGCCGCCGTGCTGTCCCTGGCCGAAGCTCAGGTGGACGTTGTCGCGGGCCAGGGCGGTGCGGGCGGCGTTCTGCTCGGGGGTGAGGCGGTTGGTGGTCATCAGTTCGACGGCGGGGCGGGACAGGATCCGCTCGCCTGCGTGGGTGCCGCGGTCGAGCAGCATTCGGAGGTAGGTGTGGTAGTCGTCCACGGTGGAGACCAGGCCGCCGCCCGCTGACGGGAACGCTGGGGGCTGGCTCCACCGTCCGCCTTCGGCCTCGTCCCACACCGTGAATCCCCCGGTCGGGTCGGGGAAGTAGACGGGCGGCAGCTTGTCGATCTCGTCGGCGGGCACGTGGAAGCCGGTGTCCTTCATGCCCAGTGGGTCGAGGACGCGCTCGCGCAGGAACGTCTCGAACGGCTGGCCCGTGACCCTGGCGACGAGCACGCCGAGCAGGTCGCTGGCGAGGTCGTACTGCCATCGCTGTCCGGGCTGGTAGGACAGCGGCAGCTCGCCGAGGCGGCGCATCCACTCGTCGGGCTCGGGCGCCGGCCCTGCGTCCGGGTCGTAGTTGGACCGCTCGAGGACGGCGGTCATGATGGGGGAGCCCATCAAGGACAGGTCGATGCCGAGCCCGAATGTGGAGGTCAGCACGTCGCGCACGGTGATGGGCCGACGGGCGGGCTCGGTGTCGTCCAGCGGGCCGTCGGGCCGCTTCAGCACCTGGCGGTCGGCCAGTTCGGGCAGCCACTGGTCTATGGGGTCGTCCAGCCGCATCCTGCACTCGTCCAGCAGGACCATCGCCGCCGCCATCGTGATCGGCTTGGAAGTGGAGGCCAGCCGGAAGATCGTGTCCCGGCGCATCGGCGTGCCGCCCTCGTGGCGCATCGTCCCGATCGCTTCCACGTGGATCTCGTCGCCCCGGCTGACCAGGGCGACCAGCCCCGGGATCTTCCCGGATTCGACGTGGCGCGTCAGCAGGTCGCGCAGCCTGCGCAGCCCTGCGGGCGAGAAGCCGTTGTGCCGGCTGGTCGGGGTGGTGGACATGGTGGGTACTCCTTCGGTGGAAACGGGTGGATGGTGGGCGCATCGCCCATCGGTCTCGCCCGTGGGCGGGGCGGGCCCTGTTCGGCTCGGGCGGATGGCAGGTGGCCGGTCCGGTCGGTCGGTGCTGGTCAGAGGCTGCGGGCGGTGATGTCGCCGTCGGAGGTGGTGGCGTGGATGACGAGCTGGTCAGCGCCGCCTCCCACGGACTTCAGGGCGTTGAGGATCCGGCCGTGGGAGGTGCCGGCGTCCATGGAGGCCGACACGCCGGCGGCGGCGCCGACCGAGATGTCACCGGAATCGGTGCGCAGCGTGACCGTGCCTCGGACGGCCTCGGTGATGCGGATGTCGCCCTTGCTGGTGCGGATCTGTGCCGGGCCGGTGACGCGGCCGACCGCGATGTCGCCGGCGACGGTGGTCAGACGGGCGCTGGCGGCCTCGTCGAGGGTGATGGAGCCGTGGTCGCTTGCGACGCAGACTTCGCCGAACCGGCCGGTGGCCCGCAGTTCGACGCTGGCCGCCTTCACCTCGACCGGGGATCCGGCGGGCAGCTCGACCGTCGCCGCGACGGCTCCGGTGGGCCCGAAGTACTGGTTCGTGGTCGGGCCCTGGATCCGCAGGACGCCGTCGGCGAACTCGACCGTGGTCTGCTCCGCCGCCTTGACGTCGCGGTTCTTGGCGGGGTCCGCGGGGGCGATGGCGACGGTGGTGTCGGCCCGGTCGGAGGCGACCAGCCGGATGCGTCCGGCGGGCACGGAGAGGACGGCGGTGATGGCGGCGGGGGTGGCGAACGTCTGCATGACGGTGCTCTCCTGAGGTCTTGTTGCGGCGTCCGTGCTGGTGGACGCGCGGTGTGATGGGAAGGCGGCCGATGGCCTGACGGCTGGAGCCGGGACCGAAGGCCGGGCCGGCACCGGGCGGTCGTGGTGCTGACGTGTCCGGTGACGCGCAAGGGTGTCTGGTCGGGTTCAGATCGGGCTGGTTGAGGCCGGGGTGTCCTCGGGTGATCCGGCACCGGTGGGAATGAGTGGTAGTGGGCAGCCGAGCCGGTCGGCGATCACCGCCAGAGCCCGTCGCAGGTCGCGTGCCATGCGGTCGGGCAGACCGATCTCGGCGATTCCGGCCGCGAAGCCCGGATGCTGAGGCAGGACCCGCAGGACGCGATGGGTCACGCGGGTGCCGGCGGGGCAGGCGGTGGCGGTGTGCACTCCGGCGTACCAGCTCTGGACCGCCACCCTCGACCGGCTGCGGTCCACCTGGATCTCCACCGGCTCGACCAGCCCGGCAAGCTCCGCCCGGTAGGCACCGGTGCCCGATCCGGCCACGACGGTCATCGTCCCCTGCTGGGCCGCGGAGGCACCGGCGAGGACCAGCAGGTTGTCATCGCCCACCCGTCCCTCGGCGACGGCGAGCAGGAGCGCGGCGACCGCGGTGACGGGCGCGGCGAGCGTCCCGTGCACCTCCCAGCGGGTGGATAGCGCGTCCAGTTCGGCGAGCAGAGACGGCCTGGTGTTCATGGCGGAGAGCCTCGCTGCCGCGGCCCGTCCCGGACCACTCGCTCCCCGCCGCGCGGGACGCGGGACAGCTCACCGCTACCCGGCTGACCTGCGCGGTTACTCCTCCGGACGGCCGTGGTGCAGGTGTCCCGGGACGGGACGGGACACTTGGGCGAGAGCGGAACGTGCCTGCGGCACCAGGTAGTCGATGCCGCTCGCGGTGGCGATCTCCAGCGCCGCCCGCGCGTGCCGCGCCGCGGCGTCCCGGTCGTTCGTGGCCAGGCAGGACTCCGCGTACAAGAGGCGGCTGCGCGTCATCCAGTGCGGCTCACCGACGCGTTCGAGGATCCGCACGGCCTCGGCGTGCCTGGCGTCCGCCTCCTCGGTGCGACCGAGGTGGCGCAGCGCGACGGCGACGTCCGTCAGACTGATGGCTTCGAACACCGTGTGACGCGTCGTACGGTTGATCTCGGCGGACTGCTCGGCGAAGTCCAGGGCGGCCTCGGCGTCGCCCCCACCGAGCGCCGCCCAGCCGAGCACGTCCAGGCACATGCGCTCGGTCTGCCGGTCCAGCCCGCGGGCGGCCTCGATCCGCTCCGCGGCGATCGCGTGGGCCTCGGGGTACTTCCCCAGCTGCACGAGGGCGGTGCCGATGGCGGTCCACACCCGCAGGCGGACAGCGGACCCGTGGGCCAACGGCAGTGAGGTGGCCTCGCGCATGAGGGTGATGCCACCCTCGGCGTCGCCGGTGTACATCCGGACCTCCCCCAGCTTCATCAGGGAAAGGGCCTCACCGACGAGGTCGCCCTCCGCGGCCATCAGTGCGCGGGCCGCCGCGAGCTCCGGCGCCGCCTCCTTCATTCGGCCGATGCGCATCCGCGCGGCGCCCAGCAGGTACCGGTGCGAGGCGAGTGTGCGGCGGTCGCCGAGCCTTTTCGCGGCGGGCATGCTGGCCTCCAGGCCCCGGACCAGCCGCGCCACTTGACCGCGCCGTGCTTCGGACAGCAACGCGAGCTGCCCGAGCCCGACCGCCGTGTCGTCGACGCCCAGCTCCACGGCGAGCGAGAAGGCCGCGGTGAGGTTGGCCCACTCGGTGTTCATCCAGTCCACGGCCGTGTCGTACCCGGACAGGTCGGGAAGCGCGGGCGGCGGCTGGGTGACGACGACCGGCAGCGGGATGAGCACCTCGACCAGCCGCTTCACGGCCAGCAGGCCGCTCAGGTAGTAGTCGCCCAGCCGGGCGATCGCGGGCGCGGGATCGGCTGCGGCCGTTTCGGCGCGGGCGGCCTGCCGCAGCAGGTCGTGCATCCGGTAGCGGCCTGCCGCCGGCTCCTGGAGCAGATGGACGTCCACCAGGTCTTCCAGCAGGGAGCGGGCGTTGGCCAGCGGGATCCCGGCCAAGGCGGCCGCGCCGTAGGCGTCGATGTCCTCGCCGGGCACCAGCCCCAGCAACCCGAACATCCGCCGCTGGGCGCCATCGAGCTGACGCAGCGACATCCCGAAGACGTCCGAGACCGCCAGCTCACCGTCGCGCAGCCGCTCCACCAGGGTGTCGAGGGTCCATGCGGGCCTGTGCCGCAGCCGAGCGGCGGCCACTCGGATGGCCAGTGGAAGATTTCCGCATCGGCGCAGCACCTCGCCCGCATCACCGGCCCGGGTTCCTCCCGCGGAGGCGACAAACAGCCGCAGCGCGTCCTCGGCCGGAAGGACGTCGAGGGACAACGGCTGGACACCGTCCAGTTGCACCATCCTGCAGCGGCTGGTGATCACGACGAAGCTGTGGCCCGCGCCGGGGAGCAGATGACGCACGTGGTCGGCATCGACGGCGTTGTCCAGCACGACGATCGCGCGCCGCGTGGCGAGCTCGGACCGCCACAGCGCGGCCCGCTCGGCGACCTGTTCGGGGATCCTGCCGGGCGGGAGCCCGAGCGCGGCCAGCAGCACACGCAGCGCCTCCTCGGGCTCGACCGGCTCCCGGCCCGGAGTGAAGCCGTGCAGGTCCAGATAGAGCTGGCCACCGGGGAAGTCGGCGGTCAGCAGGTGCGCGGCATGCACGGCCAGCGCGGACTTGCCCACCCCTCCCATTCCGTCGATCGCCACCACCGTCGCCTCCCGCGCGGCGGCGAGGAGTTCGGCCAGCTCCCTGCGGCGCCCGGTGAAGGCGGTGATGTCGTGCGGCAACTCGTTGCGCACCGCCGGAACGGGCGGTGCGGCGGCGGTGCCCGCCCGGGATGCGTCCTTGGCCCGCTCCCACATCTCGCGAAGCGGCCTCGGATCCCGTCCGGCCGCCCTGCACAACGCCACCACCGCCGGCCACGGCGCAACGGCCTGGCCGGAGAAGTAGCGCGACAGCGAGGAACTGCTGACCTGGGTCTCCCGGGCCAGCTCGCGCAGGCTCCGTCCGGTCCCGTCACGCAGCTGCCGCAGACTCCCCGCCAGCTCCTCGCTCACGCTTGCCGCCCCTTCCCCCACATTCATGCAACGACCGTCAAAGATAGTGAGTGGCTGTTATCGCCCCGTGAGGGACGTCAAGCCCTCGTCGAAACGCAGCCAGGGTCTGTCCGGCGGATCAGGCGTGAGCGTGGTCCGCCAGATGCCCGAAGTGCCTCAGAAGCGATTCCCAAAGCGGATGGCACACCTGCTGTCGGAATGACAGCGTGTCAGTACGCGTTGGCGCGGCCCGGAGACCTATGGAAGCTGGACTCCGGACCAGGCATCGACTTCGCACTGTCTGTCGGCATTGTTCCCCGCGGTCACGACTGTGCCGTTGGCACGCAGGCCAAGGGTGTGCGTTGAACCGGCCGCCACGGCGACAATGTCGCGCCAATCGCCGACTTCGCACTGTCCGTAGCTGTTGTCTCCCGCTGCGAGGACCCGCCCGGACGCAGTGACCCCGACGGTGTGGTAGCTGCCCGCACTCAGCGCCACCACGTCTTCCCACTCATCGACCTCGCACGCCCCGGTTGCCCGCTCTCCGGTCGCTACTGCCCGCCCGTCGGCCCTGAGGCCGACGGTATGGAGATACCCGGCCGAAATGGCAGCCAGGTCACGCCACCCTTCAACGGCACACTGCCGTCGTCGGTTGTTCCCCGCGGCCAGTGCAGAACCGTCCGACCGGACGCCGACCGAGTGCCAGTCACCACACGAGAGGACGACCATCTCGCGCCAGGACTGCACGTCGCACTGTCCTTCTGAACTCCGGCCAACTGCTAGCACGCGGCCATTGGCGAGTAGCCCGAGGGTGCGGCGCCAGCCTGCGGCCACGGCCGTGACGCCTCGCCATCCGGCGACATCACATTGCCCATCGCCATTCCACCCCGTTGCCAGCACCGTGCCGTCCGACCGGAGTCCCACCGTATGAGACCTGCCCGTGTTCGTCGCGGTATGGACGTTGCCAGCTGCCACCGCGACGACGTCTTCCCATCGCTCGACACGACATTCAGCGGCTGCGGTATTGCCCACGGCGAGAACGGTTCCATCCCAGCGCCGTCCGACCGAATGACGCCTTCCGGCCGCCAGCGCCGACGGGTTGGCGAGCATTCCGCCTCCTTGTGCTTGGCGCGAGTTCGCGACATGGGATTCCACCTTACTTTGGACTGGATCAGAGCGGGGTCCTCAGTCGTCGCCAGCAGATGACGGCACAACCGAGTGTGATGAAGGCCTGGTGGATGTCGTCGCGGATCTCCCAGCGGATGCGTAGG
>CAYNNX010000296.1:0-9067 GCA_964398515.1 uncultured Streptantibioticus sp. | reverse complement strand
AGCGGCCGGCGAGGGCGAGGCCCGCGCGCCGGGGCTGAGGTGGGACCCCCATCCCGGCTATGTGCTGCGACCCGAGGACCGCGTCGTCCTGGTCGCCACCCGGCAGGGCCTGGGTGAGCTGCTCGGCCGCCGGACCCGCCCCGGGCCCGACCCGGCCGCACGCGGCTGAGCCCGGCACCGCGGCCCCGGGCGGGGGCGGTGCCGGGCTCGCCGGGTCTTCGCAAGCCCGTCCGGATCAGAGCCGGGCGACGACCAGCTTGTCGTTGGTCGCGGAGCCCAGGTGCTCCCGGGGCATCTGGCCTTCGTCGTCGAGGTTGGCGGCCGCCCAGATCCTGTCGCGGGCCCGGTAGCGCAGCGTCGGCGGGACGTTGGGCGTGCTGCCCACCCAGTCGTGGGTCTCGCCGTCGCAGCGCAGCACGAAGCGCTTCTTCTGGAAGGCCTGGCCCAGTTGCAGGACCCGGGTGCGCCGGTCCTGGATGGCGAAGGAGATCTGCGGCTGCTTGACGGCGGAGTCGCAGCTGTAGGTGCCTTCGAGGAACAGGTTGGTCCCGCTGTGGTCGATGAAGGCGCGGTCGATGGTGACGGTGCCGCTGAGGTCGTCGTCCGCGTGGGCGGTGCCGGGGGTCAGCGCGAGAGCGGCCGGGAGCAGCAGCGTGACGGCCAGTCCCGCGCGAGGTGTCCGGAATCGCAAGGGCATTACCGGGGGCCTTTCGTGAGGGGGCCTGCCGATCGTAGGGGCCGCCGCCCCACGCGACGCCCCGTGATCGACTTCGACGGCACCAGGTGTCGCACGGATTCACCGGATCGGACGTGTGTCCGCCGTGCGGGGCGGTACGGCACGTCGGGGGAGCGCGATGCGCGTGGTGCGCGCGGGCCCGTGCAGAATGACGGGGTGAACGTCCAGGAACACTTGCACGAGGCGATGGAGGCGGCCCGACCGGTGCTGGGCACCGGGCAGGTCGCCGACTACATACCCGCGTTGGCCTCGGCCGACCCCGGGGCCTTCGGGATGGCGCTGGCCACCGCCGACGGCGAGGTCTTCGGGGTCGGGGACTTCGAGCAGCCCTTCTCCGTCCAGAGCATCTCGAAGCTGTTCACGCTCGCGCTGACCCTGGCCGTCGGCGGGGACGCCCTGTGGACCCGGGTGGGCCGTGAGCCGTCCGGCACCCCGTTCAACTCCCTCGTCCAGTTGGAGACCGAGCACGGCATCCCGCGCAATCCGTTCATCAACGCCGGCGCCCTCGTGGTCACCGACCGCCTGCACAGCCTCACCGGGGACGCCCGCGGCGCGGTCCGGGACTTCCTGCGCGCCGAGTCGGACAACCCGCTCCTGGAGACCGACTCCGTGGTGGCCGCCTCGGAGGCCGAACACGGCCACCGCAACGCCGCCCTCGCGCACTTCCTGGCCGGCTACGGCAACCTGGAGAACCCGGTGGAGACCGTGCTGGAGCACTACTACGCGCACTGCGCGACCGCGGCCAGCTGCCGCGACCTGGCGCTGGCGGGGCTCTTCCTCGCCCGGCACGGGCTGCGCGCGGACGGCACCCGGCTGCTGTCCCGCAGCGAGGCCAAGCGGATCAACGCCGTCCTGCTCACCTGCGGGATGTACGACGCGGCCGGGCAGTTCGCCTACCGGGTCGGCCTGCCCGGCAAGAGCGGCGTCGGCGGCGGCATCCTCGCCGTGGTCCCCGGCCGCGGCGCGCTGTGCGCCTGGAGCCCGGCCCTGGACGCCGCGGGCAACTCGGTGGCGGGCGTGGCCGCGCTGGACGCCTTCACCACCTCCACCGGGTGGTCGGTCTTCTGACCGCTTCCGCGGCTCACACCCGGCGCAGGACGAGCACCGCCGCGTCGTCGGTGTGCCCGAGCGCCACGGCCGCGCCCATCACCCGGTTCGCCGTCTGGTCCGGGGTGAGCCCCTCGCGCTGGGCCTCGCCCACCAGGCCGGCGGCGATCTCCAGGCCCTGGTCCAGGGTGCGGTCGGGGCCCTCCAGCACGCCGTCGGTGACCATCGCCAGCGTGGTGCCCCGCTCCAGCTCGAAGGTGTGATCGGCGTACTCGGCGTCGGCCAGTACCCCCAGCACCGGGCCGCCGGGCAACTCCAGGTCTCCGTGCGTACCGTCGTCGCGGGCCCAGAGCAGGGGGACATGGCCCGCGCAGCAGGCCGTGACGACGCCGTACCGGGGGGCGAAGGAGAGCAGGGTGCAGCTGGCGAAGGTCTGCGCGCCCATCGAGATCAGCAGTGTGTTGGTGCGGGCCACCACGACGGCCGGGTCCGGCTCGTGCGAGGCGAACGCCCGGATGGAGCTGCGCACCTGGCCCATGAAGGCGGCGGCGTCCACGTCGTGGCCCTCCGCGTCGCCGATCACCAGGGCCACCGCGTCGCCCGGCGTCGGGAAGACGTCGTACCAGTCGCCGCCCACGTCCAGGCCGTCTCGGGCCGGCTGGTAGCGCGCGGCGACGCACAGCCCGCCGATGTCCCGGACCTGGGCGGGCAGCATGTTGCGCTGAAGCGCGACGGACAGGTCGATGCGGGCCTGCTGGAGCCGGATGCGCTCCAGCGCCTGCCCGGTGAGGTGCGCCAGGGCGCCGATCAGGGTGCGTTCCTCCTCGGTGGGGCGGTGCTCCTCCTTGTAGGCGACGATCCAGCCGCCCAGCGGACGGCCGCCGGCGCCGAAGGGGATCATCGAGAAGGCGACGGCTTCGGTGACCGGCAGGACCTCGTGGGCCTCCGGCCAGCGGGCCGCGTACTCCTCACGGTTGGCCAGGAACTGGGGTGTGCCGGTGCGCACGGCGTAGGTCAGCGGGCGCGGCGCGTCCAGCGGCATGCCGTTCATCGCCTGGGCGAGCCGTGCGTCGATGCCGGGGCCCGAGGTGACCCGCAGCCGGTCGTGGTCGGTGAAGGCCAGCAGGGTGCCGGTGCCGCCGAAGGCCGCGGCGACGCGGTGGAGGACGACGTTCTGGAGCTCCTGTTCGGTCGCGGCGGCGATCAGGGCCGACGAGATCTCGGCGATCCGCTCACCCCGCTCGCGTTCGCCGGCCAGTGTGGCGAGCAGTGCGCGGCTCCGGGTCACCGGTTCGGTCTCGTCGCGCACGACGCCGATCACCCGTTCCGGGCCGTCGAGCCCGACCCGCACCCGGTGGGTCTGGCAGGCGAGGTGGTGCCAGCCGTCCCGGTCGGTGCGGAAGCGGAACCGCGCCCAGGCGGAGTCGGCGTCGGGGCAGTGCAGCATCCGGTGGAGGACGGGCAGGTCCGCGCGGTGGACCCGGCCCATCAGGTCGTGCACCGACATCTCGGTCGCCGGAACCAGCGCGGTCAGCGCGGTCGAGCCGCCCAGCCACTCCACCCGGTGCTGGTCGGCGGCGTAGATCCACAACCCCAGGTCGCCCAGCTTCGCCGCCATCCGGAACGCCACGAGCAGGGAGCCGAGCCGTCCGCGGACGTCGATCTCGCGCAGCCGCACCACCGGGTCCGCACCCGGCCGCGCGGCCAGGACGGCATCCATCAGGCAGGCGACCGGCAGGCCGCCCGAGCCCGGGAACTCCAGCACCCGCATCGTCGAGGAGGCCGCCGCGGCCCCGGTGACCCCGCGCAGCAGGGCGTCGGCCGTCGCCCGCTGCGTGCCCGGCTCCAGCAGTTCGCGGAAGAGCCGCCCCTCGCACGCCTCGGCGGAACGCCCCAGCGCCTCGGCCATGCGCGCGTTGACGGACCGGACGACACCGTCAGCGGTCAGGTCGGCGGCTGCGTAACGGGTCAGTCCGTCGATCTCCTGCGCTCGCATGGTCGGCTGTGCCATAGGGTCCACCGGTCCCCGCCGCCTGGGGCCTCGCCTCCGCGCGGCGTCACACGGTTGGGCCCATTGTCCCTCTCCCCGCGGACCTGGGGAATCTCTCGCGACTTCCTGTTCCGCCTCGGCGGTTCACATGCGGCGGCCGCCGATGTAGAACAGCAGCCAGACGAACCCGGCGAACAGGTGGGTCGCGAAGACGTAGACGAAGAAGCGCAGGAAGATCGCACGTTCCATGCGCTTCTCGCCCCCCGGGCCCCGATCGGCCGGTACGGGTGCGGGGGCCGGGGATGCGGACGCGGCGTCGTCGGTCATGCTCTGGTCCCCCCGGGTCTCCCGATCGTCTCCCGGTGCGAACCGTACCCGACGCCCGGGAGCCGGCCGGCGGGGGGCCGCCGGCCGGGGGAGAGGCCTTTACATCGTCTCCATCTTGATGTAGCGCCAGGCGTCGGAAGCGTTGAACGCGATGGCCACGACGGCGGCCGCCGCGACGGCGGCGACGGCGATGCGTACGACGCTCGCCGGGATGAAGATCCCGTTCCTCATGTCAGTCACCTCCTCACCGGGGAAGCGTCCAGATCCGCGCGGGGATCGTCGAGCAGGGTGCCGGTCAGCGACTCCAGGAGCCCCACCGCCTCGCCCACCGCGGCCTGTACCGGCTCGCTCAGGCCCACGGCGACCTCGGGCTCGTCACCGCGCATCCGGATCAGCGGTTCGCAGCCGACGACCAGCACCCGGGGCAGCTCGATCTGCTCCTCCCGGGCCAGCCGGCGGGCGAGCGCCAGGACCTTCACCGGGTCCATGCCGTGGGCCTCCGGCGGCTCCTGGGGGCCGGTCCCGCCGGGGCCGGGCTCGATCACGTACAGCGTTCCGGGTGCGCCGCCGCGGGGTGCCGCGTCGACCAGGACGGCGGCGTCGTAGCCGTCGAGCAGCCGGTAGGCCAGGTCCATGCCGCGGATGCCGAAGTCGGCGACGTGGACGCCGTCGGGCAGGGGCCGGCCGCGCAGGGCGCTGACCACCTCCGGCCCGAAGGCGTCGTCGGCGAGGAACATGTTGCCGATGCCGGCCACCAGGATCCGCGAGCCGGGGCGTTCGCAGGCCGCCGCGACCGGTTCGACCTCCTCGGGCGCGAAGAAGAAGCGGTGGCCCAGGCTGGTCCGGAAGTCGCGCCCCTCGTCGGCCTCCAGGGTCACCACGACGTGGACCCGGCCCTCCAGGTCCTCCTCGACGCGGTCGACCTCGGCGATCCGGCCGGTCAGGGCCAGGTCGAAGACGTCGGCGCGGTGCGCGGGGCGCAGCCGGACCCGGCTGCCCCGGCGGAGCACCACACCGTCGACGGTCACCGTACGCTCGCTCACGCGTCCTCCCGGGTCACGCGTCCGTGCAGGGCCATCAGGTCGTCGGGGGTCAGCGCGGCGCAGCGGTCCAGGATCTCGCGCGCCTTGGGGTCCGTCGCCCGCGCCTCCTGCTGCTCCTCGGGCGTCAGGCTGAGCACGCTGAGGATGAGCAGCTGGTCGATCTCACCGCCGTCGAACAGGTCGCCCGGGCTCTCCGGCGCCACCCCGGGGAAGTCGTAGAGCGTGACCGGGGAGGAGAGCACGGTGCGCGGCTCGCGCTCGTCGCCCACCAGCACCGGCCAGGTCCCCTCGTTGCGGCAGGAGCCGGCGGCCGCGCGCAGCGGCCCGGGCGGGTCGATGAGCGAGACGAACCGGCCGCCGTCCGTGTGCAGCACGGTGTGCGTGGAGACGAAGGCGTAGGCCGCCATGGTGTCGCGGGCGTCGCGCCGATCGCCGGACGGCGGCGGGCACGGCGTGGTGTTGTCGATGGTGACGCCGACGCGCAGCACGCCGTCCGCCGCGGGCGCGGCGTCCAGCTCCACGCTCCCGGACAGCGCCTGCCAGCTGCGGACCAGGGCTCCGGCCGGGCGGCCCGAGCGGTCGCGCAGCGGCTCCTCGTGGCCGCCCTGCGGGATGGCGACCGGGTGGTTCCGGCGGCCTTCGGCGGGCCGCCACGGCGGCAGCAGCCACTCGCGCTCGGTGGCCTCGTGCCACGTCAGGTACCGGGTGCCGTCGACGGTCAGGGAGTCCACCGGGCCCTGTCCGCCGGGCGCGTGGACCTGCCGCTCGACGACGTGCAGGAACCGCACCCGGACCTGGACGGCGGCGGTCGCGGGGGCATCCAGGAGCACCTCGGTGCGCATGCGGCACGGCTCGCCGAGGGCCTGCGCGCAGTCGCGGGGGAAGACGCCGCCGAAGGTCCAGCGCCTGGTGTTCTTCAGCGCCGACCTGCGGTACGGCCACAGCAGATAGCCCTCGTACAGGCACGTGCGGGCGATCTTCTCGACCGCGTCGAGTGCGTCGGCGGCCGTCATCGCGCCCCCTCGGCGAGCAGTTCCTCCACGGTCTCGTCCCACCCCGTCAGGCAGCGGCGGGCCCGGTGGGCACCGAGCCGGTCGTAGACCTCCCGGGAGACGCGCAGCCATGCGGTGCCGCCGAAGTAACGCTCCGTCAGATCATGCCAGAGCGCGGCGGGAAGCCGGCAGGCGGCTTCGGCGGTCCAGGGGATCTGGGCCGTGCGCAGCCGCCCCTCGGCGTCTGTGTGGAAGATCGTGCCGTTGAACAGCAGGTCAAGCGGCACCTCGCCGTCGCGTACCGCGTCGAGGTACGCCGTGACGGCCAACTCCGGTTCCCGGGTGCAGGGAACGGCCAGGTCGATGCGCGTGCTGTCGTCGAAGGGCGGTACGGCGGTGGTCAGTTGGGCCCAGTGCAGCGGGCGCATGCTGGTGGCCCACTGCTCGGGCTGTCCGAACAGGCGGGCCAGCGCGAGCCGGTCGGTGTGCTCGTAGCGGCGGCGGGTGACCGCGATCCTGAGTGTCGTGGTGAGCGTGACCGCGCGCACCGGACCGCCTCCGGTGCGCGTGATCTCCAGCGGGAACACCAGTGTCGGCACCGCCGCGTGCTCCATCGGCCGCACACCGGTGACGGCGAACGCCAGCTCGGGGATGTCGTGGCGCACGGCGGCGGTCACGCGGGGGACAGGTTGGGCATGCCGGGCAGGATCGGGTTCCTCGGCCCGGGGTTGACCCCGGTCGACCGGCGGGCGTCGGACAGCCCGTCCGGGGTGTGCCCCGGCTGCCGCTTGAAGTTGCCCTTGTGGTTGCCCTGCCGCACTCCGGGCACGTGCGCCGTCTTGTCGGGGCGCACGTGCGGTGTGCCGACTCTGATCTCGGCCATGCCGCCTCCTAGTGGTTTCCTCGGTCCCGCTCGGGCTCCGCGAGCCCGGCGAAGAACCGTTCGATGTGGTCCCACACCTCGGGGCCGCCCGCCAGGCCCTTCCAGTGGGCCCGGACGACCGCCACCAGGCGGTAGCAGTCGTCCAGCGGGACGATCCAGTGTTCGCGGGTGCCCTTCGCCCGGTTGACCAGGAGCGCCTCGACGTCCTCGGCGAGCCGTGCCGACGCCGGCAGGCCGGCCGTGACCTCCTGCCACACCGACGGCTCCACGGTGGAGCGCGTGGCGCCCAGCGGTGACGGGTACCCCACGGTCACCTGCCCAGACGCGCCGTCGAGCACGAAGTACGCCAGCCCGACCGGGACGCCCAGCCCGGCCCACAGCAGATCGTCGATCGCGAAGCCGTCCAGCCGCAGCCGGCGCCGCGGCAGCAGCCGGAAGGAGCGGCCGCCCGCCTCGTGCCGGTCGAAGAGCAGCGCGCAGGCCCGGCAAGCGCACCGGACCGCCGCGGCGGCCAGGTCCAGCAGATGGCGGTGGCCCTCCGGCAGCGGCTGCGCGCACAGGTCGCAGCGCTCCTGCGCGGCCGCCTCCGACGGGGGCGGCTGCCGGGCGAGGTCGCGCAGGCGCGAGGCGGCGACGGGCACGGCCACCACCGCCGTCACCGGCCCGCCGGGGCGGCGCCGGTGCGGAAGAGGGCGTCGACCGGGATCACCGTCGGCGTCCGGACCTCCTCCACCTCGACCCGCTCGATCTCCGGCGCGACCCGGGCCACCGCGTCCCGCACCGCCGTGCGCAGGCCCTCCGCCGAGGAGCCGCATCCGCTCGCGGTGACGCCGACGCGTACCGCCGGCTCCTCGACGGCCAGCAGCCGTGCGCCGGGGAGGTCGTCGAGCGCCCGCCGCACCCGCACCTCCACCGGATCGGGGTGCAGGTCGTGCACGAGCAGCAGATGGCCCACCAGCTCGTCCGCGGCGAGTTCGGCCCTGGTGGCCGGACCGGCGTGCCGCACCACCCGGGCCAGGCACTGCCCGTACAGCTCGACCAGCGCGTGCAGCGTCCGCGTCACATGCTCGCGCGCGGCGGGGTCGGTCAGCGTGTCGACCTCGCTCAGCAGCGTCTCGGCGCGGGCGACGTGCTCGCGGGCCTCGCGGTCGTCCCAGGGCACGGGCGCGCCGCTCACGCCAGTGCGCCGAAGGTCGGCGAGTGGCTCTGCCGCAGCGTCCGGCCGCCGCCCAGGTACATGTGGACCCCGCACGGCAGACACGGGTCGAAGCTGCGCACCGTGCGCATGATGTCGATGCCCTTGAAGTCGTCCGGCCCGTTCTCCTCGAAGATGTGCGTGCCCTGCACCGCGTCCTCGTAGGGCCCCGGCGTTCCGTAGGAGTCGCGCGGGCTGGCGTTCCACGGGGTCGGCGGATAGGGGTGGTAGTTGGCGATCTTGCGGTCCCGGATGACGAGGTGGTGGGAGAGCACGCCGCGCACCGCCTCGTGGAAGCCGACGCCGATGCCCTCGGAGGGCACGGCGAAGTCCTCGAAGACCTTGGTGCGGCCCGCCCGCACCTCTTCCAGGGCGCGATCGACGAAGTACAGCGCCATCCCGGCCGCGTAGGCGACGAAGTACATCCGCGCCCGGTCGCGTTCGATGGTGTTGGGGAACGGCGGCGGCGTCCACTCCAGCCGCACCTCGGGGGTGGCCGGGGTCTTGGGCAGGTCGATCTCGACGCTGTGGCCCGTCGAGCGGACGTAGGGGGTGCGCACCTTCCCGGCGAGGGCGGTGGCCCACAGCCGGGCGAGCGGGCCGCCGCCGGTGTCCAGCGCCAGGTGGTCGCCGGTGCGTTTGTCGTACCAGCGGGGGCTCATGACCCAGCTGTAGTTGCCGCCGTCCAGTTCGCGCCTCTGCGGTCTGGGCAGGGTCGTCTGGTTCCAGGGGTGGCGCTGGTCCACCGGGTTGCCGAGCGGGTCCTTTTCGACGAAGGTCTCCTCGTCCTCCCAGTCCTCGTAGTAGGAGCTGCCGAGCAGGATGCGCAGCCCCAGGTTGATGTCGACCAGGTT
>CAYNNX010000295.1:0-9232 GCA_964398515.1 uncultured Streptantibioticus sp. | reverse complement strand
TCGGGGGCGGGCCGCACCCGGCCGGTGGGCCGGTCCGGGCCGGGCCGGGGCTCGTCCGCCGGGCGGCCGGGCGCGGCGGGGGACCCGTCCGCCGGGTACGCCTCCCTCCGCCGCCGGCGCGCAGCCACCGTCACCGCTCCCGCCGCAGGACCGAGGCGAGCAGCCCCATGCCGCCGACCATGCTCATCAGCAGCGGCGCGAACAGCGGCGGCCCCAACTCCACGTTGTAGCGGGCCATCCGCCAGCCCCCGGGCTTCTGCGCGATCCCGCGGACGTGCAGGTACGTTCCCTGCAGGCCGTTGGCCACGAGCGCCGCCGAGGCCAGCGGCAACGCGGTGTGCGCGGCCCGCTCGCTGGCGAACCCGGCGACCCCGGCCGCCACCCCGACCGGCCCCAGCGCCACGGGCCACCACATCACGCGGTTGCCGAACCCGGCGCGGTCGTGCTCCAGGAAGATCTCCGCCGCCGTCACCGCCGACCCTGCGGCCGTCAGCAGCGACAGCGACCGCTCGATGCGGCCGTGCCGGATGTCGTACGCGGCCCGCAGCGTGGCGCCCACCGCCCGGCTCACCAA
This sequence comes from uncultured Streptantibioticus sp., assembly GCA_964398515.1. Lineage (GTDB taxonomy): Bacteria > Actinomycetota > Actinomycetes > Streptomycetales > Streptomycetaceae > CAYNNX01. Next base: position 8,658 of record CAYNNX010000295.1, on the reverse strand, counting down.
CTCGTCCCTCGCCGTCGCCGTCGCCGGAGCGGTGCGGGACGAGCCCGCCGCCGCACACCGCGCCCCGGCGGCCGGCGCCCCTCCGGGCAGGCCCCGGGCACCCGCGGCCCGGCGCAGCAGGCGGGCGCTGACGCCGATCGCGGTCATCATGACCCGCCCGCCCTCTTCCGGGCGCCGGGCAGGAACTCCTGCACCTTCGCCTTGAGGCCCTGCTTGATCACGTCACCGCGGTCGGTGTCGCCCCCCAGGATCGCGGCGGCGGTCGCCTCCATCTGCTCCCAGGTGGCGTGCGGCGGGATCGGCGGGACCGCGGGATCGGTCAGGAACTCCAGCACCACCGGCCCCCGGGCGTCCAGCGCGTGCTGCCAGGCGTCGACCACGCCGTCGGGCTTCTCCACCCGCAGCCCGCCCAGTCCGATCGACTCGGCGAAGGCCGCGTAGGAGACGTCGGGGATCGCCTGCGAGGGCAGGAACTGCGGCGAGCCGGCCATCGCCCGCATCTCCCAGGTCACCTGGTTGAGGTCCCGGTTGTTCCACACCGCGACGATCAGCCGCGGATCCTCCCACAGATCACGGTACTTGGCGATCGTGATCAGCTCCGCCATGCCGTTCATCTGCATCGCGCCGTCTCCGGCCAGCGCGATCGCCGGGCGGTCCGGCCGGGCGAACTTCGCCCCGATCGCGTAGGGCACCGCGCTGCCCATCGTGGCCAGCGTCCCCGACAGCGACGCCCGCATCCGGCCGCGCATGGTCAGATGCCGCGCGTACCAGTTGGCGACCGACCCGGAGTCGCAGGTGATGACGGCGTCCTCGGGCAGCAGCGGGTCCAACGCGGCGGCGACGTACTCGGGGTTGATGGGATCGGCGGACAGCTCGGCCCGCCGCGCCATCACACCGCGCCACCGCTCCACGTCGGCGGTGATCTTCTTCTGCCAGCTGCGGTCCTTCTTGCGCTTCAGCTGCGGCAGCAGCCGCTGCAGGGTGACGCGCGCGTCCCCGACCAGGTTCACCTCGTACGGATAGCGCATCCCCACCATGTGCGGGTCGATGTCGATCTGCACCCCGCGCGCGGCGCCGAACTCCGGCAGGAACTGCGTGTACGGGAAGCTGGAGCCGATCGTGAGCAGCGTGTCGCAGTCCTTCATCAGCTCGTAGGAGGGGCGGCTGCCCAGCAGTCCGATCGGGCCGGTGACGTAGGGGAGTTCATCGCTGAGGACGTCCTTGCCGAGCAGCGCCTTGGCGACGCCGGCGCCGAGCAGCTCGGCCGTCTGCCGGACCTCCAGGGGCGCGCCGGCCGCGCCCTGCCCGACCAGCATCGCCACCTTCTTGCCCTCGTTGAGGATCTGCGCGGCACGCTCGATCGCCTCGTCGTCGGGCAGGGGCGACCAGCCGCTCATGCCCAGGCTGTAGGGCACCATCTTGAACGCGTGGCGCGGCGGCGAGTAGTCCAGCTCCTGCACGTCGGCCGGGATGATCACGGCGGTCGGACAGCGCCGCGCCTGCGCGGTGCGGATCGCCCGGTCCAGCACGTTCGGCAGCTGCTCGGGGACGTTGACGGTCTCCAGGAAGTCCGAGGCCACGTCCTTGAACAGGGTGTGCAGGTCGACCTCCTGCTGGTAGGAGCCGCCCATCGCGCTGCGGTTGGTCTGGCCGACGATCGCCACCACCGGGACGTGGTCCAGCTTGGCGTCGTACAAGCCGTTGAGCAGGTGGATCGCACCCGGCCCGGAGGTCGCCGCGCACACCGCGACGCGGCCGGAGAACTTCGCATAGCCGACCGCCTCGAAGGCGGCCATCTCCTCGTGGCGTGCCTGGACGAAGCGGGGGTCGTCGCCCGCCCGGCTCCAGGCGGCCAGCAGCCCGTTGATTCCGTCACCCGGATAGCCGAACACTTCGGTCACGCCCCACTCCCGCAGCCGGGCGAGGACGTGGTCGGAGACCTTGGTACTCATCGATGCGAAACCTCCCGCGGACGTCTGAGCCGAGGAACGGGCGGGCGGTCCAGGGCCCAGGGCCTTGCGGAAACCCCCCGGGCAGCCGGTGCGGGCCGGGTCCGGCACGGCATCGGCGCCCGGGGAGCCGGCGACGCAGGCCAGGAGCCGCCGTCCGGGCGGGTATCCCCCGACCGGCGGAGGAAACCTGTTTGGCTTACTGTCGTAGAGAAGGCACGCAGGGCCGACGCTGATGACGGCACCGGCCGCAGCGACGACCAACGCACCATGACAGCGGAACGTTTGGAGGTCTCAGGTCCGGGCACGCGATGGTCGTGCTTCGGACCGGAGGCACACCCGCGGGAGCAGGCGCACCCTGCTCCGGCCGCGCGGTGATGCACCGGTCGGTGGCGCCCGCCCGGCGCTCCACGAGAGGCCGACCGGTCTGCCGTTCGCGGTGCCCACGGTAGACGCATACCCACGGTGGGCACCGGACGGGACGAGGACGCGCGGCCACAGGACTCCACCCAGCCAGGAGCCGAGGTCCACCATGCGTCGAACCCCCAACTCCCACCCCGCGCCCACCACCACGACCACCCGGAAGCGTTCCGCAGCTTCCGCCGGCTCGGCCCGCCCCGGTGCACGCCCGCCCGGCCAGCACCGCTCGCGGCGTACCGCGCACCCGCACGACGACGCCCCCGACACCACCGACGCCTTCCGCCAGATCGCCCGCCTGCCCGACGGTCCGGAACGCGACCGGTTGCGCAAGGAGGTCGTCGCGGCCTGGATCCCCATGGCCGAGCGGCTGGCCACCCGCTTCCGCAACCGCGGCGAGGCCGTCGAGGACCTCAAGCAGGTCGCCGCCCTCGGGCTGGTCAAGGCGGTCGACCGCTACGACCCCGAACGCGGCACGGCATTCGCCAGCTTCGCGGTGCCGACCGTGGTTGGCGAGGTCAAACGCCACTTCCGGGACCACCTGTGGGGGCTCCACGTACCCCGCCGCGTCCAGGAGCTGCGCAACCGCGTGCGCACCGCGCGCAACGAGCTCACCCAGTCGATCGACGGCCGCGGGCCCACGGTCGCCGAGATCGCCGCCCACACCAACCTGTCGGAGGAGGAGGTCCTGCTCGGGCTGGAGGCGATCGACAGCTTCTCCACGATGTCGCTCGACGCCGAACTGCCCGGCTCCGAGGGGTACACCCTCGTCGACACCCTCGGCCTCCCCGACCCGGGCATGGACGCCGTCGTCGACCGCGAATCGGTCAAACCCCGGCTGAGGCAACTCCCCGAACGCGAGCGCACCATCCTCTACCTGCGCTTCTTCGACGACATGACCCAAAGCCAGATCGCCCGGATCATGGGCATCTCGCAGATGCACGTCTCCCGCCTGATCAACCGCACCTGCGCCCGGCTGCGGGCGGAGATCCTGGCGGAGTAGCGCCGCCCCCGCGCCTCCCGCGTCCGTACGGGGCAGTCCGCGCGGCGTGGTGTGGTGGCCGGGGCGGGGGCCTGCCAGGGTGGTGGTGTCCGCGGTCGCCCCGGCGCACCGCGCAAGCCACACCCCGCCCCCGGAGGTTACGGATGCAGCGGACCGCGGCCGGTTCGTTCCTCGCGCTCACCGATCCCGGCCTGCCGGTGGCGCCGGAGCTCGCCGAGTGCCTGGCGCTGGCCGCCCCCGAACCGCCCGGCGAGCCTATCGGCGGCGGCCTCGCCGTGCGCCGCGCCGCCGCCGGGTACTGGGAGCGGCGCGGCCTGCCGACCGCCCCCGACCGGGTGCTGCTCGGCCCGGGCCCGGGGCCGCTGCTGCTGGCCGTGCTCGCCGCCGCCGACGGCGACGTGCTGCTGGCCCGGCCGCACGCAGCCTGGTACGCACCGCCGGCCCGGCTGCTGGGGCGGCGCGTGTACGCCGTGCCCACACCGGCGGAGTGCGGCGGGGTCCCGGACCCGGTGGCCCTGCTGGAGACGGTCCGGCGGGCCCGGCGGGACGGCGCCGACCCGCGGCTGGTCGTGCTGGCCCTCGCCGACGACCCCACCGGGACCGTCGTGCCGCCCGAACTGCTGCACGAGGTGTGCGAGGCGATCGCCGACGCCGGGCTGCTGGCCGTCTCCGACGAGACGTACCGCGATCTCGCCCACGACCCGCACACCGTGCTGCTCAGCCCCGGCGAGGCGATGCCCGGCCACACCGTGGTGATCGCCGACCTCGCCTCCGGCCTGCTGCCGGCCGCCTGGCCCGCCGGGATGGTGCGCCTCCCCGAGGAGGGCCCGGCCGCAGCCCTGCTCGCCCCGGTCCGCGAGGCCCTCTCCGCGCTGCTGGCGTCCCCCGCCGTGCCGGTGGCGGAGGCGGCGACGTACGCGCTGGCCGAGCCGATCGTGCTGAAGGAGCGGGCCGCCGCCGCGGTCCGGCTGCACGCGGCGGTCGCCACCGCCACCTGGGAGGCGCTGACCGGGCTGGGCGCGCTGTGCCCGCCGCCGCGGGCGGGCTTCCACCTCTACCCCGACCTTGAGCCGTTGCGCCCGGCGCTCGCGGCCCGGGGCATCACCGGCTCGGCGGCGCTGGAGGAGCGGCTGCCCGCGGTGCTGGCCGGGCACCGCTTCGGCGACGACCCGGGCGCGCTGCGGGTGCGGGTCACCACGTCCGCGCTGTACGGCGACACCGCGGAGGCGCGGGACGTGGCGCTGCTCGCGCCGGATCCGCTGAGCGTGCCACACGTCACCGAGGCGGTCGCCGATCTCGGCAGAGCCTTCGCCGAACTCGCGGTCGGCTGAATTACCGTCGTCAGGCCCCCTGGAACGCGTGCCCCCTCGATCGGAGGCTTCGATGGCAGAGACCGACCAGGCCGATCCGACCGACGAAGCCGCCTCAACCGACGGGGTCCGGCCCGCTCTCGCCCCCGCCCGGCCACACCGCCTCGGCGAGCGCCGCCGCTGGCCCCGGTCGTTCGCCGACCGCCTGACCGAACCGCTGCCCGGCTTCCTCAGGATGATCAGGCCCGGCAGCCCGGGCGGCATCCGGCCGCGCCGCGCCGATCCCGGGCAGATCGCGCGCCTGCCCGTCGCCCCGGCCCCGCTGCCCGAGGCGGACGCCGGTACCGTCGCCGTCACCTGGGCCGGACACGCCAGCTGGGTGCTGCAGGTCGGCGGCCTGACCGTGCTGACGGACCCCGTCTGGTCGCGCCGGATCCTGGGCACGCCCGCGCGGATGACCCCGGTCGGCGTGGCGTGGGCCGATCTGCCGCCCGTCGACGCGGTCGTCATCAGCCACAACCACTACGACCACCTCGACGCCCCCACCCTCAGGCGGCTGCCGCGCGACACGCCCCTGTTCGTGCCCGCCGGACTCGCCCGCTGGTCCCGCCGCCGCGCCTTCACCCGGGTCACCGAGCTCGACTGGTGGGAGTCGGCCGAACTCCGCGGTGTGCGCTTCGACTTCGTCCCCGCGCACCACTGGAGCAGGCGCACCCTCCTCGACACCTGCCGCTCCCTGTGGGGCGGCTGGGTGCTCACCGCCCCCTCCGGGCGGCGGGTGTACTTCGCCGGGGACACCGGATACGGCCACTGGTTCACCGAGATCGGCCGCCGCCACCCCGGCATCGACGTCGCCCTGCTGCCCATCGGCGCCTACGAGCCGCGCAGACTGCTGCGCGCGGTCCACACCGACCCCGAGGAGGCCGTCCGGGCCTGCCTCGACGTGGGCGCCCGGGTCATGGCGCCCATGCACTGGGCCACCTTCATCCTCTCCTGCGAGCCTCCGCTCGAGCCCCTGGCCCGGGTGCGCGCCGCCTGGCAGGCCACCGGCCGCCCCCGTGCGGACCTGTGGGACCTGCCCGTGGGGGCGTCACGCGTGCTGGACTCGGTCAACGCCGAGTGACACGGGCTGGCGGTCCCGCCAGTCTGTGTCCCACGTCACCGGCGGGAGCCGACGTGAGGAACTTGCGGAGAACGTGTGCCGCCGAGTAGGAAGAACAGACCTGCCTGTTACGGCCTGTGGGGGGCCCGCCGCGCGCGTGCACGCGCCGGCCGTCGAATCGCCCTGTCCCGGCTGGCGTACCTGCGAGACCTGCGAAGGGCACGTGATGACCCCTCAGCCGCCTCTGCCCGACGATCCCGCGCCGCACCCCGCCGACGGCGACGGCCAACCGCGCCTGACCGACGAGGTGTTCGAGAGACTGCTCGCCGACTCCGAGAGCGAGATCCGCAGATCCGCGCCCAAGGAGCCGTCCGCCCGGGCCCGGATGGTCACCGAGCGGCTGCGCCGTGCGGACGCCGAAGCCGCGAACGCGGCCAAGAACAAAGGCGGAGGCGGGACTTCGCGCAAGGGTTGGCGCAGGAGAGGACGCGAGCGCGAGGCCCGTCCGGAGCCTTGGCGTTCCGGGCCGCCCGTGCTGCGGATGGGCCATCGGCGCAGGCTGCCCAACTGGGTGCGCAACACCGTCGTCGCGCTCGTGGCCGCGGGACTGGCCGCGGTCGCGCTCAACCCGTCCGCCGCGATGTCGCTCGTGCGCGGCCGCTCCCACCACGGCGGCACGGCGGCGCCCGAGACCGGCGTACCGTCGCCGAGCGCCGCGCCCGACCCGTTCGCGGGCTCGCCCGCCGACGGCTGGGCCGACGGCGCCGCCGGGATCGCACTGCCCGCCGCCCGGCCGGTGGGCGCGCTCACCCGCGACCAGGTCGCGGCGGCGCTGCGGGACGTCAAGGGCTATCTGGTGGCGGCCGACCTCGACCCGGAAACGCTCCGCGGCGGACGCCCGGCCGCCGTCTACGGGCTGGTCGACCCGCTGGAGAAGGACCGGCTCCGGCGCATGGACCAGGCGTTGCAGCACCCGGCCAAGGACCTCGACCCGCTGGACTACGTCAGCCGGTACAACCCGAAGGAGCTCACCCTGGTCGGAGGCGTGGTCAAGGCGCACGGTGTGACGACCTATCGGGAGGGCCGGTCCCGCTCGCTGGAGATCCACGCCGACTACACGTTCGTCTACCCCTTCGCCAAGGCCGACGGCGGCAGCGAGACCGTCCGCAGCATCATCCGGCGGTCGATGGACTTCCGCGTGGTCGCCGGCGGTTCGCAGTGGAACATGACGCCGGGCAGGCTGTGGGTGCTGAGCGACGCCAGCCAGACCTCCAACGCAGGCTGCCAGGTGACCGACGGCTTCATGCACCCGCAGTTCGCGCGGGACCTGCCGTCCGCGACGCCCACCGGCCCGCGGATCGATCCGTACGACACCAGCAAGCCGCTCGACGTCGGCCACCCTTACGACTGCGGAACCCTGACCCGCACCTGAACCGCGTGAACGGCCCGGCGGCAGATGCACGTTCGGTTAACCCCTGAGGAATTCCTGGCGCCGGAGGGCGTCCGGCGGCCCTCGATGAGGCAACGGCTGCCTAAGCTGATCCGCGACGCCGCCCGCCACCCGCCCGCCGCCCAGGAGACGCCGCGTGAACCTTCCCCGTGCACCGCGCAGCCGTGCGGGGGCGCTGGCCGCCGGGGGGCTCGTGGCGCTGGCACTGGCGGCCGCGTTGGTGGCCGTGCTGCCGGCCGGCGCCCGGCACCGGGCCGGTTCCGCGAGCGCCTTCCCCGACGGCCTCCCGCACACCGCGGTCCGCGTGACCTCGGGGGCCTGCGGCGACGGCTGGACGCGACCGCAGCCGGGACGCCAGGTCTTCGACGTGCGCAACGACTCCTCCGGCCCGGCCGAGGTCGACCTGGTGGACCCCGCGTCCGGCGCCGTCTACGGCGAGGTCGAGGGGCTCGCGCCGGGCACCGTGCGGCCGCTTCAGGTCAGCCTCGGCGCGGGCTCGTACGCCTTCCGCTGCCTGCCCGACGACGGTGACGCGGTCACCGGGGCAACCGTCCGGGTCACCGGCCACGGCGTGAGCGGCCCGGCGGCGGTCCCGGTCACCCAGCACGACCTGATCCCGCCGGCGATCGCCTACCAGAAGTGGATCGGCGACCGCCTCGGCGATCTCGCCTCCGCCGTCGCCACGCTGAAGTCGGCCCTCGACCGCGGCGACCTCGACGCCGCCCGCGCCGCCTGGCTCCCCGCCCACCTGGTCTACGAACGCCTCGGCGCGGCCTACGGCACCTTCGGCGACGCCGACAAGGCGATCAACGGCACGACCGCGGGACTGGGCGGCGGCACGGCCGATCCCGGCTTCACCGGGTTCCACCGCCTCGAGTACGGGTTGTGGCACGGCCAGTCGGCGGACCAACTGCGGGCCGTGGCCGACCGGTTGGACGGCGACGTGGGCAAGCTGCGGGACAGCTGGCCGCAGGCGCGGATGGACCCGGCCCAACTGGGGCTGCGCGCCCACGAGATCCTGGAGAACACCGTGCAGTTCGAGCTGACCGGCCGCACCGACTACGGCAGCGGCGGCAACCTCGCCACGGCACGGGCCAACCTCGACGGCACCCGGATCGTGCTGGGCTACCTGCGCCCGCTGCTGACCACCCGCTATCCCGCTCTGCCGGAGCTCGACAAGGGGCTCGACCGGCTCCAGCGCACCCTGGACTCCTTCGACCACGGCGGCACCTGGTCACCGCTCGCCCAACTCGGCCGCGCGCAGCGGGAGAGGCTCGACGCCGACATGGACGCCGCGGTCGAACAGCTCGCCCAGGTCGCGGCGATCTGCGACGTACGGAGGACCTCGTGAGCGCGCTCGCCCGCCGCCGGTTCCTGCGCGGGGCGGCCGCGGCCGGGATCGGCGGCGCCGCGGCCGCGGGCCTGAC
>CAYNNX010000294.1:0-9232 GCA_964398515.1 uncultured Streptantibioticus sp. | reverse complement strand
GTGGAGTTCGTCGAGCTGATCAGCAGCGGCCGCCGCCTGGTCCGCTGGCACCGCACCGGAGGCGGCCTGCGCGACGCCGCCTTCGCCCTCGTCGCGGCACACGCCCGGCGGCGGCTGACCGCGGGGCCCGGGCGCGACGTCGAACTGTTCACCGCGATGCCGGTCACCGCACCGCCCGCCGCCCGCCTGAGCGCCAACCGCCTGCAGTGGACCCGCTCCCGCTTCGGGCCGCCCGCGATCAGGACGGGCGCCGACCTGATCGGCACCTCCTTGGTGGAGACCGGCGTCGTCGACCCCGAGCGCTACCTCGCCGCCGTCGCCGCGATCGCTTCCGCCCACGGCGCCACCCGGTACTTCGCGCACCGCAGGGAACGCGAGGAGAAGCTGCGCAGCCTCTCCGCCGCGACCGGGCTGGAGATCGTCCGGCCCGACCTGCCGCTGGAACTCGTGGCCCGGCGCGGCCCGATCGGCGCCCGCCTGCTGAGCTTTCCGTCCACCGTGGTGCACACGCTGCCGCTCGCGCTGGCCGGCACCGGTGTGGAGGTGGCCGTCTGCGACGTCGACCCGTCGTGGCTGACCCGCGACGCCTCGCCGCGCGCCCACGGGTTCCTGTCCGGGATCAGCCAGGCCGCCCGCAGCCGCCACGGCCTCGGCGCGATCCGCAACCCCCTCCCGGTACTCCCGGCGGTGACCCGATGACCGTGACCCTCGACGATCCCGCCGCCACCGGTACGGCCGACGCGGCCGAGCTCGCCGCACGCTACGGCCTCACCCCGGCGGTGCAGCGGCCCGCGCTGCCCGCCTACGCCCTCCAGGTCTGGCGGCGGCGCCACTTCATCACCGCCTACGCGCGCGCCCGGCTGACGACGCTGTACGCCACCGCACGCCTCGGCCAGGTGTGGCACCTGCTCACACCGGTGCTCAACGTGGCCGTCTACTGGTTCATCTTCGGCCTTCTGCTCGACAAGAAGGCCGGCACCGGCGGCAACTACATCGCGTTCCTGACCGTCGGGATGTTCGTCTTCACCTACACCCGCGAATCGATCTCCAGCGGAACGTGGTCGATCAAGAACCGCATCGACCTGATCCGTGCCGTGCACTTCCCGCGCGCCTGCCTGCCGATCGCCACGACCCTGGTGCAGCTCCAGCAACTCCTGCTGTCGATGGGCGTCGTCGTCACCATCGTGCTGGCCACCGGCGAGCCGTTCACCCTGCGCTGGCTGCTGCTGGTCCCGGCGCTCGCCCTGCAGACCGTCTTCAACCTCGGCTGCGGCATGCTCATGGCCCGCGTCGGCTCCCGCAGCCACGACATCGGCGAACTCGTGCCGTTCCTGCTGCGCACCTGGATGTACACCTGCGGCGTCTTCTACAGCATCGCCAAGGTCACCGCGCACGCCCCGCACCCGGTACGCGTCGCGCTGGAGGCCAACCCCGGCGCCCTGTACATCGAGCTCGCCCGGCACGCCCTCCTGGACGGCTACGCCCTGACCCCGCACGTGTGGCTGCTGGCCGCCGCCTGGGCGCTGCTCGCGCTGGTCGTGGGCGGGGTGGCGTGCTGGCAGGCCGAGGACCGCTACGGCCGCGGCTGACCCGGCGCACGCTGCCCGCACCCCGTTCAGACCGGTGTCACCGCGGGTCCACCGTTCGCTCACCGGGTTCCTGTTCCCTTCTGCCATGGGGAACGCACCGCGGAATACCGCGCGGATCGCGGTACTCGCGGACAGCGTGCTCGGCCACGACTCACGCGCACACCGAGTGGCCGAGGCGGCAGCCGGGGCCGGATACGAGGTCGCACTCGTCGGCCGGAGCGGCGGCGAACCGCCCGCCTTACCGGCCGGGGTGAAGGTGATCGCCGTGGAGGTCGCGGAGACCCTCCACCGCCACCGGCTGCGCCGCCCGCGCCCCGGGCTGCGGTGGCCGCTGGCGTACCGCTGTGCCGAGGCGCACCGCTACCGCACCGCCCGACTCACCGTCCAGATGCGGATGTTGGCCACCCGGCAGGCCGAACTCGGCGTGCGCTACCGGCCGCTGGCCCGGCAGGCCGCCGCCCGGACCGGATACGCCTTCGCCCGCGCCTGGTTCGCGCTGCGCCGCGCCTGGACCGAGACGCGCGCCGCGCAGTACCAGGCCGCCGTGCGCCGCCGAGCCGTCCCCGACCGCTTCCCCGACAACGCCGCCACCGCCGTCGCCCGGCTGCTCCTCGGGCGCCGCGCCTGGCGCCGCCTCGACCCCCTCCTGCTCGACCTGGAGACCGCCTACGGCCCGGTCCTGGACGCCCTGCGCCCCCAGGTGATCCACGCCCGCGGCCGCCGGGCGCTCGGCGTCGCACTGCGCGCCCAGTCCCGCGCGGAGGCCGCCGGGCACATCCTGAAGGTCCTCTGGGACGCCGACGAGTGCGCGACGATCACCCCCGCCCCCTCCCGCCGGACCGCCGCCGCCCGGGACGCCGACGAGCGCGCCCACGCCCCCGAGGCCGACGCCGTGATCACCGTCTGCGACGCCTACGCGGACCACCTGCGCACCCGCCACCGCCTGTCCGCCGCGCCCGAGGTCGTTCTCAACGCGCCGCCCTACGACGACGCCGCGGCCGACCGGGCGGGCGGCGTGCGGGAGCGCTGCCATCTGGGTGAGGACGTCCCGCTGCTGGTGCACAGCGGCTCCGCGACGCCCGAGCGCGGGCTGCTCACCGCCGTCGAGGCCCTGCCCAAGCTGTACGACCTGCACGCCGCCTTCGTCGTCCCCGACCCCGACGCGCCGCACGTGCGCGCCCTGGCCGAGCGCGCCGCCGAGCTCGGGGTCGCCGCCCGGCTGCACGTCCTGCCCTACGTAGCCCCCGGGCGGGTGCCGGCCTTCCTTGCCTCGGCCGACATCGGCGTGGTCCCCGTACCCCACCTGCCGCACCACGAAGTCGCCCTGCCCGCACGCTACTTGGAGTACGCGCACGCCCGGCTGCCGGTGGTCGTCAGCGACGTGCGGGTGATGGCCGCCGCCACCTTGGAACTGGGCAACGGCGAGGTCTTCCGGGCCGCCGACACCGCCGACTTCGTGCGGGCGGTCGGCGCGGTGCTGACCAACCGGCCGCGCTACCGCAAGGCCTACGAGCGCTCCGGTGTGCTGCGCCAGTGGTCCTGGCAGGCCGAGTCGGTGCGGCTGATCGGCGTCTACCGGCGGCTGACGGGCGAGCGCCCCTGAGACGGGGCGCCGGGGCGCGCCGCATCGTCCGGAGCCGTTGCCGCGCGGCCGGATCGTCGTTGGTCCACCATGGAAGATATGAGGCCAAAAAATCGGCATACCCGGACTGTCGAGGACTATGCGTCGCAGGGGTGATTTCCTCACCGGCCCGGGGTCTGATTTTTCCTGACGACACTCCGGGAGTGGTCATGAGTCCTAGGCTGTCGGGGGTGGACCACTCACCTTCCGGGTCCGGCGCACTGTCCGACGAGCTCTATGCCGAACTCGTCGCCTTCCGCCGCGACTTGCACATGCACCCGGAACTCTCCCGCGAGGAGTTCCGCACCACGGCCGCCATCGCCGCACGTCTGAAACAGGCCGGACTCGAACCCCGGGAGCTCCCGGGCACCGGGGTCGTCTGCGACGTCGGCCCGGACGACGCGGGCCCCCGGCTCGCCCTGCGGGCCGACATCGACGCCCTGCCCATTCCCGACACCAAGACCGTCGCCTACCGCTCCACCGAGCCGGGCCGCGCCCACGCCTGCGGTCACGACGTCCACACCACCGTCGTGCTCGGCGCCGGGCTGGTCCTCGCCGAGCTCGCCCGGGAGGGCCGGCTGACCACCCCGGTCCGGCTGATCTTCCAGCCCGCCGAGGAGGTCATGCCCGGCGGCGCGCTCGAGGTGATCAAGGCGGGCGGGCTGGACGGGGTGGGCCGCATCCTCGCCGTGCACTGCGACCCCCGGGTGGAGGTGGGCCGCATCGGGCTGCGCACCGGCTCCATCACCTCCGCCTGCGACCGGCTGGAGCTCGCCCTGAGCGGCGCCGGCGGCCACACCGCCCGGCCGCACCTGACCACCGACCTGGTGATGGCCGCCGCGAAGATGGCCACCGAGCTGCCCTCCGCCCTGGCCCGCCGGATCGATCCGCGGGCCGGACTGTCGGTGGTGTGGGGACGCATCGGGGCCGGCCACGCGCCCAACGTGATCCCGCACCACGCCGAGCTGGAGGGCACCGTGCGCTGCCTGGACCTGGAGGCGTGGCACGACGCCCCCGACCTGATCCACGAGATCATCGACCAGGTCGCCGCGATGTACCGGGCCAAGTGGGAGCTCACCTACCACCGCGGAGTCCCCCCGGTGGTCAACGAGGCCACCTCCGTCGAGCTGCTGCGCGACGCGATGAGCGCCCGCTACGGTGCCCACGCCGTCGAGGACACCGAGCAGAGCCTCGGCGGCGAGGACTTCTCCTGGTACCTCGAACACGTCCCCGGCGCCCTGGCCCGCCTCGGCGTCCGCCCGGTCGGCGACTGCGCCATCCGCGATCTGCACCGGGGCGACTTCGACGCCGACGAGAACGCCATCCGGGTCGGCGTGGAGCTCTTCACCGCCGCCGCCCTGCCGGGCTGAGTCCGGCCCCCGTCCCGGCCCGCGGCCCCCGGTTCGCCCTGGTCACCCCCGGGCAACCGGGCCGAGATCATCCCGAAACCCGGGGTTGGCCTCGATCCGATAACAGGTTCACAACCCCCCTTTACCTGACATCTACGCGCGTTAAGCTGCCGCAGAACCAGCGCCGGACGGGGCGCTCAGATGGATGAAGGGGTACCCCTCGTGCGCCGGGTAACCACGCTTGCCGCCGCGGGTCTGACGACCGCGGCCCTCGCTCTCACCGCCACCGCCTGTGGTGCCAGCTCGACCCAGAGCAGCGGCACCCCGAGCTCCTCCGGGGGCAGCGGCCTCAAGGTCGGCGTCGCCTACGACGTCGGCGGCCGCGGCGACCACTCGTTCAACGACTCCGCCGCACGCGGCCTGGACAAGGCCACCAAGGAGTTCGGCGGCACGCCCAAGGAGCTGACCGCCAAGACCAGCGACACCGAGTCGGACCGCGAGCAGCACCTGTCCGACCTGGCCTCGGCCGGTTACAACCCGGTCGTCGCGGTCGGCTTCGCCTACGCGAACGCCGTCAAGGCCGTCTCCGCCAAGTTCCCCAAGACCAACTTCGGCATCGTCGACTCGGTCGTGCCCGCCGCCAACGTCGACAGCATGACCTTCGCGTCGCCGGAGAGCTCCTACCTCGCCGGTGTCGCCGCCGCGCTGAAGTCCAAGACCGGCCACATCGGCTTCATCGGCGGTGTGGACATCACCCTCATCAAGGGCTTCGAGGCCGGCTTCACGCAGGGCGTCAAGGACACCAAGCCCGGCGACAACGTGACCGTGCAGTACCTGAGCACCGGCTCCGACCTGTCCGGCTTCTCCAGCCCCGACAAGGGCAAGAGCGCCGCGAACGGCATGCTCTCCCAGGGCGTCGACGTGATCTACTCGGCCGCCGGCAGCTCCGGCGCGGGTGCCATCGAGGCCGTCCACGGCAAGCAGGGCGCCTGGGCGATCGGCGTCGACTCCGACCAGTACCAGGACCCGGGCCTGGCCGCCTACAAGTCCTCGATCCTGACCTCCGCGGTCAAGAACGTGGACGTGGCCGTCTACGACCTGATCAAGAGCGTCCACGACGGCAAGGCGCTCACCGGCAACAAGACCTACGGGCTGGCCGACGGCGGTGTGGCCCTGGCCACCAGCGGCGGCTTCATCGCCGACATCCAGCCGCAGCTGGACGCCGCGAAGAAGAAGATCGTCGCGGGTCAGATCAAGGTCAAGTCGACCCCCTGACCCCGCGGCCGCCGATAACCGCGTTGTGACGGGGCCCGTCGGGGGAGGTGAGACCCCCTCCCGCCGGGCCCCTGTCCGCGTAACGATCGCTACGCGCGTAGAGAGTCGTGCGCCCCGATCGTCGCGGTACGTTCACCCCACCGCCCGGCTCCTTCGGCCCCAGGAGAGTGCGCCATCAACCCCGCCGGCCCCCCGCCCGCAGTCCAGCTCACCGGAATCACCAAACGGTTCCCGGGAGTCGTCGCCAACCACGACATCAACCTCACGGTCCACCGCGGCACCGTCCACGCCCTGTGCGGCGAGAACGGCGCCGGCAAGTCGACCCTGATGAAGATCCTCTACGGCATGCAGAAGCCGGACGAGGGCACGATCGCCGTCGACGGCGAAGAGGTCTCCTTCCACGACCCCGGAGACGCCATCGCCCGCGGCATCGGCATGGTGCACCAGCACTTCATGCTCGCCGACAACCTCACGGTCCTGGAGAACGTCGTCCTCGGCAGCGAGAAGCTGTACGGGATCGGCGCCAAGGCCCGCGCCAAGATCCTGGAGATCTCCGGCGCCTACGGCCTCGGGGTCCGCCCCGACGTGCTCGTGGAGGACCTCGGCGTCGCCGACCGGCAGCGCGTGGAGATCCTCAAGGTCCTCTACCGCGGCGCGCGCACCCTGATCCTCGACGAGCCGACCGCGGTCCTGGTCCCGCAGGAGGTCGACGCGCTCTTCGACAACCTGCGCGAGCTCAAGGCCGAGGGCCTGACCGTCATCTTCATCTCGCACAAGCTGGGCGAGGTCCTCTCGGTCGCCGACGAGATCACCGTCATACGCCGCGGCACCACCGTCGGCTCGGCGGACCCGTCGACCACCACGCCCAGGCAGCTCGCGGAGCTGATGGTCGGCAGCGAGCTGCCCTCCCCGGAGACGCGTGAGTCGACCGTCACCGACATCCCGATGCTCGGCGTCGAAGGGCTCCACCTGACCGCCCCCGACGCCGACGGCGTGGACCGCACGGTGCTGGACCAGATCTCCTTCACCATCCACAAGGGCGAGGTCCTCGGCCTGGCCGGTGTCGAAGGCAACGGCCAGGCCGAACTGGTCGAGGCGATCATGGGCATGCGCAGCCCCGACGCCGGATCCATCACCCTGGACGGCGCCGACATCTCGCGCACCGCCACCCGCAAGCGCCGCGAGGACGGCATCGGCTACATCCCCGAGGACCGTCACCGCCACGGCCTGCTCCTCGACGCGCCGCTGTGGGAGAACCGCATTCTCGGCCACGTCACCGAGCGCCCCAACAGCAAGGGCGCCCTGCTCGACCCGGCCGCCGCGCGCCGCGACACCGAGCGGATCGTCGCCGAGTACGACGTGCGCACCCCCGGCATCGAGGTCACCGCGGCCTCGCTGTCCGGCGGCAACCAGCAGAAGCTCATCGTGGGCCGGGAGATGAGCCACCGGCCCAAGGTGCTCATCGCCGCCCACCCGACCCGCGGCGTGGACGTCGGCGCGCAGGCGCAGATCTGGGACCAGATCCGCGAAGCGCGCCGCGAGGGCCTCGCCGTGCTGCTGATCTCCGCCGACCTGGACGAGCTGATCGGCCTGTCCGACACGCTCCGGGTGATGTTCCGCGGCCGCCTGGTCGCCGACGCCGACCCCGCCACGATCACCCCCGAGGAACTGGGTTCCGCCATGACGGGCGCCTCCTCCGGCCACCTTGAGCACGTGCCGGGCGAGGACGAGGGACCCGAGGGGGAGGAAGCGCGATGAAGAAGATCGACAAAGAGCGGGTACTGCTGGGCGTGGCGGCTCCCGTGCTGGCCGTCGCCGCCGCCGTCGCGGTGACCTCGCTGGTGCTGCTGGCCACCGGCAAGGAGCCGTTCCACGCCTTCCAGATCATGTTCGACTACGGCTTCAAGAGCGACAGCCAGGTCTACATCCTCAACAAGGCGACCACCTACTACCTCGCGGGTCTCGCGGTGGCCATCGGCTTCCGGATGAACCTGTTCAACATCGGCGTCGACGGCCAGTACCGGCTCGGCGCGTTCGCCGCCGCTGTCGTCGGCGGTTACGTCAACCTCCCCGCAGTCCTCGAGATCCCGCTGATCATCATCGTGGCGATGGCGGTCGGCGCGATGTGGGCGGGCGTGGCCGGTCTGCTGAAGACCACCCGCGGCGTCAGCGAGGTGATCGCGACGATCATGCTCAACTCGATCGCCACCGCGGTCATCGCCTATCTGCTCCAGCCCGGCCGCCTGGCGCTGCTGGACGCCAACACCAACAGCGTGCACACCCGCGTGCTGCCGTCGTCCGGCTGGTTCTTCTCCATCACCGCCAACCCGGCCGCCGGCCCCATCGAGGGCTTCATCGTCGTCGCGGCGCTGGCCGGCGCCGCCTACTGGTTCGTGCTCTCCCGCACCCGCTTCGGCTTCGACCTGCGCACCGTCGGCCAGTCCGAGTCGGCCGCGCACGCCGGCGGCGTCAACGTCAAGCGCATGATCGTCACCAGCATGCTGATCTCCGGCGCCGTCGCCGGCCTGGTCGGCATGCCCGCGCTGCTCAACGAGGCCCACCAGTACAGCACCGAGTTCCCCACCGGCATCGGCTTCACCGGTATCGCCGTCGCCCTGCTGGGCCGCAACCAGCCGGTGGGCATCGCCATCGGCGCGCTGCTGTGGGGCTTCCTGGACCGCACGTCCAACTGGCTGGAGTTCAGCGGCTACGACAAGGAGATCGTCGGCGTCATGCAGGGCGTCATCGTCCTGTCCGTGGTCATCGCCTACGAACTCGTCCGCCGCTACGGCATCCGCCGCCAGCAGCGCAAGGTCGGCGAGGAGCTGGCCGCCGCCCGTACCAACGACAACGCGCAGGAGCAGGAGGTGACGGCATGAGCAGCGTCACGGCAACCACCACCGCGCCCAAGGCCCCGCAGGCCCAGGGCAAGGCGAACCGGCTGACCACACCCGTCATCCTGCTGATCGTGGCGGGCGCGCTGCTCGCGATATCGGCGGTGCGGGCCATCACCGGCGCCGTCGACGTCACCTCCTCCGGCCAGGTCGCCGGCGCCCTGCAGATGGCCGTGCCCATCGGCCTGGCGGGGCTCGCGGGTCTGTGGTCGGAGCGGGCCGGCGTCGTCAACATCGGCCTCGAAGGCATGATGATCCTCGGCACCTTCTTCGGTGCCTGGGTCGGCTGGCAGCACGGCCCGTGGATCGGCCTGCTGGCGGGCATCGCCGGCGGCATGGCCGGCGGGCTGCTGCACGCCGTCGCCACCGTCACCTTCGGCGTGGACCACATCGTCTCCGGTGTCGCGATCAACCTGCTCGCGCTTGGCACCACCCAGTACCTCGCCAAGCTGTTCTTCACCAACGGCAAGGCCGCGAACGCCGGCGGCAACCCGAAGCAGTCCC
>CAYNNX010000293.1:0-9254 GCA_964398515.1 uncultured Streptantibioticus sp. | reverse complement strand
GACGCTGGTGATCGGCCAGTACCTCGACCAGCTCGACGAGCTCGGCGAGCACCTGGAGGCGCCGGTGATCAAGGGCGAGACGACCAACGCGCAGCGCGAGAAGCTCTTCGACGCCTTCCGGTCGGGCGAGCTGAGCGTGCTGGTGGTCTCCAAGGTGGCCAACTTCTCCGTCGACCTGCCGGAGGCGACCGTCGCGATCCAGGTGTCGGGCACCTTCGGCTCCCGCCAGGAGGAGGCGCAGCGTCTGGGCCGGGTGCTGCGGCCCAAGGCCGACGGGCACCCGGCCGTCTTCTACTCGGTCGTCGCGCGGGACACCGTCGACCAGGACTTCGCGGCGCACCGCCAGCGTTTCCTGGCCGAGCAGGGGTACGCCTACCGGATCGTGGACGCCGATTCGCTGCTGGCCGGCGACGAGGTGTAGGCGTCAGGCGCGCCGGGCCGGGCGGCGGTGGACGCGGACCGCGGCCACGGCGAGGAACGCCAGCCCCACCAGTGGATAGGGCGACGCGAGCGGCTGCTGCCACCAGGGCAGGTGGAGGACGTGGCCGCCGGGCTTGTGGACGAGCCACATGCTGCGGGCCGCGAAGCAGACGGCCACCGCGGCGAGGGCCGCCCAGCGCCACGGCACCCGGCGCGCCTCGGCGGCCAGTACGGCGAGCAGCGGCACGCACCACACCCAGTGGTGGGACCAGCTGATCGGGGAGACGAGCAGGGCGGTGACCGCCGCGCACAGCACCCCCCAGGTCTCCAGCCCGCGGCGGGCGGCGTAGACGGCGACCGCCAGCCCGGCGACCGCGGCCGGGGCGGCGACGGCCGGCCAGACCGGGCCGGGGTCGGTGGTGTGCAGAAGGCGGGCGAGCAGGCCCTGAAGGGACTGGTTGTCGACGATCCACACCTTGCCGACGCGCTGGGTCTCGAACATCCGCCGGGTGAAGAACTCCACGGTCGCGTCGGGCAGCACCAGCCAGCCGACGAGGACGGTTGCGGCGAACGAGGCCGCCGCGACGGCCGCCGCCCGTACCCGGCCGGTCAGCAGCAGGTAGACGGCGAACAGCGCGGGCGTGAGCTTTATCCCGGCGGCGACGCCGATCGCCGCGCCCTTGCCGGGGGCGCCGTCGGCGCGGGAGAGGTCCCACAGGACGAGGGCGGCGAGCGCCAGGTTGACCTGACCGAAGGCGAGCGTCTGGAAGACGGGCTCCAGCCATATGCCGAGCGCGGTCGCGACGATGATCGCGACCGGCCGCATCTCCATCCGGCGGGGCCACCCCGCGAAGCGGAAGGACAGGTGGGCGAGGAACCCGAGCAGGACGACGTTGGCCTCGGTGACCGCCATGCGCAGCACGTCCAGCGGCGGCCAGGCGGTCGGGATGAACAGTATGGCGGCGAAGGGCGGATAGGTGGCGGGCAGGTTCCACTCGGTGACCCGCAGGTCGTACAGGCCGTGTCCGGTGGCGGCGGCCATTCCCTCGGCCCGGTAGACGACCGCGTCGGCGAGCTGGAACCGCAGGGTCAGGCAGAGGGCCCCGTACGCGATCAGTGAGAGCCCGAGCAGCGCGGTTGCCAGTAGCAGGGGCCTGCGCGGGGTGGCCGCCAGGGCCGTTCGCAGGGTCGGCCCGTTCCGCTCCGAGCTGCCGCCTATCACCGTGGTGAGAGTCACCGATTCCGCCCCTCCGCTCACCGTCCGTCCCGGCGGCCGACCCTACCCGGAGCCGGGCGGGGCGCTCTCAGCGGTGTGCACGGCTCCCTCAGCCGCGAGCGCCTCCCGCGGGGCGGTCGCCCTCGCGGTTGCGCGCCGGCTCACTGTCCCGGGCGCCGCCGTCACGGGCCGCGGGGATGCCGGGAGGGTCGGGCTGGCGGGCGGCGTCGGCCGCGTCGGCGCCGAGGATCACGACGCGGAACGCGGTGTCGGCGAAGACGCCGATCGCCCTGATCGTGCTTCCGATGAGGTGGCGCGGACTACTGCGGCGCTCGGGGGCGGCGGGCTCGCCGGGGGCGGGGATCGCCCCGATGGCGGTACTGCCCCGGATCGGGTGAAGTGTCGAGGTTGCCATGTCTCCACGGTAGGTTTTCACCCCGTTGGCGCACATCGGTCGCCAGGATGAACGTCCGCTCACCGCGTCTACGCCCGTGGGCCGACGCCTGCGCCACCGAGGGAGGGCCGTCCCCTAGGGGCATCCCGAGGGGATCGCCGACCGGATGCGGCGGGCGGCCGGGGCCGCGCGGAAAACCGTTAGCGCGTTCCTCCGGCCCGGCGTAGCATCGCCCCTCTTGCCGCCTCCCACGCCGGCGAGCCCCGCTCCAGCTCAACGCGGCGGCAGCCACGGGAGCGCCGGCCGGACGGAAACCGGCCGGCACCGTCTCACCAGCCGTTCAGGTCGCGGGGGGGCCGGGCCCGCGCCCACGCGCGGCCCGCCCGCAACCGGCCCGCCCCGTCCCCCCCTCTCGTTCGGGGCGCGGGGGGGGGGGGCCCGCCCCCGGCCCCCCCCGGCCCCCCCCGCGCCGCCTGCGTACCGCCGGAGGCATCACACCCGTGTCCACCCCGAAGCAGCCCGTCGCCCCGGGCACCGATCCGCTGGCCCGCGAACGGGCCCATCTGGCCGCCTCCCGGGCCGCGTTGCGTGCGATGCGCGCGGAGGCCGAAGCGCTGGACATCCGCGACGTCACCGCCAACTGGGTCAACGCCGAGGTCCTGCGCGGCCAGTTGGACGCGCGGATCGAGGCCCTCGCCGACCTGGCCGACACCCCGCTGTTCTTCGGCCGCCTGGACTATCTGCACGCCCGCCCGTCACCCGCCACCACCCTCGACACAGGCGCTGCGCGCCGCTTGGCCGATGACGGGGCGGACCCGGCCGAAGGGGCCGGTGGAGAGCGGTTCTATATCGGGCGCCGCCACGTGCACGACGGCGACGGCGAGCCGATGGTGATCGACTGGCGTGCCCCGGTCTCGCAGCCGTTCTACCGGGCCTCGCGCAGAGAGCCGATGGACGTCGCGCTGCGCCGCCGGTTCGGCTACACGGGCGGGACGCTCACCGCGTACGAGGACGAGCACCTGACGGATCCGGACGAGGCCGAGACGGCGAGCAGGCTGCTTCAGGCGGAGATCGAACGGCCTCGCGTCGGGCCGATGCGGGACATCGTCGCCACGATCCAGCCGGAGCAGGACGAGATCGTGCGCCTCGGCATCGGCGGCACGGTCTGCGTCCAGGGCGCGCCGGGCACCGGCAAGACGGCGGTCGGGCTGCACCGGGTCGCCTATCTGCTCTACGCCCACCGCGAGCGCCTGGCCCGCACCGGCACCCTGGTGGTCGGCCCGAACCGCTCGTTCCTGCACTACATCGAGCAAGTGCTGCCCGCGCTGGGCGAGTTGCACGTCGAGCAGGCCACCGTAGACGACCTCGTCGCGCACGTCCCGCTGCGGGGAACGGACACCACGGCGGCCGCGCTCGTCAAGGGCGACGCGCGGATGGCCGAGGTGCTGCGGCGTGCGGTGCGCAGCGGGATCACCATCCCGACCGAGCCCGTGGTGGTGGTCCGCGGATCCCGCCGCTGGCGCGTCCCCGCCTACGAACTGGAGGAGATCGTCGGTGAACTGACCGAGCGTGACATCCGTTACGGCGCCGCGGCCGAGGCGCTGCCGCAGCGGATCGCGCACGCCGTGCTGGTGCGGATGGAGGCGGCCGGGGAGGCGCCCGACGACCGCGTGCAGGACGCCGTGGCACGTTCGCAGCCGGTGAAGGCGGCGGTGAAGGCGATCTGGCCGCCGGTGGATCCGGCGAAGACGGTGATGCGGCTGCTGTCCGACCCGGGTTTCCTGGCGAGTTGCGCGGAAGGGATCCTCACCGCCGACGAGCAGAAGGAGATCCTGTGGCCCAGGCCCGCCCGCGGGGTGAAGTCGGCGCTCTGGTCGGCGGCGGACCGGGTGCTGGTGGACGAGGCGACGGACCTGGTGCGGCGCACCCCGTCGCTCGGCCATGTGGTGCTCGACGAGGCGCAGGACCTCTCCCCCATGCAGTACCGGGCGGTCGGCCGCCGCTGCACGACCGGCTCGGCGACGGTGCTCGGCGACATCGCGCAGGGCACCACCCCGTGGGCCACGGCGAGTTGGCCCGAGGCCCTGGCGCACCTGGGCAAGCCGCAGGCGCGGGTGGAGGAGCTGACGCGCGGCTTCCGCGTGCCGCGGCGGGTGATCGCGTACGCCTCCCGGCTGCTTCCGGCGATCGCCCCCGGCCTCGCCCCGGCGACTTCGGTCCGCGAGTCCCACGGCGACCTGCGGGTGCGGCAGGTCGCGCCCGGGGAGCTCGGCGGCGCGGTGCTCGCGGCCTGCCGGGAGGCGCTGGAGCGGGAGGGTTCGATCGGCCTGATCGCGGCGGACCCGCGCGTGCCGGAGCTGGAGCGGGCGTTGGCCGCCGCGGGCCTGTCCTGGCTCGCCCCGGGCGAGGAGACCTCGCGGTCGGCCCGCCTCACCCTCGTCCCGGCCTCGCTGGCGAAGGGCCTGGAGTACGACTACGTGGTGCTCGACGAGCCCACCGCCGTGGTCGACGCGGAACCGGACCCCCGCACGGGACTGCGCCGCCTGTACGTTGCGCTGACCCGCGCGGTCTCCGGGCTCACCGTGGTGCACGCGGCCCCGCTTCCGCAGGAGCTGACCGCCCGGGCCTGACCGGTGCTCAGGCGGGTACCGGCGTGTCCAGCGCGTCCCGCCAGGCGCGTACGGCGTCCCGGTCGACGGGGGCCTGCCAGCCGCCGGGGCGTACCGCGCCGCCGACGTGGAAGGCGTCGATCCCGGCGGCGCGCAGTTCGGGCAGGTGCCCGGCGCGCAGGCCGCCGCCGACGAGGATGCGGGGCGCGTAGCCGGGTTCGCCCGCCGCGGCTCGGGCGGCCTCGGCCCGCAGGGTGGGCAGGCCGCTGTCCACGCCGGCCGCGTCGCCCGCGGTCAGATAGGCGTCGAGGCCGGGCAGCCCCTCCAGGCGCCTGCGCAGAGCGTCGCGGTCGGCCGCCCGGTCGATCGCACGGTGGAAGGTCCAGCGGCAGCCGCCGATGGCGCCGACGAGCGCCCGCAGGGCCGCCAGGTCCGGTTCGCCGTCGGCGGTGAGGAAGCCCAGCACGAACTCCTCGGCGCCCTCGGCCCGCAGCGCCTCTGCGGCGGTGCACAGCGCGTCGACGTCGCGCGCGTCCCCGGCCGCGAAGCCGTCGGTCGCACGCAGCATCACCCGCAGCGGGATGTCGACGGCGGCGCGGACGGCGGCGAACGTGGCGCGGGGCGGGGTGAGCCCGTCGGCGGCGATGTCGGCGACCAGTTCGAGGCGGTCGGCCCCTCCGGCCTCGGCGGCGACAGCGTCGTCGGCCCCCAGAGCGATCACTTCGAAGATTGGTCTAGACATGTATCCAGGGTGCCATACCGCCGTGCCGCCTGCCACGCCGTGTGCGGCAGTCGCCACAATGGCCTTCATGACGCCGACGCCCACCGCGCCGCGGCACCCGAGCCACGACGCCCTGCTGAACCGCTGGACGGTGCTGCTGCGCCGCGCGGGATGCACCGCCGACCCCGGCCCGTACGGCGAGGAACTGCTCGCCCGCTGGGCCGAACCGCAGCGGCGCTACCACACCACCGACCACCTCCTCGCGGTCCTCGACCACGTACAAACGCTGGCCGGGCACGCCGTCGACGCGGACGCGGTGCTGCTCGCCGCCTGGTTCCACGACGCGGTCTACCGCCCCGACCGCTCGGAGAACGAGGAGCGCAGCGCCGCCCTCGCCGAACGCGCGCTCCCCGAGGCCGGCCTGCCGGAGCCACTCACCGCCGAGGTCGCCCGCCTGGTGCGGCTGACCACCACCCACGACCCGGCCGACGACGACCGCAACGGCGCCGTGCTGTGCGACGCCGACCTTGCCGTACTGGCCGGATCGCCCGAGGCCTACGCCCATTACGCGGCGGCGGTGCGCGAGGAGTACGCCTTCGTCCCCGAACCGGCCTTCCGCGCGGGCCGGGCCGAGGTGCTGCGCCAACTCCTGGGGCTGCCCTGGCTGTTCCACACCCCGCACGGCCGCGGGCACTGGGAGGAGCGGGCGCGGCACAACCTGACGACCGAGCTGGAGCTGCTGAGCGCCTGACGCCTCTTCAGGCCGGCGTCAGGCCCGCGTCAGCCCTGCGCGCCCAGTCCGCCGACCGGGGCCACCACCACGCCGCGCTCGGCGCAGACCCAGTGCGGGTCCGGACCGAGCTCGGGCTCGACCTGAAGGCCGTGCGCCTCCTCGCACACCCCGCACACCGGCCACCGCTCACCGCGCTCCAGCAGCGCGTCCTGCACGTCCTGCGCGATCAGCCCGGCCACGAAGCCGGCGCCCTGAGGCCACTGCTCGACCCACCACCGTCTGTGCGCGACGGCGTCCTCGACCAGCGAGACCGCGGAGGCGTCGGCGATGCCGAAGGCGGCCAGGTCGGCCAGGACGAGGGCGCGGGCCGCGTGCAGGCGACGTTCCAGCTCCATGCGGCCCATTCTCCCCTCGACGGCCCTTGACCCCCAGCGCCGCTGAAACTACTTTTCACAACGTGACGTCCCACCCGAAAGGAACTTTCGAAGTCTCCGCCGCGGCCGGTCTCGCCGCCAAGGTCCGCACCCTGGCTCCCGCCATGACCCGGTCCATGCAGCGCGTGGCCGAGACCGTCGCCCGCGACCCGGCCGGCTGCGCCCGGCTCACCGTGACCGGGCTCGCCCGGCGGACCGGGACCAGCGAGGCCACCGTCGTACGGGCCGCCCGGGTGCTGGGCTATCCCGGCTACCGCGATCTGCGCCTGGCGCTCGCCGCGTTCGCCGCCCGGCAGGAGGCGGGTGCGCCGCCGGCGGTCACCGCGGACATCGCGGTGGACGACCCGCTGGCCGACGTCGTGGCCAAGCTCGCCCACGACGAGCGGCAGACCCTCGCCGAGACCGCCGCCGGGCTCGACATAGCCCAACTGGAGTCGGCCGTCGCCGCGTTGGCCGCCGCACGCCGCATCGACGTCTACGGGGCCGGGGCGTCGGCGCTGGTCGGCCAGGACCTCGCCCAGAAGCTGCTGCGGATCGGCCTGATAGCGCACGCCCACAGCGATCCGCACCTGGCGGTCACCAACGCCGTCCAGCTCCGGCAGGGGGACGTGGCCCTGGCGATAACCCACTCCGGCAACACGGTCGACGTGATCGAACCGCTGCGGGCCGCCTTCGACCACGGCGCCACCACCGTGGCCGTCACCGGGCGGCCGGACGGTGCCGTGGCCCAGTACGCCGACCATGTGCTGACCACGTCCATCTCCCGCGAGAGCGAGCTGCGCCCGGCCGCCATGTCGAGCCGCACCGGCCAACTCCTCGTCGTGGACTGCCTGTTCGTCGGTGTCGCCCAGCGCACGTACGAACGGGCCGCGCCCGCGCTGTCCGCCTCGTACGAGGCGCTCGCGCACCGCCACTCCCCGCGCGCCGGACGACTGTAGTCCCGCCCGGCGCACCGCATCCCCGCACCCTTCTCAAGGAACCGCGAGCCGCATGCCCCCGAACGCCGATCCCTCCGCGTACGACACCGGCCACGACGAGCTGCGCCGGGAGCTGGAGAGCCTCACCACGGAGGCGTTCCGCCCGGACCTGGCCGACATCGACCACCTGCCCACCCTCCAGATCGCCCGCCTGATGAACACCGAGGACGCCTCCGTCCCCGCGGCCGTCGCCGAGCAGCTCCCCCGCATCGCAGAGGCGATCGACGGCGCCGCGATGCGGATGGCCCGCGGCGGCCGCCTGGTCTACGCGGGGGCCGGTACGGCCGGACGACTCGGCGTCCTCGACGCCAGCGAGTGCCCGCCGACCTTCAACACCCGCCCGGGGCAGGTCGTCGGCCTGATCGCCGGGGGGCCGGACGCCATGGTCAACGCCGTCGAGGGTGCCGAGGACAGCAGGCACCTGGCCGCGGAGGACCTCGACGCGCTCGGCATCGGGCCGCACGACACCGTGGTCGGCGTCTCGGCTTCCGGGCGCACCCCGTACGCCGTCGGGGCCGTCGAACACGCCCGCAAGCAGGGGGCGTTGACGATCGGCGTCTCCTGCAACGCGCGCTCCGCGCTCGCCGCCGCCGCGGACCACGGCATCGAGGTCGTCGTCGGCCCGGAGCTGCTGACCGGCTCGACCCGGCTGAAGGCGGGCACCGCGCAGAAGCTCGTGCTCAACATGATCTCGACCGTCACCATGATCCGGCTCGGCAAGACCTACGGAAACCTCATGGTCGACGTGCGCGCCTCCAACGACAAGCTGCGGGCGCGCTCCCGCCGCATCGTCGCGCTGGCCACGGAGGCGGCGGACGACGAGATCGAGGCGGCCCTCGCCGCGACCGGCGGCGAGGTCAAGAACGCCATCCTGGTGCTGCTCGGCGGGGTCGACGCCCCGGCGGCCGAACGCCTGCTCGCGCGGTCCGGCGGCCGGCTGCGCGCCGCGCTGGACGCCTGCCGCTGAACGGGTCGAGCCGGTCGCGTTCCGCGCGCGAACGCCCGAGGGCGGCACCCCTGCTGGGGTGCCGCCCTCGGTCCGTGCGACGGGACGATCCGATCCGGGTGGATCAGAAGTCCATGCCACCGCCCATGCCGGCGGCGGCGTCCGCACCCGCGGCGGCCTTCTCCGGCTTGTCGGCGACGACGGCCTCGGTGGTGAGGAACAGGCCCGCGATGGACGCGGCGTTCTGCAGCGCCGAGCGCGTCACCTTGGCCGGGTCGATGATGCCCTCGGCGATCATGTCGACGTACTCGCCGGTCGCGGCGTTCAGGCCGTGGCCGACGGGCAGGTTGCGCACCTTGTCCACCACGACGCCGCCCTCGAGACCGCCGTTGGCGGCGATCTGCTTGAGCGGGGCCTCCAGGGCCAGCTTGACGATCGAGGCACCGGTGGCCTCGTCGCCGGTCAGGTCCAGCTCCAGCTTCTCGAAGACGGAGGACGCCTGGATCAGGGCCACGCCACCACCGGCGACGATGCCCTCCTCGACGGCGGCCTTCGCGTTGCGCACCGCGTCCTCGATGCGGTGCTTGCGCTCCTTGAGCTCCACCTCGGTGGCGGCACCGGCCTTGATGACGGCCACGCCGCCGGCCAGCTTGGCGAGGCGCTCCTGGAGCTTCTCGCGGTCGTAGTCGGAGTCCGACTGCTCGATCTCGGCGCGGATCTGGTTGACGCGGCCCTGCACCTGGTCGCTGTCGCCGGCGCCGTCGACGATGGTGGTCTCGTCCTTGGTGACGACCACCTTGCGGG
>CAYNNX010000292.1:0-9355 GCA_964398515.1 uncultured Streptantibioticus sp. | reverse complement strand
CCGATGCTCCACCGTCGTCACGCCTTCGCCCTGCATGCGTCGATCCTGCTCGGCCTGCTGGCCGCCTCCAGCGCACCGACCCCGCTGTACGTCCTCTACCAGGCCGAGTGGCACTTCTCGGCCCTGACGGTCACCGTCGTCTTCAGCGCCTACGCGCTCGCCCTGCTGGGCGCGCTGCTGGTGGCCGGAGCGCTCTCGGACCACCTGGGCCGGCGCCCGGTGATCGCGGCGGCGCTGCTGGTCGAGGCCGCCGCGATGGCCGCCTTCGCCGCCGCCCCTGGCGTGAGCTGGCTGATCGTCGCCCGCGTCCTGCAGGGCGTGGCGACCGGCGTCGCCACCGGCGCCGCCGGGGCCGCGCTGCTGGACTTCGACGACCCCGACCGCCCCGGACGGGCCGCGCTGGCCAACAGCGTCACGCCGGTGGCCGGTATGGCGGCCGGCGTCCTGGTCTCGATCGGCCTGGTGCAGTTCGCCCCTGCGCCCACCCGCACCGTCTACCTGCTGCTCATGGTGCTCTTCACCGGGCAGGCCCTCGCGGTCGCCCGCACCAGCGAGACCGCCCAGCTGCGCCCAGGCGTCTGGCGCTCGCTGCGCCCGGGCATCGCCGTCGCCCCGGCCGCCCGCCCGGTGCTGCTGGTGACCGCGCCCAGCGTCGTCGCCGCCTGGGCTCTGGGCGGCTTCTACTCCTCTCTCGGTCCCTCCCTCGCCAGCCTGATCGCCCCGCACGCTCCGCGCGCCACCGGCGGCCTGGTCTTCTTCGCGCTGACCGCGAGCGCCGCCCTGGCCGTCTGCGCCGTGCGGCGGCGAGCGGCCCTGACGGTGAGCGTCGCGGGCACCGCGGCCCTGCTGCCCGGCGCCCTGCTGACCCTGGGCGGTCTGCACCTGCACAGCCTGCTCGTGCTCTTCGCCGGCACCGTGCTGGCCGGCGCCGGCTTCGGCGCGGTGAACCAGGGCGCGCTGCGCCTGCTGCTCCCCGCGGCCACCCCCGCGGAGCGGGCCGGCACCCTCGCCGCCTACTACTGCGTCAGCTACCTGGCCATGAGCGGCCCGGCGATCGCGGCCGGAGCGCTGACCAACCGGTACGGCCTCGGCACCGCCGTGTCCGCGTACACCGCCGCGATCGTGCTGCTGGTCCTGCCGGCCCTGGCCGGACTGGCGCTCAGCACCCGCCGGGCCGGCGCCCGGCAAGCCGACGCCCGCTGACCCCGGTTTCGGCTGACCCCGGTCCCGTCACCCCGCTCCACCGACCGCGCTTCCGCCGCCCGACAGCGTGCGGAGCACCCACCACCCGGCACCACCGAACAGCACGAGAGGACTCACCATGACCCCCACCGCCCCGCAGCAGGAGACCACCGCCGGCGCTCCAACCGGCTGGGACCTCGGCGACGTCGTGATCCACCGCGTCGACGAGATCGCCCTCCCCCCGCAGACCGGCCCCTGGCTGCTCCCCGGCGTCACCCGGCAGGTCATCGACGAAGCCCCCTGGCTGCGCCCGGACTTCGCCGACGCCGACACCCCCCAACTGGCCAGCCACACCTTCGCGATGGAGATCGGCGGGCTGCGGATCCTGGTCGACACCGGCATCGGCAACGACAAGACCCGCGCCAACCCCGCCTGGAACGACCTGCACACCGACTACCTCCAGCGCCTCGCCGCCGCCGGCTTCCCACCCGAGTCCGTGGACCTGGTGATCAACACCCACCTGCACACCGACCACGTCGGCTGGAACACCCGGCTCAGCGAGGGCCGTTGGGTGCCGACATTCCCGCACGCCCGCTACCTGACCAGCCGGACCGAATGGGACTACTGGGCCGCCGCCGAGATGGACGAACCCCGCCGTCAGATGTTCCGCGACTCCGTCCATCCCGTCCGTGACAGTGGCCTGTTCGACCTCGTCGACGTCCCCGAGCAGGGGCGCGAGGTGATGGACGGCGTGCGGCTGATCCCCGCCCCCGGCCACACGCCCGGCCAGGTCGCCGTGGAGATCCGCGGCACCGACCGGCCGGCCCTGATCACCGGCGACAGCATCCACCACCCCGTGCAGCTCTCCCACCCCCACCTCACCAGCTGCGTCGACATTGACCCCGAGCAGGCGGTCCGCACCCGCAACCAGCTGCTCGCCGGCCTGGCCGACACCGCCGGGCTGCTGCTGGGGACCCACTTCCCGCACCCCACCGCCGGCGTGGTGCGCAGCCACCAGGGCAGCTACCGCCTGCTGGCCGAGCCGAGCACTAACTGATCATTTCAGAAGGAGGTTCGTAGGCGGCGGAGGCATAGGAGGCTGCAGGCCAGTTCAAGCAGGCCCCGGTGGATGTCGGCGCGTCGCTCGTAGCGGATGCGGAGTCGCTTGAACTGGTGCAGCCAGGCGAAGGCGTGCTCGACCACCCAGCGGACCTTGCCCAGTCCGGAGCCGTGGGCGACGCCGCGTCGGGCGATCACGGACTTGATGCCGCGTTTCCACAGCAGGCGGCGGTACTTGTCGAAGTCGTAGCCACGGTCTGCGTACAGCCGCCGGGGCTTGCGGCGGGGGCGACCCCGCAGACCTCGGATCGGCGGGACCGCGTCCAGCAATGGCAGGAGCTGGGTGACGTCGTGCCGGTTGCCGCCGGTGAGTGTGACTGCGAGCGGGGTCCCGTGCCGGTCAACGATTAGGTAGTGCTTGGAGCCGGGGCGGGCCCGGTCGACGGGCGAGGCGCCGACGTGATCCCCCCTTTGAGAGCCCGGATGCGCGAGCCGTCCACGGCACAGTCGTCCAGGTCCAGCAGGTCGGCGCGGCGCAAGTCGCTAAGCAGGGCGGCGTGCAGGCGAGGCCATACGCCGGCCTCGGTCCAGTCCCGTAGCCGGCGCCAGGCCGTCGCACCGGAGCAGCCCACCGTCTCCGCAGGGACATCACGCCAGGCGACACCGGTCCTCAGCACATACATGTTAGATACTCGGGGCGGCGAGGTGGAGTCGGCAGGCGCAGTCGAGTGCGTCTGCGGGGGTGCCGGTGGGGCTGCCGGTGGGCAGCAGGGAGTCCTCGTAGCGGTGGCTGCCGGCCAGGTGGAGGGCGAAGCCCCACCTGCCGACGGCACCGGTGCAGCGCAGACGCATCAGCTTGATGCGTTCGCCCTCGGCCAGCTCGGCCTCCACGTAGGCGAAGGCGGCGCAGTGGCAGACGTGCAGGTGCTTCAGCTGCGGACAGGCGGTGCGAGCGTGCTCGCCGAGGCGTGCCTCCAGGGAAAGCCGGGTGTCTTCCGAAGGCGTGGGCATGGCGCCCGTCCTGCCCGACAGGCCGATCCCCGGAACGGCAGGCTACAGCCCATCGTGATCCACTTCTCTCGATCCGCCTGCCCGTCTTGCCCGTTGCCGTTGCCGCTGCCCGCCCGATAGTCCTGCGCGCCGCCGAGCGCGAGCGGCTGAAGACCATGACCTACGGCCACAAGACCGAGCACTGGCTGTGGATGCGCGCGCAGGTGGTGCTGCACGCCGCACACGGCCGCTCCAACGCGCGCATCGCCCGAGTAACCGGCCTGCACCTGGACACCCTCCGCCGTTGGCGCGGCCGGTTCGCCGAACACGGTTTGGTCGGCCTGTCCGACCGCGAGCGATCGGGGCGGCCGCCGTCTTACACGGCGCTGCAGGTCGCCGAGGCCAAAGCGCTGGCCTGGCGCCTGCCCGCCGAAACCGAGGCACCGCTGGCTCGCTGGTCATGCCGGGAGCTGGCCGCCGAACTCGCCGCACACGGCATCACCGGCCCCGTCTCCGCCTCCACCGTGCGCCGCTGGCCGGCCGAGGACGCCCTCAATCCCTGTCAGCACCGCTCCTGGATCTTCATCACCGACCCGCAGTTCCGCACCGAGGCCCAGCGCGTGCTGGACCTGTACGCCCGCACCTGGCAGGGCATTCCGCTCGGCGAGGACGAGTACGTCATCAGCGCGGACGAGAAGACCTCCATCCAGGCCCGCTGCCGCTGCCCCCCCTGGCCCGCGCGATGCGCGTGAGCCACACCTACGGCCGCGGCGGCCCCCTGGCCTACCTGGCCGCCTACGACGTCCACGCCGCCCGGGTGCCCGGCCGCACCGAACCCCCCACCGACATCGACCCGTTCACGAACCTGGTCGCCCGGGTCATGGCCCAGGAGCCGTACGCCAGCGCCAAGAGGGTGTTCTGGATCGTCGACAACGGCTCCTCCCACCGCGGGCAGAAGGCCGCCGACCGACTGTCGACCGCGTTTCCGAACGCGGTCTTGGTGCACACCCCGGTGCACGCCTCCTAGCTGAACCAGGTGGAGATCTGCTTCTTCTCTGTCGTCCAGCGCAAGGTCCTCTCGCCCAACGACTTCACCGACCTCGCCCACGTCGGGGACCGGCTCCGAGCATTCGAAGACCGCTACAACGCTACGGCACAGCCGTTCCAGTGGGAGTTCACCACCTCCAACCTGGACGATCTGCTGGCCAGGCTCGACCAGCACACCGCCGACCACCAGGAAGAATCCTCCACTCCACCAAGCAGCGCGATCAGGTCCCCGAGGGATTGCCGAACCCGACCATTTACTTCTTGGATTCGGCGAGACTGATCATTAGATCCTTGCTCGCGTGGAAAAGCTCGGCGAAGCTCGGGTACTCCGAGTCCTCCCCGTATTTGGGCGCGAACTCGTAGGCGGTCCACTCGCCGTCCGGGTGAGTTTTGGTGGGATCAAGCAGCCAGAGATCGTCGCCGTTGGCGATCACCAGGGCACGCCGGAACAGTGCGAGCAACTCGTTGGGCTCGCTCTCCTCCTCTTCCCCGGCATAGATCTCGATCAGGTCGGTGCCCATGTCGGTATTCCGCAGCCAGTCGATCTCGCTGCATGGACTGACCTGGTCGATCCACCCGCCGACCCCGTGCCAGCCGTTGGTGACGGTCAGGAAGGCCCGCAGGCTGGGCGGGAACCGGATGCCCAGGCGCTGCTCGGTGGCCGCGATGGTCCGCTCGTCCGCAGGCTCGGCGCCCAGCCAGTGGCTCTCGATCTGCTCGGCGGTCAGGCGTGGGCGCACGTACTCATTCGCGGTCCGCACGTACACCCCGCCGTACTCGACCAGGTAGCCACGCCAGTCCTCGGCGGTTCGCGGCACGCTCCCGCCCGCTATCTCCGTCACGTCAGCGTTCCTCTCCTTCGTGAAGTTCCCCGCGCCATTCTGCATCAGCCACTGCAGCCGCCGGGGCATCAGCTTTCCCGGGCATGCGGGAGGAAGGCCAGAGACACGGGGAACACGTCCACCAACGGCGCGAACTGTGCCTGCAGCCTCTACATCGACGACCCCTACCTCACCGCCGAAACCACCCCCAAAGGACTTCCGAAACCGGCCACTGAGCGGCAGCTGGTGGCTGACTGACGGCGAATCCGGGCTCCGGTTCTGAACGGCGACTGGTCAAGGCCATCCGCCCACAGTAAGAGCCTCGTTGTATTCGTAGCGCCACTACGAACAACCATCGCCACGGTGTGGCCAGAGATTCTATCTGACCAACCCTAACTTTGAAATAGCTTTGAACACAAAGGCACTCATGTCTGCCTATCTGTTCACGGCGAGCGATTGCCGAGTGGGTAGGTGATAGTTTCCGCTTGGCGGACAACCATCGTTCGCTGAAAATGGCCTGTCAGCGCAGCTCTATGAGAGTTGTTGATGACACGTCGGGTTGCGGCATCGGCCGTCGTCGGTGCAGGCATGCTGGGTACCGTTCTTCTCGCCTCGGGTACGGCGTCCGCTAGTTGCACCGCCGCTGTTCCTGCGGCAGTGACCGGTTCTCCCCGGTCAGGCAGGTGAGCGTCTTGTTCCGGTCCCGCGGAGCCAGCAGCCCGGTCGCGTACTCGCGAAACCCGCGCCGTTGCGCGAGACTGACGAAGAGGTCATCGAACCGGGCCGCATACTCCTCCAACGGCCCCGGCGCAGGCGGACACGGACGGCGAGCGGCCACCTTCAGCCCCCAGCACGGCGGTTGACTCTCCACCACCGCCCTACTGCCAGCCCGGCCCGCCGTCAACCCCAACTACCGCCGGGTCGAACGCGCCATCGTCCAGTGGGTCGGCTGGTACAACACCGAGCGCCTCCACTCCGCCCTCGACTACCTCCCACCCGAAGAATTCGAGACCGCGTACTACCGTTCCTTGGCCACCCCGACGGCCGCCTAAAAACATACAAACCGGCCGCTGCGAAACTCGGGGCTGATACGTTCCGCGCCCCATACGCCGGAGAGTCCTTCACGGCTGCCCGTCCAGGATCTGGCACCAGTGGACCGCCCCGACCGACGTCCAGCGCCTCGACCGCATGCGCGCACGCCGCGCCAACACGACCCCATCCGGGTCAGACTCGTTGATCAACGCTGCTTTCTGTGAGTATTTGACGGACCGTCGGCATCTTATGTCTCACGCCCTTAATGTGTTGTGTATCGCCCACTGGACAACTTGAGGGGCGGGTTGCAGGTATGGCTGGACTGAAAGCTGTCTCAGCAAGATGTGCCGAAGAGGGTGGACTGACGAAGGCCACCCTGGGCGAACTCCGGGAGGAGCTCGGCTACAAGAAGCTCGGGAAGTGGGTCCCCGAAGAGATCGCGGAAGCCCTCGCAGCCGAAGAGCTCGGCCGCTTCCCCCTCGCGACCCTCGACCCGCTGTACAACACCGAGCCGCGGCAGAACCAAACCGTCTGGCTCTACGCCCGCGACAACAGCACACGATCGGAGATCATCACTGTTGTCCTTGATCCGGAACGTCGCGACGTCCGCTCGATCCTCGACGGCCTCGCCGACGGACGGCTCGCAGCACTCACCCCCGAAGAGAAGCTCGAACGCATCCGAGAGATCGCTTCGGCATAGTGGCCGCGCCGCATGGATGCCTTTCTTCCAGCCTGGCCCTGGGTCCCATGCGCGGCAACTCACCCCTGTGGCTGCTACCGGCCGACGTCGCGGCGCTCCGGACGGCCTTCCATGCTGGCCCAGTAAGATCGACAACCG
Source organism: uncultured Streptantibioticus sp. (assembly GCA_964398515.1). Lineage (GTDB taxonomy): Bacteria > Actinomycetota > Actinomycetes > Streptomycetales > Streptomycetaceae > CAYNNX01. The sequence continues at coordinate 2,386 of CAYNNX010000292.1, read as the reverse complement.
TGAAACCACGGCTCACCTATTTGCGCTTCCCACAGTCGCCGACCCTGATGACGCGCAGCGCCCGGGTCGCCGAGTCGAGCGACACGAAGGCTGTGGCGGCATGACCAGACCAACCGATACCCCGGTACCCTCCTTCTCCCGGATGGCCGGTGGCCTGCGGCTGCGCGGCATGACCTGGCTGATATGGCGACAGCACCGGGCGGTATTCTGGACGTTGATCGCCGCCACCGCCCTGGGTGTCGGATGGATCGCTTTCCAGCGGGCCCAGATGATGGAGTACCTCGACCGGTATGGCTGGCCGCATCCGCAGACGGACGCCTGGACGCAGGGCTTCCCGGCGTACTACAGCCGCTTGTCCCAGACCGGCTACGCCATCGTTTTCGTTCCCATCGTGTTCGGTGTCTTCGTGGGTGCGCCGCTGCTCGCGAGCGACCTGGAGAACGGCACCGCGAAGCTGGTCGTCTCCCAGTCCGTGAGCCATCTCCGCTGGCTCGCCGCCAAGCTCTGCATCTCCCTGGGCATGGGCGTGGTCTCCACCGTGATCATCTCCCTCGCGTTCAGCTGGTGGTGGCAGCCGGTGGGGTCGAAAACCACCCTGATCACCTGGGCCGACATACAGGTCTTCGACTCCACCGGTCCGGTGCCCACGGCGCTCACACTGTTGACCGTGGCAGGAGGCATTGCGATCGGCATGTTGTTGCGCCGGGCGCTGATGGCCATGGTGATCACTGTCGGCTTCGCCGTCGTCGTACAAATCGCGTGGGCCAATCTCTACCTCAGTCTCGGCAACGTGACCACGCTGACCACCCACAACGTGACAAACACGTTCCCGCGGCTGCCGCCCGGGGTGGCCCTGGTGCAGCCGTCCCTCCTGACGAGTTCAGGCGGGACCGTCGACTGGACCACCTGCGGTGGCGAACCGAACGACAAAGCGCACGCCGCTTGCCTGGCCCAGGATCACATCGTCGGATGGTCGGTTAAATACCTTCCGTTCTCGCAAATGTCCGCAATGCAGTGGTTTGGGGCAACGGTACTGTTGATCCTCACCATCGCCGTCCTGGCGTTCGTCCTTCTTCGGGCCCGCGACCGGCTGTACTGACTGTCGCGGGCCCACGGGCCGACCGGGGAACTCCTGAGGCCGGCCAGCCGAGGGATCGCCGACAGCGGCGCCGGGCGATCCGCTGGCAAAGCCAGGATCACCGCACCGCGCCAACGCCCGCACCGCAGGCGTAAGAACGCCCGAGATCGCGTGTCACGGGCTAACGGAGCTTCGGAACCACGACTACGGGTTCGACGCCACACGCTCCGCAGTAACCCGGCTACGGAGACAAGGCCGACCCGCCTGCCAAAGCCGAATGGCCCGTCGAATCGCCCCTGGAGCGAACCAGCCTGGTGGTGCGCTACACCTATATCCGCACCTGATCGGGCTGGTCTACGTCGCCTTCGTCCTGGGCGTGTACTCCCAGAGGATCGTCGGATGGCAGCTCGGCACACATGCGCACCGATCTCTCTCTGGACGCACTGGAGATGGCCCTGTGGCGGCGGGGCATCAAGAAGGGCTCGAGCCTGATTCATCCCAGCGATCGCGGCTCTCAGTATGTGTCGATCCGCTACGGCGAACGGCTCTCGGAGGCCGGCGCGACCGCATCTGTCGGCTCCGTCGCCGACAGCTATGACTGTGAGGATGAGGCCACCGTCGCCGGGGCGGCCACCGGCAGCTGAACTCCGCGTATCGGGCCGTGATCGTCCGCATGCGGTTCCCTCAGCCGACCATCGACTACGTCGTGCGGCGCACCGCCGAAGGCAAGACGAAACAAGAGATCATCCGCTGCCTCAAGCGGTGTCTCGCCGCGAGATCTACCAGGCGGTCAAGATCCGCCCCAAACCCGCCTCAGCGGCTTGACGAACTATAGGAGCGTCAACCCCCTGGCCGAGGCCCTCAACGGCTCCTTTAAAGCTGAGCTGATCGAGCACCAGGGCCCCTGGCGCGACGCTGACCAGGTCGAACGCGCCATCGTCCAGTGGGTCGGCTGGTACAACACCGAGCGCCTCCACTCCGCCCTCGACTACCTCCCACCCGAAGAATTCGAGACCGCGTACTACCGTTCCCTGGCCACCCCCGACGGCCGCCTAAAAACATACAAACCGGCCGCTACGAAACTCAGGGCAGCTCAATGGCAGTGACTACGTGTTGCAGGTGGGCTTTCGGCCGTCCTCGGTAGCGGCAGTGGCGCATGCCGTGTCCGTGGGCGAACTCGTTGATGGTGCCCTCCACTCCGGAGCGGACCGCGTAGCGGGCCATCCACTCGGGGGTCTGCTGATCGCTACGGACACGAACTTGCAGGTCGCGGAGTTCTCATGGAGGAAAGCCCACGTTCCGGGCGCT
>CAYNNX010000291.1:0-9380 GCA_964398515.1 uncultured Streptantibioticus sp. | reverse complement strand
TCTGCTCCCACTACTTCGCCCACGGGGCATGGCTGGAGGAGGGGGTGCTGCTGCGCAACGCCGGCCGTCTGGCCGGAATCCCGGGGATCCTGGTCCACGGCCGGCTCGACATCGGCAGTCCCCTCGACACCGCCTGGGAGCTCGCCCGAGCCTGGCCCGACGCGGAGCTCAACGTGGTGGAGGACGCGGGCCATCTCGGCGGTGCCACGACGCGCGACCATGTGCTGGGAGCCCTCGACCGGTTCGCGAGCGGCATCGTGTGACTGCCCGGTCGCTGTCCCCGGCTGCTGTAACGGCCCGAAGTGCGACAGCACGCGTAACTCCCGCCTCTCACCGTTAAGTTGCAGCCGAATATCCGACGTGATCCGCCGTCTGAACTGACTTCGAACGCGGATCCCGACCGAACGAGGTGTTGGCATGCCGGCAAGGCCGACCGCAGTCGTCATCGAGGCTTCGGACCCGCAGGCTCTGGCACGTTTCTGGGCGCGGGCCCTGGAGTGGCCGTTCGCCGGGCAGGATCCGTCGGGCACGGGGACGGCCGTTGGCCCGAAGGACCCGGACGGCATCGGCCTGTTGTTCGTGCCCTCGACACGGCCGAAGGCCCACAAGAACCGTCTGCACCTCGATCTCGCCGGGGACTCCGGTGACGTACGCCGCCTGCTCGCTCTGGGCGCCTCACGCGCGGACATCGGGCAGACCGCGGTGCCGTGGGAAGTGCTGGCCGACCCCGAGGGGAACGAGCTGTGCGTCCTGCCCGACGCGGATTCCGGCGACCGGCTGGCGCAGATCTGCCTGGACGCCGCGGACCCACGCGTCCAAGGCCCGTTCTGGGCGACCGCGACCGGCTGGCGTGTGGTGGACGAGGGCGACTGGGGCCTCAGGCTCCGCTCGGCGGACGGCGCCGGACCTCTGCTGGTCCTCGGTCCCCCGGCAGCACCCAAGTCGGGCACGAACCGCCTCCGCCTGGCTTTCACGGCCCCCGGCGAGGCGGCCTCCGCCGAAGTGAACCGCCTGCTGGCTGCGGGGGCCTCCCGTGTGGAGAACGCGATGGACACGGTGCCGTGGCAGATGCTCGCCGACCCCGAGGGGAACGAGTTCCACATCCGCAGCCGGCGTCGTGACCCCTCGAAGTCCTGACGTGGCACCGGGGCGGCATCGCGGTCCTCCGGTTACGCTCTGCGCTGTTCGGTGAGGAAGGCGCGGAGTTCGTGGGGCTGGCGGATTCCGGATGGCCCGGTGTCACGTTCGGGCATGAACCCGTCAGCGAGGGGGAAGATGCCCGCGGCGCTCAGGTTGGCGACGACATCGTGGGGGAGGAGGTCGTCTTCTTCGAGGGCGAGCAGGCGCTCTTTGGTTGCTTCACTGAGGCCGGTCCACCAGCGGGACAGGCGGTCACCGATGGTCTCCATGGTCAAGCCGATACCCCGGCGCGGCCAGGAGATGCGTGCGGCTTGCGGGGTCGCCGGTTCCGCGGCCGCTCGGCCACCTCGGTGGTGCGGTTCTCCGCAGAGTGCGTCCGCCGCGGCGGCGGGCGTCGATCGGGCCGCCCGCAGTCGTCATCTCCCCTTAAACAAAGGGAAGTTGGGGGAAACGTCTCGCACGTTCGACGGTCCCGGGGGCGCGGCGGTCGGCGTAGGCCCAGCGTAGACCGTGCGCCGCCGTCAGGGCGCTGACCTGCGCGGTTGTGGTGGACCTCGGCAGAAGTCGGGCGATGGGCCGATTTTGCGAGGTAACGCTCTGGTCAAAAGCCGCTGTGAAGAAAGTGTGGATGGTTCGCTCTCCTACAGTGAACGCGTTCACCCGGCGGCTGCCTACGGCGTCCGGCCTGCTCGGGGTCGCTTCGACGTTGCCCGGCGTCCGTCGGGCGGGGGGCCTTGGGGGGATGGGCGTTGGGCATGTCGATGGGCGCACGGTGCCGGCGGGTGGTGCTACCGCTGGTCCTGGCGCTGACAGCAGCGGTACTCGGGGTGGCGGGCGGCGCCGGACGCGCGGCCGCCGATGTGACGACGGCGTCCTTCGACAATCTGCGTACCAGCTGGGACAGTCACGAGTCGGGGCTGAACCCGGCCGCGGTGCAGTCCTCCGACTTCGGGCAGATCTTCTCCACGCAACTGAACGGGCAGATCTACGCCCAGCCGATATCCGTGGGCGGCACACTGATCGTGACCACCGAGACCGACCAGGTCTACGGCCTCGACCCGGCGAACGGCACCGTCAAGTGGAGCCGCGACCTGGGTCCGTCCTGGCCGGCGTCCGCGATCAACTGCGGTGACCTGGCGCCCGACGTGGGCTCCACCTCCACCCCCGTGTACGACTCGGCCTCGGGCGCCGTCTACCTCACCACGAAGGTCAACGACGGAGCCGACGCCAAGCACCCGCACTGGTACATGCACGCGCTCGACCCCGCCACCGGGGCCGAGAAGCCCAACTGGCCGGTGACGATAGCCGGTGCGCCGGCCAACGACCCGACCATGCCGTTCGACCCCTACCGCCAGCAGCAGCGGCCGGGCCTGCTGCTGCTGGACGGCGTGGTGTACGCCGGTTTCGGCTCGCACTGCGACTTCGGCCCCTACCGCGGCTACGTGGTGGGCGTGAGCACCACCACGGCGGCCATCACGTCGATGTGGGCGTCCGAGACCGGCTCCAGCAACGAGGGCGGCGGCATCTGGCAGTCCGGCGGCGGGCTGGTCTCCGACGGCTCCGGCCGGATCTTCGCCGCCACCGGGAACGGCATCAGCCCCCCGGTCGGCCCGGGCAGCCAGCCGCCCGGCACCCTGTCCGAATCCGTGGTCCGCCTCCAGGTGAACAGCGACAAGAGCCTGTCCACCGCCGACTTCTTCAGCCCCGCCAACGCGCCGACGCTCGATCAGAACGACACGGACCTCGCCTCGGGCGGCCCGGTGGCGCTGCCCGCCGGCTTCGGTACGGCGGGCACTCCGCATCTGATGGTGCAGCAGGGCAAGGACGGCCGGGTGTTCCTGCTCAACCGGGACAGCCTCGGCGGCCGCGGGCAGGGTCAGGGCGGCACGGACGGCGTGGTGGGCGTCACCGGCCCGTTCCAGGGGCAGTGGGGGCACCCGGCGGTCTGGGGCGGCGACGGCGGCTACGTGTACTTCGTCGGCAACGGCGGTCCGCTGCGGGCGCTGAAGTACGGGGTGACGGGTGCCGGCGTTCCAGCGCTCTCGCTCGCCGGAACGAGCAAGGACACCTTCCCCTACACCAGCGGCTCGCCGGTGGTCACCTCGGACGGCACCTCTTCGGGAAGCGCGGTGGTGTGGACGATGTGGTCCAGCGGACCGAGCGGTGGCAACGCCCAACTGCGTGCGTACGGGGCCGTGCCCGACTCGAACGGCAGCCTGCCGCTGCTGTGGTCGGCGCCCATCGGGACGGCGTCGAAGTTCGCGGTCCCCGCGACCGACGGCAACCGCGTCTACGTCGGCACCCGGGACGGCAAGGTGCTCGCCTTCGGCCGCCCGGCGCAGACGGCGGTCACCGGCAGCCCGGTGGACTTCGGCAACGTCAACGTGGGTGGCACGGGCAACGCCACCGCGACCCTGACGGCCAACCAGCAGGTGACGGTGAGTGCGATCGGCGCGAGCGCGCCGTTCTCCGCCACGCCCCCGGCGCTGCCGGTCACCCTCGCCGCGGGTGCCCAGATGACGGTGCCCGTCGCGTTCTCGCCCACCACCGCCGGGGCGGTCAGCGGCACGCTGACCGTCACCACATCGAGCGGCAACGTGCTGCTCGGCCTGCACGGCATCGGCACCCGGCCCGGACTCGCGGCGTCGCCGTCCCCGCTCACCTTCAGCAACCAGCCCACCTCGACCACGGCGACGCTCAACGTCCAGGTGACCAACACCGGCACGGGAAGTGAGACGATCAGCGGCAGCACCGGTCCGAGCGCGCCGTTCACCGCCACCGGTCTGCCCGCGAACGGCACGGTCGTGCCCAGCGGCGGGTCCTTCATGGTCTCGGTCACCTACGCCCCGACCGCGGCGGGGAGCGACAGCTCCTCGATCACCGTCACCAGTACCTCGGGCACCCTGACCATCCCGATCGGCGGAACCGCCATCGCCGGCCAGGGTCATCTGACGTTCACCCCGCCCACGCTGGCCTTCGGCAACGTGGCCGTGGGCGCATCCGGCACCGCGAGCTTCGACATCACCAACACCGGCAACGTGCCGGTGACGGTCAGCAAGGCCAAGGCGCCCAACAACGACTTCAGCAGCTCCACACCGCTGGCCGAGGGCCTGGTGATCGGCCCCGGCCAGGTGGTCCACCAGTCCGTCACCTTCACCCCCAGCACCCCCGGCACCCAGACCGCGAGCTACGAGGTGACCGGCGACGCCGGGCAGGGCGCGATGCTGGAACAGCTGACCGGAACCGGCACCGGTACCCTTCCGGCGCCCGCGAGCGGAACCTGGGCCACCGCCGGAGCCGCCGTGCTGCCCGGCGACGGCAGCGTCCAGCTCACCGGCGCGACCACCCAGACGGCGGGCTCGTCGTTCTTCACCAATCCGGTGCCCACCGACGGGCTGAAGGCGACCTTCACCGCCAGGCTCGGCCCCGGCACCGGCGGCGACGGCCTGACGTTCGCCCTCCTCGACGCGGCCAAGGCCAAGCCCGCCGGCGTCGGCGCGACCGGCGGCGGACTCGGCTTCTCCGGCCTGCCCGGAGTCAGCGTCGACCTGGTCACCTCGTGGAGCAGCCAGGCGGGCTCCGGAAACTTCGTCGGCGTAGCGACGGGGCCCGGCAGCGGGGCCGACAACCTGAGCTATCTCGCCACCGCCAAGCTGCCCAGCTCGCTGCGCACCGGCACCCACCAGGTCGGGGTCGGCATATCGGGTGGTCATCTGACGGTGAGCGTCGACGGCACCCAACTGCTGGACACCACGCCCGCCCTGCCCACCAGTGCGTACGCGGGCTTCACCGCGGCCACCGGTGCCAGCGCGGACGCGCACGCCGTCAGCGGCGTGACGGTCACCACCGGCGGGGTGCCGAACGGGCAGCCGCTGACCGCCGCGCCCACCGCCGTGGACTTCGGCACCGTGCCGACCGGCAACACCGCGTCGGCGACAGTCCAGTTGACCAACAACGGCGCCGCGACCGAGAACGTCACCGCCCTCACCGCGCCGACCGCGCCGTTCAAGGCCACTCTGCCCGCCACCGGGACCAGCGTCCCGACCGGGGGCAGTGTGCAGATCCCGGTGTCGTTCACCCCGACCGCCTCCGGCACTCAAAGCGGCACTCTGGCGGTGACCACCACGAGCGGGACGGTGACCGTGCCGCTCACCGGTACCGGCGGCGCCGTGGCCGCGGGCGGGCAGCCGCTGCCGGCGCCGACCGACGCCTCCTGGGTGCGCAACGGCTCCGCCACGCTCAGCGGCGGGGACCTGGTGCTCACCCAGGCGGGCGGCGGCTACGGCGCGGGCTCGTCGTTCTACCCCACCGCAGTGCCGGTCGGGGGGCTGCACGCGGCCTTCACCGTGCAGATCGGCGGCGGCACCGGCGCCGACGGGCTCACCTTCGCGCTGCTCGATCCGGCCGCGTCGACGCCGTCGGCCCTGGGCTCCGCGGGCGGCGGGCTCGGCTTCGCCGGGCTGACCGGGGCCGCGGTGGCCCTGGACACCGCATGGAACAGCCAGGTCGGCTCCGGCAACTTCGCCGGAATCGCCACCTCCACGGCTGGCTCGGGACCGGACGCGTCCTACACCGCGACCAACACCAACGTGCCCCCGCTGCGCACCGGGACCCACGCGGTCACCGTGGACTACACCACCGCGGGCCACCTGGTCGTCGGGATGGACGGCAGCCAGCTGCTGGACACCGCGGTGTCCCTGCCGCCGAACGTACTGGTCGGCTTCACCGGGGCCAACGGCGGCAGCGACGACAACCACATCGTGCGCGGTGTGTCGATCAACGCCGGGCAACCGGCCACCCACACCCTGCCCGCCCTCACCGACAAGAGCTGGACCGCGAACGGCACCGCGGCCGTATCCGGCACCACAAGCACGCTCACCGCCGACGGGCAGAAGTACGCCGCCGGGTCCGTCGTCAACAGCACCGCGGTCCCCTCGGCCGGACTGCACGTCACCTTCACCGAGCAGATCGGCGGATCGGCCGCCACAGGCGCCGACGGACTCACCCTCGCGTTGCTGGACCCGAGCACGGCGACGCCCAACTCGCTGGGGGGCGGCGGGAGTTCGCTGGGTGTCGGGGGACTTTCGGCCACCTACGTCAGCTTCCAGACGTATCCGGGCGGCGGGGTCGACTCGTACAACTTCGCCTCCGTCGGCACCGCGAGCACGGCGTCCACCGCGCTGACCACCATCGCGTCCGCCACCTCGATCCCCGCACTGCGCGGATCCGCGCACGCGGTGGACGTGCAGGTGACCTCGGCCGGGCACCTGGTGGTGGCACTCGACGGCACCCAGGTGCTGGACGCCGCGGTCACCCTGCCGCCCAAGGTCATGGTCGCCTTAACAGGCGGCACGGGCGCCTACACCGACAATCACTCGGTGAGCGCTCCAAGCATCGTCTACGGAAATTGATGTACGTTCGCGGAAAAGCGAGCCGGGTCGGGCCGAGTAAATTGTCTGTGAACGGCCGAGAATTACCGCGCGGTACCCGCGACCAGCTGTCATCATGGCAAAGGTCGCTTGGTCGGGGGGAGGAATCGGCCAGGCGGCGATCTGGTTACGGCCCGTGTGGAAATGGGTTTCACGGTGCCGGAGGAATGCTCGGGAGTCCACTTCGGACTTCCGGAGGGGGGAATTGGAAAATGAATTGCCGTGCGCACTGCCCTCCGAACGGAGGGTGCGCGCTGTGACCACCACCCTGGAGCCGGTCTCGCCGTCCGGCACGCAGCCGCGCGGGGCGTACGAGTCCGCGCACCCGCCGGTCCCGTACCGCGAACCCGGACGCCTGGCCGTGTGGACCGGACGGGCCGCGCTCACCGCCTGCGCCGTCGGGGTCGCCTGGTACCAACCGGGCCCGCTGCTCACACTCGCCACCTTGCTGCTCGGTGTCGGTGTCGCCTGGGTCGGCGGCTGGCACGGCCGCGCCCTGCGGCTGATAGCGCTCGCGCTGGCCGTCTACGTCAGCGCCGTCGACTACCTGTCCTGGCGGCTGTCCGTGCTGTCCTGGACCAACTGGTGGATAGGGATACCGCTCTACCTCGCCGAACTGCACGCCGCCGTCCACACCGTGGGCCTGCACGTGACCGTCTGGCCCCGCAGACCCGAACGGCTGAGACAGGATCAGGACCCGTCCGCACTACCGGTGTTCGTCTTCGTGCCCACCGTTGACGAGGGCCCCGGCATCGTCGGCGAGACTCTCGCCGGCGTCCTGGCGGCGCGCGACCGCTACCTCGCCGAGCACCCGCATGCCTCGATCACCGTCGTGGTCTGCAACGACGGCGGGGTCGCCGGAGCCGACTGCAGCGACGAGATCATCGCGCTGTGCGCCCGCCTCGGTGTCGTGTGCATCACCCGCACCCAGGGCGGCGGAGCCAAGGCGGGCAACATCGAGCACGCCCGGCAGCAGCTCGGCGCGACCGGCGACGCGCTGCTGGTGATCTTCGACGCGGACCAGATACCGCGTGCGGAGTTCTTCATCCGCACCCTGGAGCCGATGGCCGACGCGCGGGTCGGATGGGTGCAGTCCGGCCAGTTCTACGGCAACCGCGACAACCCGGTGGCGCGCGCGGCCGACGACCAGCAGTCGCTGTTCTACCGGCTGCTGTGCCCCGGCAAGGCGCTGCACGACTCGGCGTTCATCTGCGGCACCAACGTGGTGCTGCGCGCGGCCGCGCTCGACGAGATCGGCGGCCTGCCCACCGACTCGGTCACCGAGGACTTCGCCGCCTCCATCCGGCTGGCCCCGCGCTGGCGCAGCGTCTACCTGCCGCAGGTGCTGGCCGTCGGCCTCGGCCCGGTCGACGTGCGCTCCTACCTCAAGCAGCAGGAACGCTGGGCCCGCGGCACCCTGTCCGTGCTGCGCTCCCACTGGCGCGACCTGCTGCTGCCGCGCCGCGGGGGCCTGACCGCCCAGCAGCGTTTCCAGTACTTCCTGGCGGTCACCCACTACCTGGCCGGGGTGCGCGACATCGTCTTCCTGATCTCACCCGTGGTCTTCCTGACCACCGGGGTGACCGCGGTGCGCGGCGCCACCCTCGGCCAGTTCATGGCCCACTTCGTGCCGTACTACCTGCTCGCCGTCATCGGCTTCACCCACGCCGCCTGGCGGCTCACCAGCTGGCGCAGCATCACCATCGGCTTCGGCTCCTTCCCGGCGCTGATCCGGGCGGCCTGGATGACGCTCACCGGCAACCGCGGACGGTTCACCATCACCCCCAAGCGGCGCAGCGGCGGCTCGCCCTGGGGCACCGCACGCTCGCACATGGTCTCGCTCGCCGTGTGCGGCGCCGCGCTAGGCGTGGCGGCCTTGCTGCGCCACAGCCCGGCCCACTACCTGGCGATCTTCTGGCTGCTCTACCTGTGCGTCATACTCGGCTCGCACCTGCTGCTGGTCCGCGCCGACGCACGCGCCGCCCGCCGCACGGCACCGGCGCAGCCACCGGTACGCGTGGTCCGCGGCGAGACGGCTCCCGGCGCCGCGGCCCGGCGGCCGCGCCGCCTGCCGTCCGGCCGAAAGCTGCTGCCGGTGGCCGTGCTGCTGGCCGCCGTCGCCGTGGCCGGTGAACTGGCCACCGAGGGCAGCGCCGACACCCCGGGCGGTCCCGCGCCGGTCGCGCGGCCCGGTCGGCCGTACCCCGGTGTGAGCGGGGTCTCGGCCCGTCAAGTCCGCGTGCTGCAAGGACAGTTGGGTGTGCGGTTCGGAGTGCAGGGCCGCACCGAGGAGATCGGCGCCGACCTGGACACCGCCTGGGCCCGTTCGGTGAGCGCGCGAGGCGGCATCCCCTGGCTCACCCTGGTCCTGTCCCACCACGGCCGGGCCGGGCTCGACTCATCGCTGACCGCCGTGGCCAACGGCGTCGACGACGGTCCGCTGCGCCGCTGGGCCGAGGAGATCGCCGGCTACCGGCGGCCGATCTACCTCAGCGTGCTGCCCGAGGCCGACCGCAACTACGCCCCCAGCTCGGCTGTCGCGCACGGCGGCATCCCCCAGGACACCGCCCGCGCCTGGGCCCGCATCCAGCAGGTGTTCAGCGCGGCGCACGCCACCAACGCGGCCTGGGTGTGGGGTCCGGCGGACCCCGCGCACGACCGCCCCTACGCCCCGCCCGCGGCCGCCGTCGACGCGGTCGCCGTCACGCTCTTCGAGTACCCGGGCACCGCCTGGGCCGATCCGGCGGCCGCCCTCGCCGGGGCCGCCCGCGCCCACCCCGGCAAACCGCTGCTGGTCGACGTCAGCGTCGC
>CAYNNX010000290.1:0-9395 GCA_964398515.1 uncultured Streptantibioticus sp. | reverse complement strand
GCGGCGGCCCGGGCGAGCGCGTCGCGCAGCGCCGCAGAGGCGGACGGGCTCCAGCCCGGCGCGGGCCGGGCGCCGAGGGCCGGGAGGGTGCCGGAGTCCTCGACCGCGCCCTGCCAGCCGATCCCGTAGCCGATGCTGCGCTGCACCAGATAGGCCAGCACGCGGGCGACCTGGCCGGGAGTGCCGCCGAGCGCCTCCCGGGAGCGCGGGTCGGCCTCCAGCAGCGAGTGGAGCAGGTGCGCGGTGTCGATCTGCCGGTCCCCGTCCCGTGCCGCGCGGCGGCGTGCGCTGAAGACCACGGCCCGCAGCTCCGCGCTGAGTTGCTGGTCGCCGTCTGCGTTTCCGGGGCCGTCGGGACGGGTGTCGCTTTGCACCCTCCTATCCCATCAGCCCGCGGCGCCCGAAGCATCCACGCGAGGAGGCATTTGACCATCCACCCGAAGAATGGCACACATCATCGCCCCCTCCTCCTTGGGGAGGACAAGAACCGGCTCTCCACCCGGAGTTCGCCGTTCCACGGCACGCGCCGGAGCCGCCGGCCGGGGGCGCGGTCACGGCCACAGCAGCTCGCGGCTCCAGCCGTCGGGCCGCCGGGTATAGCGCAGCCTGCGGTGGAAGCGGTCGGGGTCGCCCTGGAAGAACTCGGCTTCGTCGGCGCGCAGGACGTAGACGGTGTGGCCCTCCGGCACGGCCGAGGGGGTCGCGGCCAGGATCTCGCGCGCCCGCGCGCGCCCCTGTTCGTAGGCGGTCTCGCCCTCCAGCACATCGCTCATCCGGCCGGTGAACCCGGCGACCCGGGAGGCCTCGCTGCGTCCGAGGAAGTCGGCCCGGGCCGCCGCACGGTCCAGCGTGGTGACCGGCCCCGCGACCCGGATCTGGCGGCCGTGCCGCGGCCAGTACCAGGACAGCGCCGCATACGGGTTGTCCGCCAGCTCGCGTCCCTTTCGGCTGCCGGTGTCGCTGGCGAAGACGAAGGCGCACTCCCGCGGGTCGAAGCCGCGCAGCATCAGCACCCGGGCGGAGGGCCGCCCGTCGGCGTCGGCCGTGCTGAGGGTCATCACGTGGGGCTCGGGCACCCGGTCGTCCAGCGCCTGGATGAGCCACCGCGTGAACAGCGGCCCGGGCTCGTCGCCCGCCCGGCTCACGTCGAAGCCGGGGAAGGGCCCCGTCAACGCGGGGGTCCCCCTCAACCGGTCACGCAACGCGTCGGCTCCTGCCTCCGCCATCGCACACCACCTTCTCCCACACAGACAGCTGACTGGTCGTCAGTATTGAATGTTGCCACCGCCGAGGTTACGTTCCGCGCACACCGCCGCTGCCGCCCGGGCAGCGCCCGACGTCCAAGGGGTGACCCCATGCCCGACGTCACCGCACAGGCACACTTCGCCGCTCCGGCCGCCGAGGTCTGGCGGCGGCTCACCGACTTCGACGCGTACGGGCAGTGGAACGTCACGCACACCGGCTTCCCCAAGGGCGGGCCGTCGCCGCTGGCGGCCGAAGCCGTGTACACCGAGAACATGAAGCTCATGGGCTTCCCCGCCGAAGTCACCTGGATCATCGCCGAGTTGGAGCCGGAGCGGCTGCTGGCCACCGCCGGGAAGGGCCCGATGGGGGTGAACCTCGGCATGCGCTACACCCTGACCCCGGACGGCGACGGCACGACGGTCCGCATCGACGGCTCGTTCACCGGAGCCGCCGTCGCCTTGATGGCCGCCAAGCTCAAGGAGTCCGCCACGAGCGCCCTCAACGAGAGCCTGCGCAGGCTGGCACGGCTCGTGGGATGACCGGACGGCGAACCGCCTGTTCCGGCCAAAGATCCCGATCGGTGTTCTTCCGGTGACGCATCGTCAAGACTACTCTCCATGGACATACGCGAACTCGCCCGCCGCAGCGGAGTATCGACCGCGACCGTCTCGCGTGCCCTCAACGACCGCGCCGAGGTCAGCGAGGCGACCCGCACCCGCATACTGCGGCTCGCCCGCGAGCTCGGCTACGCGCCCAACCAGCCCGCCCGCACACTGGTGCGCCGCCGCTCCGACACCATCGGGCTGGTCTGGGACACCGGGTACGAACGGCTGGGGCTCCACCACCCCTTCCTGCAGGGCATGCTGAGCGCGGTCCGCACCGCTCTGTCGACGGCCGAGCACCATCTGATGCTGCTCACCACGGCGGAGCCGGACGACCCCGAGGAGGTCTACGTCCAGGCGGTGCGGCGGCACAACCTGGACGGCGTGATCGCCATGGGCACGCCCGCCGACGACCGGGCGCTGCTGGCGCTCGCCGCGTCACCGGTGGCCTGCGTGGGCATCGACCTGCCGCTGAACGGGCCGCGTACCGCGTGGGTCACCTCCGACAACGCGGCGGGTGCGGCGGCCGCCGTGCGCCATCTGCACGGGCTCGGCCACCGCCGGATCGCCACGATCACCGGCCCGCTCCACCTGCCGCCCGCCACGGAACGGCTGGCCGGATTCCGCGCCGAGTGCGCGCGGCTGGGCCTCGATGTACCGCAGGAGTACCTGGCCACGGGCGACTTCTTCCTGGCGAGCGGCGAGGCGGCCATGCGGCGGCTGCTGTCGGCGCCCGAACCCCCGACCGCGGTCTTCGCGGCGGGCGACCAGATGGCGATCGGCGCCCTGCACGCCGCCGCCGACGCGGGTGTCCGCGTCCCGCACGACCTGGCGATCGTCGGCTTCGACGACATCGACGCGGCCGGCCTGGTCCGCCCGGCGCTCACCACGGTCGCCCAGGACCCGCCGGGGCTCGCCTCGGCGGCGGTGCAGGCGCTCACCGCGCTCGTGGAGGCGTGCGCCGACGGCCGACCGCCCGCCGCTCCCCGCGTGGTGCCGACCAGGCTTGTCGTGCGGGGATCGACGTCCGGGCGCTGAAAGGTTTCTGTACTCGACTGGGTTCTCGACCGGGCCGCCGCTCGTGCCGACCGGTACGAACAGGTGGCGGCCCGGGACGAACGTGCGCCCCGGACCGCCGCCCATCGCCCGGCCGGCCCTCGCCGGGTCAGCCCCGCCGAGTCAGTCCTCGTCGGCCAGGATCAGATAGAGCTTCTTGCGGGCCTCGTTGACGACGGCCATCGCCTTCTCGCGCTGCGCCGGCGATCCCGTGGCCCACACCTGGCGGAACGCCTCGACCAGACCGAAGCCCGCCTGCTTGATCTCCTGGACGGCCTCCCAGTCGATGCCCCGGCCGGCCTCCTCCCAGGGAGCCTCGGGTCCGGCCTCGGCCTCGCCGCGGCCGGCGTCGGTGAGGGTGAACAGCTTCTTGCCGCCCTCGCTGGCGCTGGCGATCAGCCCCTCGTCCTCCAGCAGTTGCAGGGTCGGGTAGACCGAGCCGGGGCTCGGCTTCCACGCGCCGCCACTGCGCTCGGCGATCTCCTGGATCATCTCGTAGCCGTGCATCGGCCGGTCCTTGAGCAGCGCCAGGATCGAGGCGCGCACGTCACCGCGGCGGGCGCGCCCCCTCGGTCCGCCACGCCCGCGTCCGGGCCCCCAGGGCCCGCCCAAGTGGCCGAACGGCGGCCCGAACGGCCCGAACGCGGCCCGGCGCCCGTCGAACTCCCCCTGCTCGTGACGCGGTCGACCAGGGCCGAAGGATCCATGTCCGTGAGAACGCATCTCCTTGCTCCTTCCATGAGCATTCAATGATCTTTCGCGATCCATTCGCGATAACTCAACGATATATCGGAGACTGTCGCGCGACAAGACCCGGCAAGACCCTTCGAGCCACCTCGGTGCGATTGGCCGTACCGGGCGTCGGCGGGCACCCCTACGCTCGCGATGCATGAAGATCCGCTACGTCGACGCCTTCACCGAACGCCCCTTCGCCGGCAACCCGGCGGCCGTCGTGGTACTGGAGCGGGACGGCTTCCCGGACGAGAGCTTCATGCAGCGGCTCGCCGCAGAGGTCAACCTCTCCGAGACCGCGTTCGCCCATCCGCTCCCGGCGGACGCCGAGGCCGACTGGGCGCTGCGCTGGTTCACCCCGGCGACCGAGGTGAACATGTGCGGACACGCCACGCTCGCCACCGCGCACGTGCTCCGCACCACGGGAGCGGCCACCGGGACCGTCCGCTTCGCCACCCGCAGCGGCATCCTCAGCGCGACCGTGTCCGCGGACGGGCCGGTGACGCTGGACTTCCCGGCCGCCCCGCTCACCGCGCTGGAGGCCGTGCCGGACGGTGTCGCCGAAGCGCTCGGCGCCGAGGTGCTCGGCGTGCACGACACCGGGCCCGACGTGGGCGATCTGCTGGTCGAGCTCGCCGACGAGAAGACGGTCCGCGAACTCAGCCCGGACCAGGCGGCGCTGGCGCGGTTCGCCAACCGGGGATTCATCGTCACGGCCGCGGCCGCCGGTCCCGCCGCGGATTACGACTTCGTCTCCCGCTTCTTCGGCCCGGCCGTCGGGATCCCCGAGGACCCGGTCACCGGCAGCGCGCACACCGCCCTCGCGCCCCTGTGGGCACCCCGGTTCGGCCGCCTGGAGCTGACGGGGTATCAGGCCTCGGCGCGCGGCGGCCTCGTCCGCACCGGGCTGCGCGGCGACCGCGTCCTACTCACCGGCGCCGCCGTCACCGTCGTCGAGGGCGAGCTGCTGGCCGGAGAATGACGCGCGCGACCCGGAAGGCGGCCCGCCCGTACCGCGGGCCGCCTCCTCACCCCACAGGTCAGGCCGTGGGCAGCCAGCCCACCTTCCCCGCCAGCAGCGCGTAGCCGACGAAGGCCACCGTGTCGATCAGCGCGTGCGCGGCCACCAGCGGCCCCACCCGGCCCCAGCGCCGGTACAGCAGAACGAAGACCACGCCCATCGCCATGTTGCCGACCAGGCCGCCCACCCCCTGGTACAGGTGGTACGAGCCGCGCAGCACCGCGCTCGCGGCCAGCGACGCCCCCGGGCGCCACCCCAACTGGTCGAGCCGGCGCAGCAGGTAGCCGACGACGACCACCTCCTCCAGCACCGCGTTCTGCACGGCCGCCGCGATCAGCACCGGGATCCGCCACCACACGTGCGGCAACGACTCGGGGACGACCGTGAGGTTGACGCCCGCGGCCCGCGCGCCGAGGTAGAAGGCCAGCCCGGTGCCGCCGATCCCGGCCGCGAGCAGCGCGCCCCACGCGAGGTCGCGGCGCGGCCGCCGCAGATCGAACCCGATCACCCGCGTGCCGGCGCCCTCTCGGGCCAGGAAGTGGGCGACGAGCGCCACCGGGACCAGCGCGGTGGCGATCCCGAAGAGCTGCCAGGCCAGATCGAGCCACGGCCGTCCGGGCGCGGCGGAGACGACGAGCCGGGCGGCCTGCTTCCTCAGGGGGCCGGGCTTGGTCAGCTCTCCTATGAAGCTGATCAGCGCGGACAGGGCGCTGGCGCCGAGCGAGAGGCCGAGCACGAGCAGGGTCTCGCTGCGCAGGGTGCGCCGGGCGAGCGGCGTGGTGCCGGGATCCGAGGGGGTCACAGCACTCCCAACGGCCGCACCCCCCGCCGAGGTGCCGATCCCGCCCCCGTCGTACTCTCCGTGCACGTGACGCTCCCGCTGTGTGATCCCGTAGCGGCAGCGCCCGGCTGCGGATGAGCGCCGCCGCCCTGCGGGCTCACGCTATCCCCCGCTCGCGCGGGACCGCACGCGGCACCCCTGGCTGACGCTCAGTCAGCCCCCAGGTCGCTACGGCGCCTCCTCGGGCCAGGCGTGCACCGGCTCGCCGGAACGCATCAGCTCGCTGTAGCGGCGGGTCATCGCGGCCAGCGCCTGGGCACGGTCGAGCCCGGCGGCGCGGGCCCGGTGGTAGACCGCGGCCTGCCAGGAGGCGCCGTTGACCCGGCGGCGGCAGCGCTCCTCGATCACGCCGAGGTAGCGGTCCCGGTCGGCGGGGGCCACCCCCCAGGCGTCCAGCCCGGCCGCGGCCATCGGCAGCAGTTCGTCCCGGACCAGGCGGGCCACGGGGACGGTCACCAGTCCGCCCCGGCCCGCCCGCGGCCAGCGCAGCTCCGCCTCGATGCCGAACCGGCAGGCGGCCTCGAAGTTGGCCGCGGCGGCGGAGAACGGCAGCCTGGTCCACACCGGCCGCGACGACTCGGCCAGGGTGCGCACGAGGCCGTAGTAGAAGGCCGCGTTGGCCACGACGTCGGTGACGGTCGGACCGGCCGGCAGCACCCGGTTCTCCACCCGCAGGTGCGGCACGCCGTCGACGACCGCGTACACCGGGCGGTTCCAGCGGTAGATCGTGCCGTTGTGCAGCTGCAGCTCCTTCAGCCTCGGTACCCCTCCCTCGTCCAGGACGCGCAACGGGTCCTCGTCGTCGCAGATCGGCAGCAGCGAGGGGAAGTACCGCACGTTCTCCTCGAACAGGTCGTACACGCCCTGGATCCACCGCTCGCCGAACCACGTGAGCGGGCGCACGCCCTGCGCCTTGAGCTCCTCCGGGCGGGTGTCGGTGGCCTGCTGGAAGAGCACCGGGCGCGTCTCGCGCCACAGCTCCTTGCCGAACAGGAACGGCGAGTTGGCCCCCATGGCGATCTGCGGGCCGACCGCCGCCTGGGCCGCGTTCCACACGGCCGCGAACCGGCCCGGGGTGACCTGGAGGTGCATCTGCGTCGAGGTGCACGCCGCCTCGGGGGCGATGGAGGCCGAGGTGCAGGTGAGCCGTTCGACGCCGGCGATGTCCAAGGTGAGATCCTCCCCGCGCGCGGCGAGGATCTGGTCGTTGAGCAGGGCGTAACGGTCCCCGCGGGAAAGGTTCGCCTGCACCATGTCATGGGCGCTCAGCGTCGGCAGAATTCCGATCATGACGATACGGGCACCGGCTTCGGAGGCCTTGCGATCGGCATATGCCATACCGATGCGCAGCTCTTCGGCGAGTTGGTCGAGCACCCGCCCGGAGAGCCGGTGGGGGGCGATGTTGACCTCGATGTTGAACTGCGCGAGTTCCGTCTGGAAATCGCGGCTCGCAATTCGCTCCAGCACCTCCTCGTTCACCATGCAGGGCTGCCCGGCGGAATCCGCGAGATTCAGTTCGATCTCCAGCCCCATGAGGTTGCGGGGGCGGTCGAAACGCTTCTCGTCCAGCAGGCGCTCCAGACCCACCAGACACCGCTGCAGCTTGCGCCGGTACCGCTGGCGATCGGACAGGTCGAACCCGCTGGCCACGACCTTTTCCCCCATCGAAGGGTCCTTCCTCGTATGGGCCGTGCACCGATGATGCCCATTCGAACAGATCTGTAACGCCCCGAGCGCAGGCGGTCGGGCGGTAAGCTCGGCGCAGCGCTCACGCTGGCACATTCCCTGGGCATAGCGAGGCGTACAGCACCGAGCGCAAAGGCCTGTCGAATAGCAACCATCACTACCGGCCATCCACGCGCGGGGTGGATGTGCAGGCCACGGATGTGCCCGGGGTGCGAATGCGGAGCAAACACCCGGCACACTCGGCCGGATACCCGCTTGCCGGGATTGCCGGGGCGGAGTAGCCGAATCGCCGCCCGAACACGTTTCGTATAAACTTCGCGCACAGGCAGAGACAGGCGCTGGTCTTCGATCCGCCGATTGCGCCCCAGCGCACGCCCCGCCGCGGGAAGGGATCCGTATGCCCCGGACCGTCGCATGCGTCCCGTCCTCCCCCTGCCGCCCGGGAGGACCCCATCCGGACGTCAGGCGTTCAGGTGGCTCTGTCTCCGGCATTGCAGTACCAGTATCACCGCGCAGTACCCGCAGCACCTTCCGGCACCACCGCACCGCGTAGCACCGCACCGCAAGGCCCGCACCAGCTCACATCGGCGCCGACAGCGTCGTCAGCACCGTCACCGCTTCACCTCCTGTCTCCAGTGAGAGGCGACCCCACCATGCCGCTGCACGTACCTCCTGCCCCCGCGCCCGCTCTGCGGAGCGTTCTCGCGGCACTCGGCTCCCCCGCGGCCGTCCGCGCCGCCCGCACGCCGTCCCTGCGCAACGCCACCGGACCGTTGGTCCCCGACCACCCCCTCCCGGTTCACCTGCTCGACCCGGCGCCGACGGCCGCGGGGATGCCGCGGGCGCGGCTGACCGGCTGGCGGTTCCTGATCCGTGGCACCGCGGACGGGGTCGTCGCCGCCGCGGAGACGATGATCACGCCCGACGGCTGGGCCTTCTCGTACTTCTGCGAAGGGCCGTACCTGGCCTCCACCGAGCGCGCCCTGCTCCAGGCCGAGACGCTCCCCGCGCCCTACCAGCCCCGGCTGCTGTCCATCCCCGGGCTCTACATGGTCTGCCTGTGGCTGCACGGTGAGATAACCGACGGCGACACGGCCCAGCCCGCCCCCGCGGACGTGCTGATCCCGCTGGCCCCGGCGCCTCCGGGGATCGCGGCGCACCGCCCGTACCGGGTCGCCGATCTGCTGCCGGTGCTCACTCTCCGGCTCACCCCGGCGCCCCTGCTCGGCAGCGTGGTCTGACCCGCCACGCATCGCAGCGGCACAACGCCCCCTCGGCTCGTCGGCCCGGGGGGCGTTGCCGCGAACCGACGGCCCGCTTTTTGCGTTTATACCAGTGCGGGCGGCCCACACGGCCGGCCCGCGGACCGGGCGACCGCCCGGCAGGGTGACGCGTCACCGAAGAGTGGCCGAAGCTCAGCCGAAATCCCTGCGGGACGGCACCGGGAGGGCGACACTGGGACCGTAAACCTGAAGAAACGGGGGGCGGCATGACCACGGATCCGCGTAGCGCGTCCAGCCGCACGACACACCAACCGCAGCGAAAGACAACGTCCATGTGCCAGCACCAGCCGCCGTGCCCATCAGCCGACTCCGCCGACCGGGAGGCCGCCCACCTCGTGGCGCACTACCCGGAACAGGGCTGGAGCCTGCTGTGCAACGGTGTCCTGCTCTTCGAGGACACCGGTGAACTGCTGCCGGACGGCCGGATCATCGCACCGCACCGGACGCTGGGCACCGCTCACATCACGACCGCGGCCTGACCCGGTCCGGTCCGCACGACCAGGGCCGGCGCGACGTCCACTGCCGCACCGGCCCTCTCACGAGCCGCGATCAGCCCTCGTACTCGTCCAGCGGCGGGCACGAGCACACCAGATTGCGGTCCCCGAAGGCGCCGTCGATCCGGCGCACCGGCGGCCAGTACTTGTCCGCCGTCGAGACCCCCGCGGGGAAGACCGCCTCCTGCCGCGAGTACGCGTGGTCCCACTCGCCGCCGAGCATGGCCGCCGTGTGCGGGGCGTTGCGCAGCGGGTTGTCGTCCTCGGGCCAGACGCCCGAGCCGACCTTCTCGATCTCCGCACGGATCGCGATCATCGCGTCGCAGAACCGGTCGAGTTCGGCCAGATCCTCGCTCTCCGTGGGCTCGATCATCAGCGTCCCGGCCACCGGGAACGACATCGTCGGCGCGTGGAAGCCGTAGTCGATCAGCCGCT
>CAYNNX010000289.1:0-9433 GCA_964398515.1 uncultured Streptantibioticus sp. | reverse complement strand
GTGCTCTCGCCGACCCCCGCCGCCCTGGGCGCCTGGGCCCGCGCGATCTCCGGCACCGGCCACTCGGCCCTCGACGCGGCCGCCGCCTGGGTCCACGCCGCGGACGAGGGCGCCCGACCCTGGCCGCGGGCCCCGCGCACGGCCGAACAGCTCGTGCAGGAGTTCCAGGCCGTCTCCTCCCCGGCCGCCCAGCATCTGGCCGTCTACCTGTCGGCGGCGCCGCTGGCCTACCCGGTGATGCAGGTCGTGCAGCGCGCGATGGTGCCGCAGACCGGCCCGGCCGAGATGGCGGAGGTGCTGCTCAGCGGCCTGCTGGTGCGCCAGGAGGAGCAGGCGGAGGACTGGTCCCGCGAAGGGGGCCCCTGGTACGAGTTCGCCGACGGCGTGCAGGACGTGCTGCTGCGCCGGCTCGGCCTGGGCGAGGCGTCGCTCGTGCTCAAGCACTGCTCGCTCTACGTCGAGCGGGTCTTCGGGCGCCGGGCGCGCAACTTCCCCGCGAAAGTGGTGGGTTACCTCTCCGGCGCCCCCGGCCCCGCCGACGCCGCCGACGACCGCGGCGTGCCGGTACCCAGGCAGTTCGCCGAGGTCTCCCAGAAGGTACTGCGGCGGTTCCAGCCCGGCGGCGTGGTCCCCGTCGTCGGTCCCGCCGACCCCGCCGGGCCGGCGCCCCGGGCGGCCGGTGTCGTCATGGGCCACCGCGGCCGGGTGGCGGACGAGGCCCGTGAACGGCTCGCCCGGTTCGAGGAGCACGGCACCATCCGGGACCTGTGGGAGGCGATACGCCTGCTGCGCACCGCACCGTCCGACGACCGGCAGCCGCACCGCGGTGTGCCCCTGCGCACCCTGCTCGCCACCTGCCTGCTGCGCCTGTGGCAGGCCCGCGGCGGCGAGGAGGTGCTGGCCGAGGCGGAGCAGACCGCCCGGTCGGCGACGAGCCTGGCCGCCCGCGCCCGGATCCCCTCCGACCTGGCGGCCGACGCGCACCTGGTGCTCGGCCGGGTGCTGCGGGCCGTCGCCGCCCAGGACCCCTCGCCCGGCGGCCGCGGCCAGGTGCTCGCCGAGGCCGCCGAGGCCCTCGAAGGCGCCCACCGCCTGCTGCGCCACAACCCCCGGCCGCTGCTGGAGGTGCAGCTGCAGGAGGTCGAGGTGGCCCGCGAGCGGTACGACATCACCGGCGACCCGCATCTGCTGCACGCCGCCCGGTCGCGGCTCGACGCGGTCCTGGAGGCGTGGCCGAGCGGGGTGCCGGTGCCCGCCGACGCCCTGGTGGCCCGCGGCGGGCTGCTGCGGGCGCTGGCCGACGACGCCTGGCGGCGCGGTGAGGCGACCGAGGCCCGCTCGCTCGCCCTGCAGGCCGTCGCCGACTTCGACGTGATCGCACGCGCCGGGGCGGCCGATCCCGGCCCCTCGGCGCAACGCGCCCAGGTCCTGCTGGAACTCGCCGCGGCCCGCGCCTGCGCCGCCGACGACCCCGGCGCCCCCGAAGCCCTGGCCGACCTGGAACGGGCGCTGGCGGCCGCCGAGGGCACCCCCGACCTCCAGCTGGAGTGCCTGCGCCGCCTCGGCCGGGCCCGCCACGCCCGGTACCGGCACACCGCCGACCCCGCCGAACTCGCCGCCGCCGACACCGCGTTCGCCCGGGCCCAGCGGCTCGCCCCCGCCGACGACCCGGCCCGCGCCGGAGTGCTGGTCGAACGCGGCCGGGTCCTGGTGGAGTGGGCCTGCCGCGACGGCGGCCTGCAGGTCGCCACCGACGCCGTACGCGTGCTGCGCGAGGCGCTGGCGCAGACGCCGGAGAGCCACCGCCTGCTGGCCGAACGGCGGTTGCTGTTCGGCCGCGCGCTGCGGGCCCGCCGGGCCGCGGGGGGCACGCCCGCCGATCTGCACGAGGCCGAGTGGATACTGCACCGGGCCGCCCGCGGTGCCCAGGAGGGGCGGGACCCGGGGACGGCGGCGCGGGCCTGGCTGGAGCACGGCGGCGTCCTGCTCCAACTCGCCGACGAGCCCGGCGCGTCGGGCCGGCGCGACGAGGCGGCCGAGTCCTTCCGGCGCGCCGCGGAGGACGCGCTGCGGGCGGGCGAGACGCTGCTGGCCGCACAGGCCCACCACGAGCGCGGCGCGGTACTGGAGCTGACGGCCGGACCCGCCAGGGCGCTGGAGTCCTACCGTGCGGCCTGGGAGCTGTGGCAGCGGTCCGGCGCGGCCGCGGGGCCGCAGGCCCGCTCCACCCGGGAGCGGATGCGCGTGCTGGAGGGGACGGCGTGAGGGCGGTCGGGGGACCACCGCGAGCGGAGCCGGGCCCGGTTCCCGGCCGGACGGCGAGGAGAAGACCGTGCCGGATGCGATGACCACGGGGGCGCCGCTCCCCGACTTCGGCGCCCCCGACGTCGGCGAGCTGGCGGCGCGTACCGCCCACCCCGTGCTGGCCGCCGTGCTGGACGCGCTGCGGTCCCGGCCCCGGCACACCGGCGGTGTGCGGGGCGCTGCGGCGTACTACGACGAGGTGCCCGACGGCGAATGACGTCTTCCGCAGCCTGGTCGATTGCCTGGCCGACCGGACCTGATCGTTTCCGGGCAACACCAGCGTGAAAACAGGCCAGTTGTCGGCTGAAAGTGTTTGCCCGACTCCTCCCCGGGTGATGCACGGTTCAGCGTTCGGGGGAGGAGCCGCATGGTGCGAGGTGAACAGGGGCGACCCGCCGGGCAGGCGGCGGCACGGGCCGACGCGGCGCGGCACGCGCCGTGGCCCCTGGCCGCCCTCGACGCGGCCGCCCTGCGGCGCGCGGGCACACCCCCCGTCCCGGTGCGGCAGTTCGTGCTGAAGGTGCACAGCCGGTGCAACCTCGCCTGCTCCTACTGCTACATCTACACCGGCCCCGACACCAGTTGGCGCGACCGCCCGCCACGCGCCGACGCCGCCACCATGCGGCAGACCGCCCGCCGGATCGCCGACCACGTCCTGCGCCACGGGCTCCACCACATCCGCGTCGACCTGCACGGCGGCGAACCCCTGATGGCCGGCCCCGGGCCCGTCGTGGAGTACGCGCAGGCCGTCCGCGAGGCGCTGCCCGCCGCATGCACCGCGCGGTTCACCGTGCAGACCAACGGCACCCGGCTCGACCGCGCCGCGCTCGACCGGCTGGCGGCCGCCGGGATCCACATCGGCCTCAGCCTCGACGGCGGCGACCCGCGGCTCAACTCCCGCCGCGCCGACCACGCCGGGCGCTCCTCGTGGCACGCCGCGGCCCGTGCCGCCCGGCTGCTCGCCGGGAATCCGCACGTCTACGCGGGCCTGCTGTGCACGATCGACGTCACCGCCGACCCCGGCGAGGTCTACGCCTCCCTGGCCGGGCTGCGACCGCCCACCCTCGACCTGCTCCTGCCGCACGCCAACTGGTCCGCCCCGCCCCCCGGCCTGCCGCCCCGCGACCCGCGGGCCCCCCGGGCCGACACCCCCGACGTGCCCTACGGCCGGTGGCTGACCGAGGTGTTCGACCTGTGGTGGGACAGCGACCCCGGACGCGCCCCGGTCCCCCGGATACGGCTGTTCACCGAGATCATCGCGCTGCTGCTCGGGCTGCCCAGCACCACCGAGGCGGTGGGCCTGTCGCCGTCCGCCGCGCTCGTGGTGGACACCGACGGCGCCGTCGAGCAGTGCGACTCGCTCAAGACCGCCTACGCCGGTGCCGCCGCCACCGGCCTGGACGTCTTCCACCACACCTTCGATCAGGCGCTGGACCACCCCGGCGTCGCCGCCCGCCGGATCGGCGCCGCCGCACTGGGACCGGTGTGCCGGCGGTGCCCGGTGGCCCGCGTGTGCGGCGGCGGCAACTACACCCACCGCTACCTCGAAGGCAGCGGCTTCCGCCACCCCTCGGTGTACTGCGCCGACCTGGAACACCTGATCCGGCACGTCGCCACGCGCCTTGCGGCCGCCCTGCCCCCGGCCGAACCGGCGGCCGGCGCCGGGCGGGTGGCCGCGGAGGCGAAATGACGGTGCGTCGCGGACCCGTCACAGCGGTGGGCTATCCTGCCTGACGAGCAGTCAATTCCGCGTGTCTCGTCCAGGTCCCGACGGTACGAGGGAGACGGTCCCATGACCCAGCGGTCCCAGGGGGCCGGCCCCCGCGAGCACATCACCATCAGCTATGCGGGCTACAACCGGCCCTGGGCGGCCTGGATCGCGCACCAGCTGGAGGGGCACGGCCACGCCACCGCGCTGCTGCGCTGGGACCCGCCGCCGGAGACGACGCTCACCGAGGCGCTCGGCAACCTGCTCGCCGCCCCCGGCCGCATCCTGCTCGTCCTCGACGACTGGTACTTCCGGCTCGGCCCGCGCTCCGAGGCCGACTGGACGCACGCCCTGGCCGACGTGATCCCGCCGCACGTGGACCGCTTCGCCGCCGTCAGCGTCGCCACCCGCGCCCTGCCGACGACCGCCGCCCCGCTCAGCCCCGTCGACCTGCGCGACCTGGACTCCCGCGAGGCCCGCCGCCGCATCCTGCGCAGGCTCGGCATCGACCCCTCGGCCGACCGGGAGCCCTCCGGCGACGGGTTCGCCCCGCGGTTCCCCAACGACCCGCCCGCGGTGTGGAGCCTGCCGCGCCGCAACGTGCGCTTCACCGGCCGCGACGCCGCCCTCGACACCCTCCACGAGCGTTTCGCGGCGGGCGGGCGCGGCGGTGCGCGCATCTCGCTGCGCGGCATCTCCGGGGTGGGCAAGTCGCAGATCGCCGCCGAGTACGCCCACCGGTTCGGCAACGACTACGACATCGTCTGGTGGATCGACGCCGGCTACCGGGCGACCGCCCGCGAGCAGTTCGCCGCCCTCGCCCCGCGCCTCGGCCTGGAGACCGGCCAGGAGCTCGGCGACCGGATCCGCGCAGTCCACGAGGCGCTGCGCACCGGCCGCCCGTACCGCCGCTGGCTGGTGGTCCTCGACAGCGCCGACGACATGGAGCAGATCGACGACCTGCTGCCGGAGGGCAACGGGCACGTGCTGCTGACCACCCTCACCCAGGACTGGGCGGCCACCGGAACCGTCAGCGAGATCGAGGTCCGCTCCTTCGAGCGCCCCGAGTCCGTCGCCTACGCGCGCCGCCGCGCCGAACGCCTCACCCCGCAGGAGGCCGACCAGCTCGCCGAGGCCGTCGAGGACCTGCCGCTGCTGCTCGCCCAGACCTCCGCGTGGCTGGCCGGCAACCCGATGCCGGCCAAGGAGTACATCGAGCTCATCCGGCGCGGCAACCCCAGCCAGATCGCCATCAGGATGTCCCCGGACTACTCGATGGGCTTCCAGACCAGCTGGTCGATAACGCTCAACACCCTGACCGAGCGCAGCCCCGAGGCCGCCGAGCTGCTCCAGCTGTTCGGCTTCTTCGCCCCGGACGCCATCCCGGTCCGCCTGATCGAGACCGCCCGCCCCGCCGAGCTCCCCGAGCACCTCGCCGCGCTGGCCGCCGACCCGATCCGCTGGCACACCGCGCTGCGCAGGCTGTCGGAGTCGACGGCGGTGCGCATGGACTACGTCGAGACCCCCGACCGCGAGCCGTACGTGGAGAACGTGCGGATGCACCGGCTCTACCACGGCTTCCTGCTCAGCAACCTCTCCGAGGAGCGCCGCGAGGCGCTGTCGGCCGCCGCCTGCCGGGTACTGGCCGGCGCCGACCCGCGCAACCCCGCCGACACCCGCGAGTGGCCCCGCTACGCGGCGGTGATCCCGCATCTGGAACCGGCCGGGGCGCTCGACAGCACCGATCCGGCGGTCCGCGAGCTGATCAACAACTGCATCTCGTACCTGCGGGTGCGCGGCGAGTACACCACGGGCCTGCGCCTGTGCGAGCAGGCGGTCGTCCGCTGGGCCGCGCGCATGGCCCCGGACGACTCGGTGATGGTGACGATGCGCCTCAACCACGCCAACATGCTGCGCGGCTGCGGGCGTTACCGGGAGGCGGAGGCGGTCGGCCAGGCCGTGGTCGACCAGCTGACCGAGGTACGCGACCCCGACGACCCCGACCTGCAGAAGGCCAAGTCGGGCCTGGGCGGCAGCATGCTCACCCTGGCCCGCTACGAGGAGGCCCGCGCGCTCTACGAGGACTCGGTGCGCGCCTACACCCGCCTGCTGGGCGAGGAGGCGCCGCGGACCATGCTGGAGCGCAACAACCTGGCGGTCGCCCTCAGCCTGCTGGGCCGCTACCAGGAGGCGCTCGAACTCCACGGCATCAACCTGCGGATGCGCGAGCGGCTGCTGCGCCCGCGCCACCACCTCACCCTCAGCTCGGCCCGCCGCTACGCCTGGACGCTGCGCCTGCTCGGGCGCTATCCGGAGGCGATGTCCCGCCAGGAGCAGAACCTGCGGCTCTACCGGCAGGTCATGGACGCCTACCACCCGGGGACGCTGTCCGCCGAGTTCAATCTGGCGATGTGCATGGCGCGTTCGGGCGAGCCGGCCGGAGCCGCGGAGCTGCTGCGCCGGGTCACCGATCGGTTCGAGCAGATGCAGGGCCCACGCCACCCCGACACGCTGATGGTGCAGGCCGGCTACGCCGTCGTCGTCCGCGAGCACGGCGACCTCGACCACGCCCGCACCCTCGCCCGGTCGGTCGTCGAGCGCTACGGCCAGCTCGTCGGCCCCGAGCACCCCTTCACCATCGGCACCGCGGGCAACGCCGCCCTGGTGCTCTCGCGGTACGGCGAACGCGAGGAGGCGCTGCGGGGGGCGGAGGAGGCGTGGCGCGGGATGTGCCGTGCCGTGGGCGCCGGCCACCCCTGGACCCTGGGGTGCGCGCTCAACGTGGCGGGCGCCCGCAACCTCGCCGGCGACCCGGAGCGGGCGGAGGGGCTCAGCCGCCAGACCCTGGAGCGGGCCAAGTCGGCTCTGGGCGAGACCCATCCGTTCACCCTGACCTGCAAGGCCGCCCTCGCCGACGACCTGCGTGCGCTGCGGCGCGCCCAGGAGGCCGACAAGCTGGAGCAGGAGGCGCTCCAGCAGCTCGCCGAGACCCTCGGCGCCCGGCACACGCACACCCTTTCCGTCCGCCGGCGGGACCGCCCGTACTGGGACTTCGAGCCGCAGCCGAGCTGAGGCCGAACCCGGAAAGGGGTGTGGCCCCGCTGCACCAGCGGGGCCACACCGAGTCCTCGGGACCGGGGCTCAGATCTCGAAGACCTCCTTGACCAGCTGTGCCTGCTCGGCCTGGTGGCGCTTGGCGGAGCCGACCGCCGGGGCCGAGGAGACCGGACGCGACACGCGGCGCAGCCGGTCGGCGTTGTCCGGGGCCGCACCCAGCACCAGGTCCAGGTGGTCGATCAGGTTGAGCGCGATGAACGGCCAGGCGCCCTGGTTCGCCGGCTCCTCCTGGGCCCACACGTACTTCTGGGCCTTGGTGTACTTCGCCAGCTCGGTCTGGATCTCCTCACCGGGCAGCGGGTAGAGCCGCTCGATGCGGATGAGCGCCACCTCGTCGGCCTTGCGGGCGGTCCGCTCGGCGAGCAGGTCGTAGTAGACCTTGCCGGAGCAGAAGACCACCTTGCGCACGCCCTCGGGGTCGACGGTGTCGCCGATGACCGGGCGGAAGCCGCCGGAGGTGAACTCCTCCACCTTCGAGGTCGCCGCCTTCAGCCGCAGCATCGACTTCGGCGTGAAGACCACCAGCGGCTTGTGGTGCGGGTTGTGGACCTGCCAGCGCAGCAGGTGGAAGTAGTTCGACGGCAGCGTCGGCATGGCGACCGTCATGTTGTTCTGCGCGCACAGCTGGAGGTAGCGCTCGATGCGGGCCGAGGAGTGGTCCGGGCCCTGGCCCTCGTAGCCGTGCGGCAGCAGCAGGACGACGCCGGAGGTCTGGCCCCACTTCTGCTCGGAGGCCGAGATGTACTCGTCCACCACGTTCTGGGCGCCGTTGGCGAAGTCGCCGAACTGCGCCTCCCACATCACCAGGGCGTCCGGCCGGGCGAGCGAGTAGCCGTACTCGAAGCCCATCGCCGCGTACTCGCTCAGCAGCGAGTCGTAGACGTTGAACCGCGCCTGGTCCTCGGACAGGTAGAGCAGCGGGGTGTAGTCCTCGCCGGTCTTGCGGTCGACCAGGACCGCGTGGCGCTGGCCGAAGGTGCCGCGGCGGGAGTCCTGGCCGGCCAGGCGGACCGGGGTGCCCTCCATCAGCAGCGAGCCGAACGCCAGGGTCTCGCCCATCGCCCAGTCGATCGTGCCGTCCTCGACGCTGGCCGCGCGGCGTTGCAGCTGCGGCAGCAGACGCGGGTGGACGGTGACCCAGTCGGGCAGGTTGACCTGCGACTCGGCGATCCGCTTGACGACCTCCTGGGAGACGGGGGTGTCCATCTTCACCGGGAACTGGGCCTGCGGAACGGCCGGTTCGGACTCGGCCGGGGCGGAGGCGGCCTCCCGGACCTCGGTGAAGACCTTCTCCAGCTGGCCCTGGTAGTCCTGGAGCGCCTGCTCGGCCTCCTCCAGCGTGATGTCGCCGCGGCCGATCAGCGACTCGGTGTAGAGCTTGCGCACCGAGCGCTTCTTGTCGATCAGGTCGTACATCAGCGGCTGGGTGAACGAGGGGTTGTCGGCCTCGTTGTGGCCCCGGCGGCGGTAGCAGACCAGGTCGATGACGACGTCCTTGTTGAACGCCTGGCGGAACTCGAAGGCCAGCCGCGCCACGCGGACCACGGCCTCCGGGTCGTCGCCGTTGACGTGGAAGATGGGCGCCTCGATCATGCGGGCCACGTCGGTGCAGTACATCGACGAGCGCGAGGAGGCGGGCGCGGCGGTGAAGCCGACCTGGTTGTTGATGACGATGTGCACGGTGCCGCCGGTGCGGTAGCCGCGCAGCTGCGACATGTTGAGGGTCTCGGCCACCACGCCCTGGCCCGCGAAGGCCGCGTCGCCGTGGAGCTGGACCGGCAGGACGGTGAAGTCCGTGCCGCCCTTGCCGATGATGTCCTCCTTGGCGCGGGCGATGCCCTCGACGACCGGGTCGACGGTCTCCAGGTGCGAGGGGTTGGCGGCCAGCGAGACCTTGATCTGCTCGCCGTCGAGCCCGGTGAACGTGCCCTCGGCGCCCAGGTGGTACTTCACGTCGCCGGAGCCGTGCATCGACTTCGGGTCGAGGTTGCCCTCGAACTCACGGAAGATCTGCGCGTAGGACTTGCCGACGATGTTGGCGAGCACGTTGAGGCGGCCGCGGTGCGCCATGCCGATGACGACCTCGTCCAGGCGGGACTCGGCCGCGGCGTCGAGGACCGCGTCCAGCAGCGGGATGACGGACTCGCCGCCCTCCAGCGAGAAGCGCTTCTGGCCGACGTACTTGGTCTGCAGGAACGTCTCGAACGCCTCGGCCACGTTGAGTTTGGACAGGATCCGCACCTGCTCGTCGTGGCCCGCCCGGACCGGCGGGACCTCGATGTGCGCCTGGATCCACTTGCGCTC
>CAYNNX010000288.1:0-9461 GCA_964398515.1 uncultured Streptantibioticus sp. | reverse complement strand
AAGCACACGGAAGCCCGCAGCGCCTCCCCGAGCACACGCCCCGTCTCGACTAGGCGAAGCTCGCCCCGGAAGCCTGGCCACCAGGCGCCCGGCGCAACCGACGCCACCGGCCAGGTTGCGGCCAGCGCAGGTAATGCCTGCGGCGGAGCTCTGAAGCACTACGAGCCCGACTTTGGGCTCGACGACGACTACTCACACCCCGACCGGAGGTCGATTCGCTGTGTCACGACTGAACGTTCCCCCTCTGGAGGATGTGCCCACCGGCGCGAAGCAGATCCTCGACACCATTGGCGCGCAGCTCGGCTTCGTCCCCAACATGTTCAAGACCATCGCGTCGAACCCGACCGTTCTCGAGGTCGTCACGACCCTGCAAGGCACCTTGAGCCGGGTTCTGGACGCGAAGACCCGGCACAGCATCGCGCTCGCCGTGTCGCAAGCCAACGATTGCAATTACTGCCTGGCAATGCACACATACGTATCGTCTGAATTTGGCGGTATGTCGAGCGATGACATCGACCTCAGCCGCGCCGGGAGCTCGGTCGACCCCAAGCGCGCCGCAGTCGCTCGCTTCACCCAACGGGTGGTCGACAGCCGCGGGCGGGTCAGCGACGCCGACCTCGCGGCTGTGCGAGGCGCCGGATACACCGACCCGCAGATCCTGGCGATCGTCACGGTCGCAGTGCAATCCCTGCTCACCAACTTCATCAACAACGTCAACCAGACCGACATCGACATCCCCGCCGTCAACTCGGTCGATACGCCGGGTTGATCGCCGGAACCCTCGAGGCGGTCCGCGCACCCAGCCCGGTAAACCCCTCACCGACCCAACGATCATTCAGGAAAGGCTCGACGTGCCGGGCTCCGAACTCTATGAGAAATTCATGGCGCTGCACACCCGCGACGGTGGCCTCGTCATGCCGAACGCCTGGGACGGCCTCTCGGCGCTGATGCTGGCCGATGCCGGTTTCGAGGCGATCGGCACATCTTCGGCGGCGCTCGCCGCCACGCTCGGCCGCCTCGACGGGCGGCACGAAGTCACCCGCGGCGAGCACCTCGAGCATGCGTGGCTGCTCGGCCGACTCACCGGGCTGCCCGTCAACGGAGACTTCGAGGACGGCTACGGCGACACGCCTCAAGACGTCGCGGCGACCGTCGAAGCCGCCGTCGAGTCCGGCCTGGCCGGTATCGGGATCGAAGACACCTCGGGCAATCCCGATCAACCGATCCGCGACTTCGACGAGGCAGTCAACCGCATACGCAGCGCCGTCGACGCGGCCAAGGGGCGCATCGTCGTCACCGGCCGCACCGACAACTTCATCCAGGGGCGGCCCGATCTCGACGACACCATCCGGCGTCTGACGGCCTTCGCCGACGCCGGCGCCGATGTGCTCTACGCCCCATACCCACCCGACCTCGACGCACTCGTCGCGATCGTCACCGCCGTCGCGCCGATACCGGTCAACGTCCTCATCTCGCCGGCGGACAAGGTGCTGACCGTCGCTGAACTGCAGAAGGCCGGAGCAAAGCGCATCAGCGTGGGTCCAGCGCTCTACACCCACGCAATGGAGACACTCGAACAGGCAACCAAGGCTCTCGTCGCGGGTGACCTCACGGCCGCGACGACAGGAATCAGCTTCGAGCGCATCAGCGAACTACTTGCCCGCGGCACGAACTAGCCCACAACCCTGCGAACCACCGCTCCTCACCCACTCATCGCAAGAAGAAGGCAGCTTGACATGAAACTCGACAAGCTTATGAACAAGCACCTCACCAGGTATTTCGACCCCAGTAAGACCATTCCGGAGGAAACCCTTCAGCAACTGCTGAGGTTCCTGCGCTCCACGCCGTCATCGGTGAACATCCAGCCCAACCACTTCTATGTCCTCGCCACGCTCGAAGGCAAAGAGCGGCTCGCCAACAACCTGGGCGAACGATTCCAGGACAACGCCGAGAAGATCCTGAATGCGTCGCACACCATCATCCTCACCACCCGGGCAGATGTGCCTGACAGCCACCTCGAGGCGGTGTTCACGAAGGAGAGGGCCGACGGCCGGTTCCCTGACCCGTCAAAGCAGGAGCTGTGGGAATCAATGACCCGAGACTTCCTCAACCTGCGCAACTACAGCTACAAGGACCTGAACCATTGGATGGAGAAGCAGACCTACATGGCGGTGGGGTTGACCATGATGGCGGCCGCT
Source organism: uncultured Streptantibioticus sp. (assembly GCA_964398515.1). Lineage (GTDB taxonomy): Bacteria > Actinomycetota > Actinomycetes > Streptomycetales > Streptomycetaceae > CAYNNX01. The sequence continues at coordinate 7,263 of CAYNNX010000288.1, read as the reverse complement.
GAGCTCGGCGTCGAGGCCACGCCGCTGGAGGGGTTCGACCCGACCAGCGTCGACAAGGCATTCAAGATCCGCGAGACCGGACACAGCTCAACAGTGCTGCTGGCCCTCGGCTACCCCGACCCGGAGAGGGTGTACACCACGCCGATCTCGCGATTCGACGCCGACCAGCTGTTCACCTTCGTCTAAACACCCCCGGAAACCCCAAAACCCACAACAACACATAGAGCTCGTAACACGATCTTGTTGAAAACACGATCTTGTTGAGGTTGCCGGCATGCGGGCGCCGCCGTTCGTGGCGGCCATGCGGGAGACGCCACCTTGGGCCTTGGCCGGGCGGTCAGGGTACTCGGATCGATAGAGGAGTTGATCACCCTGGACGGACAGGAGCTGCAGAAGATCGCGGGCGACTGCACTGTGGGATTGCCCGGCGTCGACCTGGAGCATCGTTTCGGCCCCGACTGGAAGGTCTACAAGGTGCGCGGCAAGGTCTTCATGCTCATGACCGACATGCCGGGCCGTCCCGTCGTGATCATTAAAGCTGATCCGGACGACGCCGCAGCGCTGCGTGAGCAGTACGCAGACATTACCCCCGGGTATCACATGAACAAGAAGCACTGGATTACGGCGGAAGGCGGGGGCACCATCGACGAGAAGCTAGTGAAGGAGCTCGTGATCGACTCCTACCGTCTCGTGGCCGGCGGGCTTCCCAAATCCGAGCAGCCCGTGAATCCGCGCACCTACGACCGCCGCGCCTGACCTTCGTCATGCCCATCAGCGGCAAGAAGCTCCAGGACAGAGCGCGCGACACGGCACTGGCGATCGGCCACCGACCTGCGCAAGTACCCGAACCGCCACGCACGCCAGGCCCAACCTGCGAATTCACGATGCACGCGGCTCATTGGCCTGCAGCCTCATCATCTGTTGGAGGCGGCCGAAGAAGCACCGCTCGTGATCGTGTTACGAGCTCATACGAGGAAGGGGACAATCTCAATGAAAGCCATTGTGGTAACCGACCAGGCAGCTGGAACGGCCGGGATGACGCTCACGGAGCGTCCTGAGCCGCCCGCAGCGATCAACGACGTCATCGTTCAGATTTATGCATCGGGCTTCGTCCCGACAGAGATGGAGTGGCCATCGACCTGGACCGATCGCGCCGGCCGTGACAAGACACCGTCGATCCCCGGCCACGAGCTGGCCGGAGTGGTCACCGCCCTCGGCTACGGGACGACGGGGCTGTCGATGGGTCAGCGGGTGTTCGGCCTCGCCGACTGGCATCGCGACGGCACTCTGGCGGAGTATGTGGCGATCGAAGCACGCAACCTCGCACCGCTGCCCGGCGACGTCGACTTCGCGGTCGGTGCGTCCCTGCCCATCTCGGGTCTCACTGCGTGGCAGGGACTGTTCCAGCACGGTCGCCTTCAGGCTGGCCAGAGCATCCTCGCCCACGGTGCGGCCGGGGCAGTCGGAACGATGGTGACCCAGCTCGCACGCGAGGCCGGCGCATACGTCATCGGCACTGGACGCGCCGCCGACCGTGAGAAGGCGCTCGACTTCGGCGCACACGAGTTCGTCGACCTCGAGAACGACGCCTTGGCAAACGTCGGCAGTGTCGACCTGGTCTTCGACGTCATCGGCGGCGACGTCCAGAGGAGCTCCGCGGCTCTGATCAAGACCGGCGGGACGCTGGTGTCGGTCGTGGGCCCGGTCGAGGCCCGCCCCGCTGATGGCCTGGCGATCGATTTCGTTGTCGAGGCCGATCGCACCCAGCTGGGTGAGATCGTGCAGCGAGTCCGGGACGGGCGGCTGCGTACGAACATCGGAACCACCGCGTCCCTCGACAACGCAGTCGCAACCCTCAACTCAACCGAGCGACGCAAGGGGAAAACAGTCATTCGTGTACGCCCGTAGGGAGTGATGGCCACACTCTGATCTGTGGGGCCGCTGACGGGCGATGCACACATCCCAAAACGTTGACCGGCCACGTCGCCGACCTGGCCGCCGCCCTTCTAGAGCTGGCGTCGTGCGACGCGTCCGGTATCCACCATCTCGCAGGACCCGACGCTGTGAGCCGTCACGAGCTCGGCATCCTCATCGCCAGGCGTGACGGTCTCGACGCCTCCCGGCTGCCCGAGGGCCTGCGGGCCCACAGCACACTGCCCGGCGCGCTTGACGTGCGTCTCGACAGCCGGGCGACCCAGCGGAAACTGAGCACCACACTGCGCGGTGCTCGGCAGTTCTGCATGGCCACCAGCGTGACCACCCCGCCCGTCGGCCCATGAGCGAGCGGGACGGCGGGTACGTCGTCGAGGGCGGTACCGGTACCCGGTCGTCACGGCCACGTCGCTGGCCGCCGCGCACACCGCCAAGGGTCTGCACCTGCTGCTCGGCGTGATCGCCGCCAGCCAGGACGCAGTGGCCACCGGCGACGTGGACACCCTGGCGGCGCGGGCCGGACAGCTGACGGCGGCGCGGGAAGGCTGCATTGAAATCTAGGTGACATCGAAACCAGGCCCACGGGATTGTGTCTGGGATAAGCCTGGCGGATGCCCGCCTACTGGCCAGGCGGTGTCCGGTACGGAGGTGGCGTGATCCTGGTCTGCTGGTCTCGTACGGAACGTGGGAAGGCACGCTTTGACACTGCCGCCCGACGCAGGGCGGCGAGAGGGAGCGCTCCGAGCGGCTGAACCGTGAGGGGTTGAGTACCGTCGCGAAGCGTGTTGGCGGACCGGCTCGTAGTAGTGCTGAAGCCCCTGTAATGGGGGTGGAGCGAAGGGGCCGGGTCATCCGTGGCTGTGTGTGTCTGGTCAACCGGAAGTTCTCCGGGAGGAGCCGATGGACAAGCTGAAGTCACCGAACAAGCCGTTCGACATCTCCAAGTGGGAAGCACTGGAGGCATACCGGGAAGTAAAGAGGAATCACGGCGCACCAGGGGTGGACGGGCAGTCCATCGAGGAGTTCGAGGCCGACCTGAAGGGCAGCCTGTATAAGGTCTGGAATCGGATGTCCTCGGGGACGTACTTCCCTCCTCCGGTGCGTGCGGTGGAGATTCCAAAACAGCACGGGGTGGCACGAGAATGCTGGGCATTCCCACTGTCGCCGACCAGGTAGCGCAGACCGTCGTGGCCAGACGCCTCTGAAGTCGCGTGGAGCCAGTGTTCCATGAGGATTCCTATGGATACCGACCGAAGCGGTCCGCGCTCGACGCAGTGTAGCGATGCCGGCAGCGGTGTTGGGGAAAAGACTGGGTGATCGACCTCGACATCCAGAAGTTCTTCGACAGCGTCCGGTGGGACCGCATCGTCAAGGCTGCGGAAGCTCACACTGACGCCGTTTGGGTGAAGTTGTATGTTGATCGGTGGCTTCGGGCGCCGCTTCAACTGCCCGACGGCACCTTGCAGAAGCCGGACCGGGGGACCCCTCAGGGTTCGGCGGTTTCGCCCGTGCTGGCGAACCTGTTCATGCACTACGCGTTCGACACCTGGCTCGCCCGGAACTACCCGGGCATCCAGTTCGAACGGTACGCAGACGACGCGGTCGTGCACTGCGCCAGCGAGCGTCAGGCCCGCGAGGTCCTGGCCGCACTTGCGAACAGGATGGACGAGGTCGGGCTGCGGCTGCATCCCGACAAGACCCGGATCGTGTACTGCAAAGACGGCAAGCGGCGCGGCTCGTACGAGCACACGTCGTTCACCTTCCTGGGGTTCACGTTCCGAGCCCGCGGGGCGCGGAACAGAAACGGTGTGAACTTCACCGGATTCCTGCCCGCGATCAGCAAGGACGCCCAGAAGAAGATCAGCACGGAGATCCGCTCCTGGCGGCTCCACCAGCAGATCCACCTCACCTTCTTCGACCTCGCACGTCGCATCAATCCGATCGTGCGCGGCTGGATGCAGTACTACGGAGCGTTCTTCCGCTCCGAGCTGCATCCAGGGCTTCGGCGTAGTCGGCGGATGTCCGTTTTGAGTCGCGCGGCGTTGCGGCGGGGTCGCTCAGAGCACGGGACGTGAGAGGGCTGAGGTCCACAGGCGCGCTCGAAGCGTGGGGCGCTCGCTGGGCCCGAGGTTCCGATTGGCGTGCGCGGCCTCTCGCGGTGACTCCGTCGTGAAGCCGAGAGCGTCGAGGAACTTCAGGCCCGGCTGCCAGCCCTCTGCAACGGACGCGATGACCTCCCTGCAACCGTTGGCTGCCAGCGAGCCGATGAGTGCTGAAGCCACGGCGCGTCCCAGACCGAAGCGACGGCAGTCGGGGTGAATCAGGAACAACCCGACCGAACAAGTGCCACTGTTGGGATACTCCCGCACGGCATCGATGATCCCGATGATCCGGCCTTCGGTCTCGATCACCAAGATGGCCTTGTTCTCGGACTTCGCCCCCTCGGGCAGGCTGTAGTAGAGACTCTGCACGTCACCGGGCATGGCGGGTTGACCGAAGGCGTGGCTGAACCAGTCCTCACATGCTTCGAACAAGCCAAGTGCGTCCTGTTCGTCGGCTGGCTCAAGGTCACGGATCCGGAGGCAACGGCCGTCCATCTCGAAATCCAACAGCATGTCAGCCAGTCTATTTCGGACTGCAGAAGTTCGGCGTAGGCGGATACGGCTCGCGGTTCATGACGGTCTGTTGGCTCAGTGCTCTCCGGGAGCCTGAACAGACACGGCTTCCAAGATCATGGAGTTCTCGACGCCCCGTGATCCGACTGGAAGACCGTGCCTGCCGCCGCATCATCGCCGATCCCGCCCGCGCTTGACCAACTCCGCCGACACTCGCCGGCCGACGCCGGGGAGGTGCCGGGTCTCCTGGAACGGTTGGCAGAGGTGCCAGACCCGCGTGATCCGCGCGGGGTAAGGACCCGAACCACGGGCACCTCGTCGGCGGCCTACTTCACTCTGAGGGAGCCCGGGGATGCGATTCCCCCGGGCCACCCGACCATCACCGAGTGCCACCCTGAGAAGACGACGAACAGAGCGGCCGTCACCGCAGCGCGGTGACGGCCGTTCCCTCCCACGTCAGTTGGCGATTCCGGCCCTCTGGGCTGCGTCTCGCCTTCTTCACCTCGCATGCTTGGCACGCACACCCAGTGGCACAGCCACTAGTAGCTGCTCCGGGCATCAGAGGAAGTTGAATCGCACTGCGTTGGGGTACCTCCCCCAGATCCTGTCTGACTTGGGCGGGACCCTGTCCAGGACGGCGCCGCTGCAGTCGGTGTTCTCATAGACGGTTGCCGTGGCGTCCGTCTCGTTGTCCGCGCTGACCGCGGGCAGGCCGAAGCTGATGCACTCACCGTTCGGCGGGTCAGACCAGGTGTGCGGCACTCCGTCAGTGTCGGTGTAGGTGAAATTGCCGGTGGCAGCGTGTGCTTCGGCGGAGACTCCGGTCGCCAGCGCGAGCGCGGCGCAGGCAGTCAGGGCGAGTCGGCCTGTGTTTCTGAGGGCGTTCATGGACACCTCACCGTCCACGACCGGTAGGGATATGGTCTTCAAATTCGGCTCTTCCCGGGGGATTTGGAGATATCGTGGGCAGTTTTACTCGATTGAGTCGCGCATCGGACGGCAGCCTTTCCCACCCGCTCCCTGCTCCCCAGGGCCTGCAACGTGGCTCGTCCATCTGCAAAGTGAAGTGTCATCCCGCGGATCTCGCTGTCAAAGGACAGAAGCGGAGCCAACTGCACCGAGGAAACTGGCGAGGGCCGCTCCTCCAGCCAGCGGTGGGGATCACCTGCAGCGTCTCTACCGCGTACCTGGAGGGCAACCGTTTCGCGTGGCTCAGCTCAGCATGAGGCCCACTGGGTTACCCCGGTGGTGGCGCCGTAGACGCTGGGTTCAAAAGTGCCGTTTGCGGTCCAGTCGACCTGTTTGCTCGCCCACATCGTGGGGCTGTCGAAGGTGCCGGTGGTGAACAGGGTCCGGCCGCTGGAGTCCTTCAGCTGGAAGCGTGCGTGCCAGATGTCGCCGCTGAAGGTGTGGTCGGTCCAGGTGCGTGCGCTGAAGGTGAGCTTGCCGTCGGCGTAGAGGCGCAGCCAGCCGCCGGTCTGGTGGCAGTCGCCGACCTTCAAGTCGGGCCAGGTCCACCACTTGTAGGCAGTCGCGGCGGTGGCTCCGGGCCGCATTTCGCGGGCGGTGCCGGAGTGCATGGCGTTGCCGGCCACGGGTGTCTTGCTCGCCTGGGGCGGCTGGGCGCCGGCCGGTGGCTGGCCTGGCTGCGCTGGAGGCTGGGTTCCCTGCTGCGGTGGAGCGGCGGCGCCGGGGGCGAAGCCGAAGCGGACGCCCAGGGCCTGGGCACCCGTAGGCGCGTCCCATGAGGCGCCGGTACCAACGAGTTCGCCCCACTGCCCGCTGCATGATCCGCTGGCGTAGAGGTAGGCGGTGTCGGTGGTGTCGTTGGAGAACCTCACCGCACCCCCGGTGAGCGGGATGCACGTGCCGTCGCTGGGCGGGTCCTGGCCCTGAATGGTCTGCCCGGACGGTGTGACATAGGTGTAGGTGCCGGATGCGGCCTGCGCCCCGGTGGGCAGCGCAGCCATCGCGAGTGCGGTGACGACCATGATGGTTCTGGTGACGCCGCACAGTACTCGATGCGCTCTCAACGAACCCCCCTCTTATGGTGGTTGGGTCAGCAGCTTCCGCACGGGAACTCGGAGAACCACGGCTGCGAGCAGACCATGCCGTCGCAGTCCTGACAGAACTGCCCGCACATCAGCGTGTGGCTCGGAGCGTCACAGCGGGAGCCACCGGTGGACTGGCACACCGGCACCATCAGGTGAGCCTTGTGACCGGGCTTGACGGCCGCGGCCTGGCGAGCGAGCTCAAACGGGGCCTGCTCCTTGGTGAAGCAGTGCCGCGCGCCCACCACCCGTGGCGGGGCCGGGGCAGCGCTGGCGTCGGCCGCTGCAGTGGCCGGCACCCCCAGGGCGAGGCCAGCGGCGAAGAGAGCCGAGACGGCTCTGCGAAGGATCAGCATGCCCCTCAGACTGCCCACCGCGAAATCACCTATTCTCAACGGGAATAGGTCATATCAGCAGACCGTAAGGGCTGCTCCGGCAGCGTCTCGTCGGCTGACCTGGCCAGAACGGCCAGGTGCGTGAGCGGACGGCCGAGCATAGTCCATCACCGGCCGGACGGAGCAGTACGACAGACCCCCGCCGACCAGGCAAAACTAGACGGCGGAGTACGCCCCAGCACCACCCAGCAGCAGGCCGTGGGGACTTCTAATCCGTAGGTCGTGGGTTTCGACCACCATCAGCCCATCCATCTCAATGAACTGGTCGAG
>CAYNNX010000287.1:0-9466 GCA_964398515.1 uncultured Streptantibioticus sp. | reverse complement strand
GGTTTTCGAGTGGTACGACTTCTATCTGTACGGCACGGCCACCGCCCTGGTGTTCGACGGGGAGGCAGCCGACGCGTTCGTACTCGCCGTACGCACAAACATCGCCCACGGGCTACCGCTCAGCCGGGCCGACCGCACTGCTGCGGCGGAGCGTATCGTCCGGTCCCATCCCCACTGGTCCGATCGCATGATCGCATCCAACACCGGCCTGTCTCCCAAGACCGTCGGCGCCATGCGGCGGCGGTCGACCGGGGATGTTCCTCAACCGAACGTGCGCATCGGCATCGACGGACGGAAACGTCGCGTCGGCCACGTGCGAAGCCATCCCACCGGGCCGGCCGCGGCGGCCGAAACGACCGCGCCGGATGCGGTGGGTACCCAGCGCCCCGTAGGGCGACGCAACACGTCACCACCGCTGACCGTGGTGGAGAAACACCCCGGTTTGAACCGCGCCGAACTCATACAGTCGCTGCGCCGCGACCCTTCATTGCGGTACAGCGAAACCGGCCGGGCCCTCCTCCGGCTGCTGGATCTGAACCTGCTCGGCAGCCCGGACTGGGACCAGTTGGGGGCCAATGTGCCGCCACACTGCGCCGACCAGGTGGCCGCAGCAGCCCTCGCATGCGCCAGGGCTTGGCACGCGTTCGCCGGAAAACTGAGCGTTTCCGAGACAGGCCCGGGCGAGTGACCTGCGCTGACGGTGGATGAGGCCCCCGAACCCAAGGCCGGACTCGGAGAACTGCAAGGAAACCCGCGGATTGACTCGGAATCCGGCGATGCACGACGATCTTTCCCGGCCCAGGGCGGCGACCCGTTCCCGCGCTCCATGGTGTTCCGGACCACGTGGCGTACCGGGACGGGTGGCGACCGGGTGGGCCCAACCCGGAAACCCTCCGCGGAAGGTGAGCTGTGCACGCACTCGAGGTGGTGGCCGTGGGGGCCGCCGGTGTCGCCGCCGGCGCGATCAACGCGGTGGTCGGCTCCGGAACACTCATCACCTTTCCCACCCTGCTCGCCATCGGCTGTCCGCCGGTGCTGGCCAACGTGTCGAACAACGTCGGCCTGGTACCCGGCGTGCTCAGCGCCGCATACGGCTACCGCCGCGAGTTGAAGGGACAGTCGGCCCGCGTGCTGCGCTTCGGCGCCGGTTCGCTCCTCGGCGGGCTCGCCGGGGCGCTGCTCCTGCTGGAGCTGCCCGCCGACACGTTCAAGGCGGCCATCCCGGTACTGATCCTGATCGCCTGCGCCCTGGTCCTGGCGCAACCGCGCCTCAACCGCTGGGTGGGGCAGCGACGAAGCGGCGGGGGCATCGACGGCGGCCTCCCCCTGTGGCTCTGCGTACTGGGCACGGGCGTCTACGGCGGCTACTTCGGCGCCGCCCAGGGTGTCCTGCTCATGGGGCTCTTCGGCAGCTTCCTCCCCGACGACCTGCAACGGCTCAACGCCGTGAAGAACGTCCTCGCCTCCATCGTCAACGGCGTCGCGGCCCTGGTCTTCGTCGCGGTCGCCAGGGTGGACTGGGCCGCGGCGGCCACGATCGCCGTCGGCTCGACGCTGGGCGGCCTGCTGGGTGCGCGAGCGGGCCGCAGGCTCTCCCCGGCCGTGCTGCGCGGCCTCATCGTGGCCGTCGGCCTCACGGCGGCGACCGCCATCGCCGTGCGGTGAACCCGTCGGGCGGCGAGGTGCGAACGCGTCAGGACAGGGTGGCCAGCTCGCCGCGCACCTTGTCGATGACGGCGGCCGGGAGCGTGGCGTATCCCTGGAAGCTGAGGTCCTGCTGGCCGCTCTCCCCGGCGATGTAGGTCAGGAACGACCTGGTCGCGGGCCAGGTCGCCGGTTTGTTGCCCTTGTCGCAGACGATCTCGTAGGTGACCACGTCGACGGGGTAGGCGTCCGGGGCCTTGGAGGTGTAGTCGAGCTTGAGCGCGAGGTCCTTGCCGGTGCCCGCGATCCTGGCGCCGGCGATCGCCCGGGAGGCGTTGATCACGTTGGCGTCGACCGGGGCCGGGGCGCCGGTGGCGATCGAGGCGGTGGGCAGGCCTGCGGCGAGCGCGTACGACAGCTCGAAGTAGCCGATGGCGCCCGGGATCCGCTTGACCTGGTCGGCGAGGCCGGAGGAGCCCGCGGCGGCCCGGCCGCCCGCCGTCGGCCACTGCTTGTCGTGCGGGTGCGGCCAGGCGGCCGGGGCGGCGGCGCTGAGGTAGGAGGTGAAGTTGTCCGTCGTACCGGAGGAGTCGGAGCGGTGGACCGCCTGGATCCGGGTGGAGGGCAGCCTGGCGCCCGGGTTGAGCCTGGCGACCGCGGGATCGTCCCACGCCGTGATGCGGGAGTCGAAGATCCCGGCGAGGGTCGGGGCGTCCAGCACCAGGCGCCCGACCCCGGGCAGGTTGTAGCCGACGGCGATCGGGCCGCCGACCATCGGCAGGTCCACGGCCCGGCCGCCCGGGCACGCGCTTCCCGAACGGCTGATCTGGTCGGGGCTCAACGGTGAGTCGGAGCCGGCGAAGGCGGTGGCACCCCGGAGGAAGTCGTTCTGGCCGGCGCCGGAACCGGTGCCCTTGTAGTCGATGCGGGTGCCGGGGCAGGCCCGCGTGTAGTTCCTGATCCAGAACCGCATCGCGTTCTGCTGCGCGGTCGACCCGGAGGCCGTCACCGTGGCGGGCGGAGCGCACACGACGCCGCCCGCGCCGGAGGCGGACGAGGTGGCGGAGGGCGCGGCGCCGTGCTTGGTCGAGCCGCAGCCCGCCAGCGCCAGCGTGCCGCAGACCGCCGCCGCGCCGACGGCCAGGGCGGGCAGCCCGTACTCGCGCGAAAGCCTCACTTCCCGCACTCCTTCCCGCGGCCCGCCGCCGGCGCGCCACCCTCGATCCGGTGATCAGATCAGTGACCGACGTAACGTTACGCATGTTACCGATCACCCAGGGTGACGTACGTAGCGGGCAGGGTCAGGTCGGCACGGCGGCGCGGGGGATCGTGGTCACCCTTCCGGCGATGCGGTGCCAGGGGTCGGGCTCCTCCTCCTCGCGGGTGACGGGATCGGGCCCGGGGAGCGGTCCCGGCATCGGCCCCGGATGCGGTCCGGGCTCCGGAGACGGAGGCGGCGGCGGTGGACGGTCGGGTTCCGGCCGGGGCGGGGTGGGCGGGATCGGATCGGGGCCGCCGGGGCCGGGCTCGGGACCGGGTGCGGGTCCCGGCTGCGGGCCGCCGGGCCCGGGTGGCGGCGTGGGGTTGGGCGGCACGGGGTCGGGGGTGGACTTCGGCTCGGTCATCGGTTCTCTTCCTCGGTCGGGCGGCGGCGGGGCCGCACGGTGGCCCGGGCGCCGGTGCTCTCGTCCATCCGCTACCCACGCAGACCCGCCTCACGTCTGCTGTCCGCGGCGCCTTGCGCGGTGTTCCGCCCCGGGACCGCGCCGGGCCGGCCGGTAGGGTGGGGGCGTGCAGGCGGAGCGCGAACAGCAGGGCCGGGCGGACGGGGTGGGGAGCGCGGTCTTCCGGCCGGTCCGCGCGGGCAACGCGTTCGAGGAGACCGTCGAGCGGATCCTCCAGGCCATCAAGCTGGGCGTGTTCACACACGGGGACCGCCTTCCGGCCGAACGGGACCTCGCCGCACGGCTCAACATCAGCCGGGTCACCCTCCGCGAGGCGATCCGCTCCCTGCAGCAGGCCGGCTTCGTGGAGTCCCGGCGCGGGCGCTACGGCGGCACGTTCGTGACGTACCAGGCCGCGGCCCCCGGCCCGGACGACCTCCGGCGCGTCGCGCAGGACATGGGCGGCGAACTGTCCGACGCCCTGACCTACCGCCTTGTGCTCGAGGTCGGGGCCGCCGAGCAGGCCGCCGAGCGCAGCCTCACCGGTGAGCAGCGCGCCTACCTGCAACGGCGGCTGACGCAGGTGGAGAGCGCCACCCCCGAGGAGTACCGGCAGGCCGACTCGCGCTTCCATCTGGCGATCGCCGAGCTGACGGGCTCGCCGTCGCTGGTCGCGGGCGTCGCCGACACCCGGATGCGCCTGAACGATCTGCTCAACGCGATCCCGGTGCTCGACCACAACATCGAGCACTCCAGCGCGCAGCACCGGGCCGTGGTGCAGGCCATCCTGGCCGGCGACCCGGAGGGCGCCCGGCGGGCGACCGAGGAACACCTCGCCGGGACGGCATCACTGCTGCGGGGCTTTCTCCGCTGAAGGGACCGCCCTACGCGCGGGTCTCCTCGGTCGGCCGGAGTTCAAAGGTCTAAGTTTGGCCCATTGAATTACGCCTCGCCGGTGCCGGCCGTCCGCCGGGGCGTGCGGCTGCCGGACGGCATACGAGGCGGAACCCTGCCGCAGGCGCCTGCCCGACGTCGCGTGACCCGGGTCCCGGCCTCGCGTCCCCGGTGAGCAAGGGCCGAGCGTGCGGTCGATCCCCGGCTGTTCCTGTTGCTCGCCGCCTGGGCGAGCGGGCGGTGCCAAGCCGAACTCCTCATGTGCGCAAGGCCGTTGAACGTTCCTGCGGGCACGGCCGCGCGCCCGGGCCGTTGGGCGGCGGCCCGGACCGGTGCCCTCCGCCTCTTGACACGCCGAGTGACACCTGCCTCAATGAAGCCCCCAATGGACTGTCCTTATCCCAATGAGATCGCCCTCAGGCCCCGTCGGATATCAGCCCCTTGAGGAGGCGCGTGTGTCCACCGACAAGCAGTCCCCGTCCCGCACGCCGGATGCAGCGGACCGCACGATGACCGACGACGAACGCCGGCTGCACGAGCTCGGATACGCCCAGGAGCTCAAGCGCTCGATGTCGGCCTTCTCCAACTTCGCCGTCTCCTTCACGATCATCTCGGTCCTCTCCGGCTGCCTGACCCTCTACGGATTCGGGATGACGACCGGCGGCCCCGCGCTGATCACCCTCGGCTGGCCGCTGGTGGGCCTGATGACCCTGTTCGTCGGACTGGCCATGGCCGAGGTCTGCTCCAGCTATCCGACGGCCGGCGGTCTCTACTACTGGGCGGCCAAACTGGCCCCCTCACACGGACCGGCCTGGTCGTGGTTCACCGGGTGGTTCAACTTCCTCGGTCAGGTGGCGGTCACAGCGGGCGTCGACTTCGGCGCCGCGTTCTTCCTGAACGCGCTGCTGGAGCTGCAGTTCGGCTGGGCGGCCACCCCCGGCCACACCATCTCGCTCTTCGCCGCCATCCTGCTCCTGCACGGCCTGCTCAACACCCTCGGCGTGACGCTGGTGGCGCGGCTGGCCGACGTGAGCGTGTGGTGGCACATCGCGGGTGTGGTCGTCATCGCGGGCACCCTGCTCGTCCTGCCCGCCAAGCACCAGTCCGCGTCCTTCGTCTTCACCCACTTCGTCAACCGCACCGGTTTCCACTCCGGGCTGTACGCGGGACTGCTCGGCCTGCTGCTCGCCCAGTACACCTTCACCGGCTACGACGCTTCGGCGCACATGACCGAGGAGACCCACGACGCGGCCAAGGCAGGCCCCCGCGGCATCGTCATGTCGATCCTCGTCTCCCTGGTCGCCGGATGGGTCCTGCTGGTCGGCATCACCTTCGCCATCCGCGACTACGACGGCGCCGTGGGCAGCGCCACCGGGGTGCCGCCCGCGCAGATCTTCATCGACGCCCTCGGCGCCACCGGCGGCAAACTGCTGCTGCTCGTCGCCATCGGAGCGCAGTTCTTCTGCGGCATGTCGTCGGTCACCGCCAACTCCCGTATGATCTACGCCTTCTCGCGCGACGGCGCGCTGCCGGGCTCCACACTGTGGCACCGCATCAACCGCCGGACCATGACCCCGACCAACGCCGTGTGGCTCGCCACCGCGGGCGCCCTGCTGCTGGGGCTGCCCTACCTGTGGAACGCCACCGCGTACGCCGCCGTCACCTCGATCGCCGTCATCGGCCTGTACATCGCCTACGTCATGCCGGTCCTGCTGCGCCTGATGCGCGGGGAGAGCTTCGAGCGCGGTCCCTGGCACCTGGGGCGCTGGAGCAGGCCCGTCGGTGTGATCGCGGTGGGCTGGACCGCCGTCATCACCGTGCTGTTCATGCTGCCGACGACCAGTCCGGTCACCGCTAACACCTTCAACTACACACCCGTGGCCGTGCTGGTCGTCCTCGGCTTCGCGGGGATCTGGTGGCTGGTCTCGGCGCGCAAGTGGTTCACCGGCCCCAAGGTGCAGGGCAGCGAGGAGGAACTCGCCGCGATCGAGCGGGAGTTGGAGTTCTAGACGTCGGCGGCAGGTGCGGACCGGCCGCGGTCCGCGGCCGGCGCGGCCGGTCGAGGTTCCAGTGGCGCACCACCTGGCAGATCCAGGCGCCCTCGTGGCGGGGTATCAGGGCGAGCCTGCTGATGGTGCGCCGGCCGACCTCGTGGTCCCGTAGAGGAGGTCGATGTGGACGCGCTCGCGGTTGCCGAGCGACCGGTGGAGCACCGCGCGGTCCGGGTCGGCCGGGTCGCGGATTCGCGGCGTGCCAGAAGCCGGGGTCACCGGGCGCGAGGTACAGGTCCCTGGTCTGCGGGCGGAAGGACTCCGACGGTGGGTGGCCGCCCGTGGGATCGGCCGGATGTTCGACCGGGAGCCGGCCGTGGGTCACCCCCAGCCCGGGTCCGATGTTCCGGATCGAGGCCGCGAGGTACAGATCGCCGCCGGCCGCTGGGGATAGCCCGCGCACTGCCTCCCGGGCTCGCGCGGTGCCCGTCGTGCCGATGAGCTTCTGCTCCGGCGCCTCCAGCCGTGAGGAGACCGGCAGCGGGCGCAGGACGGCACGCTCGGCGGAGAGCGCGGCGCGGTCGGCCGACCGTACGGGTGCCAACGAGGCCACGGCGAGCACCAGAGTGCCGCCCGCGATGGCCGGGGAGGAAACGGTCGCCCAGTCAGCCACGGGTGGCCCACCGGGATGCGGTCCGAGACCGGCTGTCGGACATGGCGCAGGGCAGGAGATCGCCCGCCGCGCCCGGCAGCCACCCCCGGCATGATGCGCACAGGCTTGACCAGGGCCGTATCTTGCGGAATGAATGCGGGACGAACGCGGAACGAGAAGAGCCCCGGTCGGGATCCTGGCGAAGGAGGCGGCGTGACGACAGCACAGCCGCGCGTGTCCGGCATCGAGGTCCGCTCGATCGACTACGTCCCCCTGGACGAACGACATGGCAAGCTGTGGCACCTGGGGCCGCTGTGGTTCATGTCCAACGCGCAGATCGCCACCCTCGCGGTGGGGCTGACCAGCATCACCATGGGCGGCAACCTGATCTGGTCGCTGATCGCCATCGTGTCGGGCACCCTGCTGGGCACCTTCTTCATGGCCTTCCACTCGGCCCAGGGCCCCCAGCTCGGCCTGCCCCAGATGATCCAGTCGAGGCCGCAGTTCGGCTACGTCGGGGCGCTGCTGGTGTGGCTGTTCGCCTACGTTCAGTACGCCGGGTTCAACGTCTTCAACACCATCCTGGCCGGACAGGCGATGCACGCCACCGCGCACGGCGGCGTCAAGTGGTGGGTCGCCGCCGTGACACTCCTGGCGTTCGTGATCGCGCTCGTCGGGTACGACATCATCCACCGCGCCGAGCGGGTGCTGACCTACACGTTCCTCGTCGTCTTCGGGATCTTCACCGTCGGCGTCCTGCTCACTCTGCACTATCCGGCGGGCTCCTTCGATCTCGGGGGCTTCAAGTGGACCCCGTTCCTGGCCCAGTTCGGCGTGGTGGCGGGCTACCAGATCAGCTGGGCGATCTACGTGTCGGACTACTCGCGCTACCTTCCGCCCGACGTCACCGTGCGCAAGACCTTCTACTGGACCTATTTCGGCTCGGCGCTCGGCGGCGTATGGCTCATGACCCTGGGCGCGCTGCTGGCGGCGTGGGCGGGCAGGAACTTCGACACCATCGCGTCCATCGACGCCGCAGGCGACAAGGTGTTCCGTGGCTTCGGCGCCGTCGTGCTGATCTTCGCCGCGCTGGGCCTGGTCTCCGTCACCGCGCTCAACATGTACGGCGGATCCCTCACCCTGATCAGCGCGGTCGACTCGTTCAAGAAGGTGCGGCCGACACTCGCCGTACGCCTGGTCACCATCGGGTTCACGGCGGTGATCTCGCTTGTCGGAGCACTCGCCGCCACCTCGCATTTCCTGGAGAACTTCAACGACTTCCTGCTGCTGGTGCTCTATCTGTTCATTCCGTGGACCGCGGTGAATCTCATGGACTACTACGTGGTGCGCCGGGGCCACTACGCGGTCGCCGAGATCTTCAATCCGCGCGGCATCTACGGCCGCTGGGGGAAGCACGGCATCATCGCGTACCTGGTCGGCTTCGCCGCCATGGTGCCGTTCTTCGCCGTCGGCAAGCTCTACACCGGCCCGGCCGCCAAGGCACTCGGCGGCGCCGACATCTCGCTGTTCGTCGGTCTGCCGGTATCCGCGCTCCTCTACTGGCTGCTGACGCGCTCGATCGACGTCGAGGCGGAAAAGCGGGTGGCCGAAGCGGAGGCCGAAGCCCTCGAGGCCGCGGCGCACAAGCACGGCCATCCATGACGCGGCGTCAACATCTCCGGCTGCCGCGTGGTGGCCGCCGATAGCCGTTGATAGCCTGTCCGACATGCTGTTCACAAATGAAACGGCTCCGGAAGGCGGCGTTACCCGCCGCACGAGCTGCCGTGCCGTCGGTGTGAGCCTGCGGAGAATATAGCGCGGCACGGCCGCGCACCTCCGAGAATCACCTGATCAGCAGCGTCGAAGGAGAATGACGTATGGGTATCCTGTCGTCGATCCGTGGACCGCAGGACCTGAAGGCCCTCCAAGCCGAGCAGCTGGACGAGCTGGCTGCCGAAATCCGTGAGTTCCTGATTGACGCGGTGTCCCGGACCGGTGGCCACCTGGGACCCAATCTCGGTGTGGTCGAACTGACCATCGCGCTGCACCGGGTGTTCGAATCCCCGCGCGACCGCATCATCTTCGATGTCGGCCACCAAGCGTACGTGCACAAATTGCTGACCGGCCGGCAGGATTTCTCCAGGCTGCGCCAAGAGGGCGGACTGTCGGGATATCCCAGTCGCGCCGAGTCCGACCACGACATCGTGGAGAACCAGCACGCCTCGGCGGCGCTCGGCTGGGCGGACGGCATGGCCAAGGCGTACCGCCTCACCGGTGAGCGGGACCGTGCCGTGGTCGCCGTCGTCGGGGACGGCGCGCTCACCGGCGGCATGGCGTGGGAGGCGCTCAACAACATCGCCGCCGACAAGTCCCTCCCGCTGGTCATCGTGGTCAACGACAACGGGCGCTCCTACCAGCCCACCATCGGCGGGCTCGCCACCCACCTGGCCAGCCTGCGCACGACCGACGGCTACGAGCAGTTCCTGCAACGCACCAAGAACCTGCTCGACCGCACCCCGGTGGTCGGCCGCGCCCTGTACGACGCTCTGCACGGCGCGAAGAAGGGCTTCAAGGACTTCGTCGCCCCGCAGGGCATGTTCGAGGATCTGGGGCTGAAGTAC
>CAYNNX010000286.1:0-9509 GCA_964398515.1 uncultured Streptantibioticus sp. | reverse complement strand
GCGACCGGTCCCGGCAGGCCGCTGGGCCGCCCGGGCTGGGCCGGACGCCGCCGCCCGGCCGTCCCGCCGCAGTACCCGCAAGGCCCCGACGACCCGCGCACCCGCGAGGCGGTCACCGTGCTCCACGTGGCCGGGCCGTCGTTCGGCCGCGGCCAGGACCCCGCCGAACTCCAGGCCGCCATCTGGAGCGATCTCGTCGAACTCGCCGACACCGGCGCCCCGGCACCCGACCTACTCGTCGTCACCGGCGACCTGACCGCCTCCGGCAGCCCGCGCGAGTGCGACCAGGCGCTCACCTTCCTCACCGGACTGCGTTCGCTACTGGCCCTCGAACCGCACCGGCTGGCCGTGGTGCCCGGCGGACAGGACATCAGCCACGCCGCCTGCCGCGCCTACTTCAGCACCTGCGAGGCCGACGAGATGCAGCCCAGGCCTCCCTACTGGCCCAAGTGGCGGCACTACGCCCGCCTGTTCCACGAGCTCTACCAGGGGCTGGACGTCGTCTTCGACAGCGACCAGCCGTGGAGCCTGTTCCCCGTCCCGGAACTGCACACCGTCGTCGCGGGCCTGAACTCATCGATGGCCTACAGCCACCGCCCCGACGACCACTACGGCCGGCTCGGCGCGGAGCAGGCGGCCTGGTTCGCGCAGGCCCTGCGGCCCTACGAACACGACGGCTGGCTGCGCATCGGCGCCCTGCGGCACCCGCTCGCCACCCCCGGCCGCCACCCCCGCGCGGGAGCCACGCCCGGCCCGCTGCGCGACACCGACACCTTCGCCCGCCTGACCGCCCCGCGACTGCACCTGCTGCTGCACGGCCCCACGGGCGCCCGGGAGCCCGCCCAGACCGCCGACACACCCGACACCCTGCCTCTGTCCTCCGGCGAGCTGCCGCTGTTCGGCACGCCCGCGCCCGCCCGGCACCAACTGCTGCGGCTCACCCGCGAGGGGCTCACCCGGTGGCGGGGGCGCTCCGAGGCCGGGCCGGAGCGCCTGAAGGCCGCCTGGCGCCATGCCCACCAGGCCTTCGACGTCCAACAGCCGTTCGCCGGCGAGTCCGCCGCCGGGGCCGCGCCGCAGGACCCCGCCCTCGCCGCGGCCGGCGATCCCGCGCCGGAGACCCGCGTCGTCGCCGACCCCCGCGACGCCCTCGTCGCCCGGGTCGCCGAGGTCTGCCGCACCCGCCACGAGGGCACCCAGCTGCGGCACGTACCGGGACCGGTTCCGCAACTGCTGGTCACCTGGAACGAGTCGGGCTTCGTACGCCAGCAGCGGGTCGCCGTGTGCGCCGGCACCCCGAAGCCGGAGGACGTCGACCGCTTCATCGACATCATCCACGCCTCCGACACCGAACCCGACGCCGAACTCGTCCACGACGGACCCCCGCCCTCCCGTGAACTGCGCGACCGCGCCCGCCGCCGCGGCATCCGCATCCGCAGCTTCACCGAGTTCCAGGGGCTGCTGGACCTGCGCTCCTACGTCGCCGCGCAGAGCGAACGGCTGCGCGCCGACCGCCAGTACCCGCCGAGCCTGTACCTGCCGCAGCGCTACCGGGAGGCCGAACGCCCCGACGGCCGGGAGCACGACGGGCTCGTCGAGGACATGCTGCGGCTGCTGGAGGCCGACTACGGGCGCTTCCTGCTGCTCCTCGGGGACTTCGGCCACGGCAAGACCTTCGCCCTGCGGGAGATCGCCCGCCGCATCCCCGAGGAACTCCCGCATCTTACCCCGCTGTTGATCGACCTGAGCACCCTCGACAAGGCCCACAGCCTCGACGGCCTCGTCGCCGCCCACCTCGCCGGCCACGGCGTCGACACCATCGACCTGCGGGCCTTCCGCTACATGCTCCGCCAGGGCCGGATCGTGCTGCTCTTCGACGGCTTCGACGAACTGGTCAACCAGGTCAGCTACGACCGGGCCGCCGACCACCTGCAAGTGCTGCTCGACGCCGCGGTCGACAACGCCAAGATCGTGGTGAGCAGCCGCACCCAGCACTTCAAGTCCCAGGCGCAGGTGCTCACCGCGCTCGGCGAACGCGTCGGATTGCTTCCGCAGCGCCGGGTCCTGGCCCTGCAGTCCTTCACGACGCAGCAGATCCGCTCCTACCTGGTGGGCCGCTACGCCGGGGACGAACAGGCCGCCGACCGCCGCATGCAGCTGCTCGCCGCCATCCCCGACCTGCTGGCCCTGTGCAGCAACCCGCGCCTGCTCAGCTTCGTCGCCGACCTCGAACACGACCGGCTGCGCGCCGTCGCCGGCGCCGGACGGGCCCTGAGCGCGGCCGGCCTCTACGACGAGGTGCTCAACTCCTGGCTGCAGTACGAGGAGCGCCGGGCCCGCGGCGGCCCCGGCGCCACCCCCGGCCTCACCCTGGACCAGCTCTGGCGCGCGGCCACCGCACTCGCCCTGCGCCTGTGGGAGACCGGGCAGAACGCCCTGCACCTGGACGAACTCACCGACGTCGCCGAGACCTTGACCAAGCTCGCCGACAGCCCGCTGTCCACCCCGCACGCCGCGCACGCCGTCGGCTCCGGAACGCTGCTGGTACGCACCGACGACGGCATGTTCCAGTTCATCCACGGCTCCGTCGCCGAATGGCTGGTCGCCAAGGAGGCCGCGGCCCGGCTGGCGCGCGGCGAGCCGGAACTGCTCGGGCGGCGGCCGCTCAGCCAGCTCGCCGTCGACTTCCTGTGCGACCTCGCCGACCCGCGCACCTGCCAGGAGTGGGCCGAAGCGGTGCTGCGCGACCACGCCCCGGCCCCCGGAGGCGACGGCGGCGCACGGCAGCGGCGCCGGGCCATCAGCGGGGACGAGGCGGCCTACGCCAACGCGCGCAAGATCCTCGCCCGGCTGAAGGTCCCCGCCCACACCGACCTGCGCGGCGCGGTCCTCGCCGGCGAGGACCTGTCCTACCGCGACCTGTCCGGCGTCGACCTCACGGGGGCCGACCTCACCGATGCCGCCCTCGTCGGCGCCAACATCTCCGCGGCGGTATTGCGCGACGCCCGCCTCGTCGCGGCCCGGCTCGACGAAGCCGACCTCACCGGGGCCGACCTGACCGGCGCCGACCTGCGCCGGGCCCGCCTGACCCGGGCCGATCTGCGCGGCGCCCGGCTCGCAGGCAGCCGCTGGATGCGGGCCGCGCTGATCGGCTGCACGCTCGATCCGGAGACGGCGACCGCCCCCGAACTGGGACTCGCGGCGATCGTCCCCGGCATGCCCGTCGAGGTGGGCATGCGGTCCGCCGCCGTCGGCGTGCCGTACGGCTTCGGCACCAGCGCCGCCCGCCTGCCCGAACCCCTCTCCTACACACCCGACGGTGAACTGCTGGCCGTCGGGTGCGAGGACGGCAGCGTCCTGGTGTGCGACGCCGCCACCGGAACGGCGCTGCGCACACTGGGGGGCCACGTCGGCCGGGTCTACGCCGTGAAGTTCCGCAGCCGGGTGCTCGCCACCGGTGGCGCGGACGGCACCGTGCGGCTGTGGGACCCGGTCTCCGGAAGGCTGCTGCACCGGCTGGAGGTGCACCCGGGCGGAGTGTGGCCGGTCTCCCTCACCCCGGACGGCACCGTACTCGCCACCGGCGACGCCGAGGGCACGGTGACCTTGTGGGACGTCGCCTCGGGGGCCCCGCTGCACCAGCTGCCCGGGCACCAGGGCCTCGTGCTCACCGCCCAGTTCAGCCCTGACGGCGCCATCCTGGCCACCGGTGACGCGGCCGCAGGCCTACGGCTGTGGGACACCCGCACCGGACGCTTCCTCGCCGAACTCGACGGCCACCAAGGCGCCGTCTACCGGGTCCGCTTCAGCCCCGACGGATCGCTCCTGGCCACCGGCGACATGGGCGGGGGCGAACCCTCGCGCCCACGGGCGCCGCGCCGCAGCGGCACGGTGAGGGTGTGGAACGTCGCCGAGCGGCGTCTGGAGCACGAGTTCACCAGCCACCAGGGGCGCGTCTACACCCTGGACTTCCACCCCAGCGGCCGGCTGCTGGCCAGCGGCGACACCGAAGGCGAGATCAGGCTGTGGGATGCCGTCTCCGGGCGCCCCGCGGGCCGGGCCACCGGATGCACCGGCGCGGTGTACCAGGTGGTGTTCGCCCCCGAGGGCAACCTCCTCGCGGCCGGGGACAGCGACGGCCGGGTGCGGTTGTGGCACCTGCCGTCCGAGACCGCGGACTCCGGTGTCCCCGGTACCGCCGACGGCGACCGGCCGCTGGTCCAGCTGCGCCAGCAGCCGCCCGCACACCAGGGTTCGGTGTGGGTGTGCCGCTTCCGCCCGCACGGCAGCGGCGACGGCCCGGACGACGGCTCGCTGCTCGTCACCGCGGCCAACGACGGCGTGGTGCGGCTGTGGGAGACCGCCACCAACCGGGGCCGCAGGATCCTGCGCGGCCACGGGCGCAAGGTCAGCTCCCTGACCTACAGCGCCGACGGCTCGCTGCTCGCCGCCGCCGGCAACGACGGTGTGGTACGCCTGTGGGAGCCCGCGACCGGCCGCCGGATCGCGGAGCTGACCGGCCACAACGACCGGCTGATCTCCGCGGTGTTCGGCCCCGAGGGCTCCGTCCTGGCCACCGCGAGCAATGACGGCGACGTGTACGTGTGGAACGCCGGGACCGGCGAGTACCAGCGCGAGATCGACGCCGAGACCGACCACACGTGGGCCGAGTCCTTCAGCAACGACGGCGAACTGCTCGCCACCGCCAACGACGACGACACCGTCCAGCTGTGGTACCGCAGCACCGGCGCCCGCATGACGGGATTGGCCAAGCACCGCGGCCGGGTGCGCTCGATCGCCTTCAGCCCCGACGGCACGACGGTGGCGACCGGCTGCGACGACCGCCTGGTACGGCTGTGGAACCTCGACGACACCAGCACCGCCCTGGCGGAACTCGACGGCCACAGCGACCGGGTCTACGCGGTCGTCTACGGCTTGTGGCCCGACGAACCGGGCAGCCACTGGCTGGCGAGCGCGTCATGGGACGGCCAGGCCGTCATCTGGCGGGACGGCGTCGTGCAGCACCGCCTGATGGGGCACACCGGCCGGCTGTGGACCGCCGCGGCACACCCGTCGCGCCCGCTGCTCGCCACGGCGGGCGACGACGGCACGATCCGGCTGTGGAACGCGGCCGAGGGCAGCGAGCTCCACCGGCTCACCGACCACAGCGGCCGCATCCTGTCCGTCGCCTTCAGCCCCGACGGCTCACAGCTGGCCGCCAGCGGCGAGGACGGCACGATACGCCTGTGGGCGCTCTCCGCCGACACGCCACCACGGCTGCGCGCCACACTCTTCAGCACGCCCGGCGGCTGGGCCGCCTTCACCCCGTCCGGCGGATACAAGTACGCAGGCGATGTCACGGGCGAGTTCTGGCACGTCATCGGCGTGTGCCGGTTCGACCCGGGCGAACTCGACGGCCACCTGCCGGGCGTCGGCCGCCTCCCGCTCGACGCCGGGATCTGACGGCAGGCCGGGGCGCCCCTCGTAAGCTTCCCTCGTCGAGGCGGGTTCGGCGGGAAGGAAGTGAAGCGTGGAGCGTGCACTGCTGGGCGTCGCAGGGGTGGCGGTGATCCTCGGGATCTTCTCCTCCGTGCTGCGCACACTGGTCATTCCGCGTCCCACGCGTTCCAGTTTCTCCAGGATCGTCCAGCGCATGGTCCACTGGCCCGTCCAAGCGGTCGCCGACCGCCTGTCCACCGCCGAGGCCAAGGACCGGGCGCTGGCCCCCGTGGCCCCGCTGGCCATCGTCATCACGCTGATCAGCTGGCTGGCGTTCTTCGTGGTCGGCTACGCGCTGCTGGGGGCTGCGGTGAGCGGGCTGAACGTCAGGGACGCGCTGATCGAGGCGGGCTCCTCGCTGTTCACACTGGGCTTCGCCCGCGGCGCCCGGGCGACGCTCAACACCATCGACTTCTGCGCCGCCGCCACCGGCCCGATCGTGATCGGCCTGCAGGTCGGCTATCTGCCGACCCTCTACAACGCCTACCAGCGCCGCGAGACGGAGGTCACCCTGTTGGAGGTCCGGGCGGGAAGCCCGCCCTGGGGACCGGAGATCCTCGCCCGTTACGCGCAGGTGGAGCTGCTCGACGCCCTCACCGAGCTCTTCCGCAACTGGGAGCGGTGGAGCGCCGGGGTGAGCGAGAGTCACACCACCTATCCGGTCCTCATCCTCTTCCGCTCGCCCAAGGCGAACCGCAACTGGCTGATCGCCATGCTGGCCGTGCTGGACGCGGCGGCGCTGCGGCTGGCCTTCAACCCCTCCCAGCCGCAGAACGAGGTGCGGATGGCGCTGCGTGCGGGGTTCGTGTGCCTGCGTGACATCGCCGACACCCGGGGCATCCCCTACAACCAGGATCCCCACCCGGACGACCCGCTCGAGCTGGACTACGAGGAGTTCCTGCGGGGTGTGGCGCGCATGGCCGGGCAGGGCTACCCGATGGAGCGCACGCCGCAGGAGGCGTGGCCGCACTTCCGCGGCTGGCGGGTGAACTACGAGGCGCTCGCCTACCGGTTGGCGCGGGACATCGAGGCGGTCCCGGCTCCCTGGTCCGGCGCCCGTCGCACCGCGGTTGCGGTCCGGGCCCCGCACACCCCCGTCGACCGCCGCCCGTTCGGCTGACCCCGCCGCCGGGCCGGGCGCCGCCACCGTGGCCTCGGTACGGGATCGCCCCGTTCCACGGCTGATAACCCGTCTGGCCCGACTGATGGTGTTGCATGCGTGCCACCATGGTTCCATCGCGTCATGGAGGTGCTGACGTGATGGCAGGAGACCGACAGGGGGACACACCCGCGAGAGCGGCCACGCCGCGCCGCCGCGTGCTGGCCGCGGCCGCGCTGGCGCCGATCCTGGCCGGGGCGGGCGCGTCCGCCGCTCAGACGCCGCCCGGCATGATGCTCCGGGGCCGCAAGGGCAGACTGCGCAGGCCCATGCGCACCAACGCGGCGGACTGGGTGCACGTGGCGGACGAGCTGGGCCGACCGGGCGGCATGACGCAGCCGACGGTGTATCACACCGCCTTTCCCCGCCGGGACCTCGACGTGAGGTCCTACGGCATCGGTGTCACACCGGCGCTCGCGCTCGGCACACACGTGGCGTTCGTCCGCTACCACGACGGCGGCGTTCTCCTCATGGGGGAGGTCGTCGTCACCGAGCGGGAACTGCAGCGGGTGAGCGACACCCTGCACAGGCACGGAATCGGGCAGACCGCCATCCACAAGCACCTGCTCGCCCACACCCCCCAGATCTGGTGGACCCACGTCCACGCACACGGCCACGACTCGATGGCCCTCGCCCGGGGGCTGCGAGCGGCGCTCGACCACACCGGGACTCCCGACCCGGGACCGTCCGACACGCCGGACTCCTCGGAGCTGGACACCGCGCGTATCGATGCCGCGCTGGGCGTCAAGGGCTCCATGGACGGCGACCTCCACAAGTGCGTCTTCGTGCGCCGGGAGACCATCACCGACGGCGACCTGGTGCTGCCCCGCGGCCTGGGATCGACGACCTCGTTCAACTTCCAGCCACTGGGCGACGGTCGGGCCGCGCTCAGCGGTGACCTGGCCCTGGTCGCCTCGGAGGTCCACAGGGCGCTGGGGGCACTGCGGCGCGCGGGCGTCAACCTCGTCGAGCTGCACAACCACGGCCTGATGGACGAGCCGCGCCTGTTCTTCGTCCACTTCTGGGCCGTCGGCGACGCCGTCGAGCTCGCCCGGGCCCTGCGCCCCGCGGTGGAGGCCACCGGCGTCGTGCCCGCCCACGGACAGGGCGCCGCCTGAGGGACGAGGGACGAGCGCGGACCCGCGACCTCCGCGGATCCGGTGACAGCCACGGGAAGGGGGGTGACCCGGTGCCGCTGGACACCGGTCCCTCTTCCCACGCCCCGTCCGCCCACCATCGTCGTGCCCGCCGCACCCGACGGCAACGGGTTCGGCCCCAGCCGAAAACCGCTCGTCAGAAGCGTCACGTGCGCATGACCGCCGGCTCGTAGCGGCGCAGCATCCTGCGCACCACGCCTCCGAGCGCCACCGACAAGACGATCAGCATGCCGATGTCGAGCAGCCAGACACCGGTGGAGTGCCGGAGGAGGGGATCGGCGGTCAGCGTGCCCGGCACGATCCGGTGCAGGTCGAGCGAGCCGGCCAGGGCGCCCAGGGCCCAGCGCGAGGGGATGAGCCAGGAGAACTGCTGCAGCCCCGGCACCCCGTCGAGCTTGAGCAGGGCCCCGCAGAAGACGACCTGGACGAGGGCGACGAGCACCAGCAGCGGCATGGTGAGCTCCTCCCTGCGCACCAGAGCCGAGACGAGCAGGCCGAGCATCATGGAGGCGAAGGACAGCAGGGCGACGGCCACCGTGATCTCGGCCAGGGGCGGCAGGCCGACCGCACCACCACCGCGGACCCCCAGGTCGACACCGGAGAGGGCGACCATGGTGAGCACCACCGCCTGCACCACCGTGACCAGCCCCAGCACCACGATCTTGGAGACCAGGTACGCCGATCTGGACAGGCCCACCCCGCGCTCGCGCTGGTAGATCACCCGTTCCTTGACCAGCTCGCGCACCGCGTTCGCCGCACCGGTCAGCACCCCGCCGACGCACAGGATGAGCAGCGTGTTCACCGAGTTGCTGGGGGTGAGCCTGCTGCCCGCCAGGGCGCGGGCCATGGCACCCATGACGAAGGGGAGCGCCACCATGGCCACCAGGAAGGTGCGGTCGGTGCTGAGGACCGCCGCGTAACGGCGTACGAGGGTGTGCAGCTGCCCGGCCCACCCCTGTGCCTTCGGCGGTGCGTCGGCGCCGCGGGGCGCGGAGGAGGGCGGGCGCGGCTGCTCGAGCGCGCCGGAGATGTACTCGCTGTGCAGGGGCGAGGCCTGGTAGTGCCCCGCCCAGTCGCGCTCGCGGTCGTTTTCGAAGGCCTCGAAGGCCTCGGGCCACTCCTTGAAGCCGAAGAACGGCAGGGCCTTGCACGGTGGCCCGTAGTAGGCGGTCCGGCCGCCGGGGGCGAGGACCAGCAGCCGGTCGCAGACGTCGAGGCTGAGCACGCTGTGGGTGACGACGATGACGGTGTGGCCGTCGTCCGCCAGCCGGCGGAGCATGTGCATGACGGAACGGTCCATCCCCGGGTCGAGGCCGGAGGTCGGCTCGTCGAGAAAGAGCAGCGAGGGCTTGGTCAGCAGTTCCAGAGCGACGCTGACGCGCTTGCGCTGCCCGCCGGAGAGGGTGTGCACGGGCTGGTCCACGCGGGCCCGCAGCCCCAGCTCGTCGATGACCTCGTCGACCCGGGCCAGCCGTTCGGCCTTCGCGGTGTCGCCGGGGAAGCGCAGCTCGGCGGCGTAGCACAGGGCGCGGCGCACGGTCAGCTGCGTGTGCAGGATGTCCTCCTGCGGGACCAGGCCGATGCGCTGGCGCAGCTCAGCGTAGTCCCGGTACATGTCCCGGCCGTCGTAGAGCACCCTGCCGTGGTTCGCCGGGCGCAGCCCGGTCAGCGCGTTGAGCAGTGTGGACTTGCCG
>CAYNNX010000285.1:0-9591 GCA_964398515.1 uncultured Streptantibioticus sp. | reverse complement strand
GCGGTTCGGCGCGGGCCGGACGGCGGCCGTCCTGGCCGCTGTCCTGGTCTCCGGCAGCGGCCGGATGCTCGCCGCCCAGGCACTGGTCTTCGCCGTCGGCGCGTTCCTCGGGGTGCAGCGGTCCCCGTACGGGCTGCTGGTCCGCACACTGGTGCGGCCGCGGCCCGGGCCGGCCACCGAGGCCAGGATCCGGCACCGCTCCGCCTCGCGCAGGCGGTGGGGCCGGCGTTCGCCGTCGTGGGCGTGGCCGGGTACTTCGCGGGGCTGTCGTGGCCGGGCCTCGCGGCGACCGCCTGCGCCCCGGCGGCGGTGTTCCTCAACGCGGCGTTCGGCTACTGCCTGGGCTGCGAGGGGTACCTGCTGCCGCGACGGGCGGCGGGCCGGCTGACCGCGGAGTGAGAAGAATCTCGCCGGATCGCGGGCCCGGTGGATGACAGCGAGGCGGTTGTCGGGGGACCATCCTGCGACGGCCGGAAGCTACGGCCGCGTAACTTCCGCACGCAAAGGTGTCCCCGTCGTGGCTGAACTCGTCTATCCGCCGGTCATCGGCGTCGCCCGCACCATGTTCCGGGTGCAGGGCCTGCGCTTCGACATCTCGGGCACCGAGCACGTGCCGCGCGACGGCGGCGCGGTGCTGGTGAGCAATCACATCGGCTATCTCGACTTCGTCTTCTGCGGGCTGGCCGCCCGTCCCGCGAGGCGGCTCGTGCGCTTCATGGCCAAGGAGTCGGTCTTCCGGCACAAGGTGTCGGGACCGCTGATGCGGGCGATGAAGCACATCCCGGTGGACCGCGCGCAGGGAGTGCAGGCCTATCAGCACGCGCTGCGGGCGCTGCGGTCCGGGGAGATCGTCGGGGTCTTCCCGGAGGCGACGATCTCGCGCTCGTTCGCCCTGAAGGCGTTCAAGTCGGGCGCCGCGCGGCTCGCCCAGGAGGCGGGGGTGCCCCTGCTGCCGATGGCGTTGTGGGGCACCGAGCGGCTGTGGACCAAGGGCCGCCGCCCCCAACTCGGCCGGCACCGCTTCCCGATCACGATCCGGGTCGGCGCGCCGCTGGAGGCGGACCCCGGGGAGAAGGCGGAGACCCTGACCGAGCGGCTGCGCGGCCGGGTGCAGGAGCTGCTGGAGATCGCGCAGAGCGTGCACCCGGCCGAACCGGCGCCGGGCCTGTGAACTCACTCGGGGTCGCGCACGGTCACCTCGGCGCCCGGGCTCAACGCCCGCAGGTGCTCGGCGAGTTCGGCGGCGGCCGCGGTCAGGTCCGCAAGCGGCATCGGGTCTAGGCGTTCGAGCAGGAAGAGCGCGTTGACGGACCTCTCGGTGAGCCGGGTGCGCACTCCCTGGCGCCAGTTCCAGCGGCGGCAGGTGACCCCGGCGTCGTCACGCCAGACGACCTCGCCGGGCTCGGGGTGCTCGACCACGGCCTCACCGCCCGCGGCGGTCTCGAACGCCTCGTCCCCCGCGGCCCGGACCAGCCGCATACCGCCGTGGATGCGGTCGGTGTCCTCGCCGCCGACCGGGACCAGGTGGGCCACGCTGACGGCGTTGTAGGCGTCCACCAGCAGGTTGATCCGCGGCAGCCCGCCGTCGGCGAGCGCCCGGCGGGCCAGCGCCTCGGCGGAGTTGCGGGTCCGCGACGGTTTGGCGCCGAAGGCGGTGTACGCGGCTCGCCAGGCGGCCATGTGCGGGTCCTCGTGGGGTGCCCTGGCAGCCCTGGCGAGCCGTTCGGCCAGGCGGCGCGCCGCGTCGTCCAGCAGGGCCGAACTGCGCTCGTCGCTGGGGCCGTTGACGAGGCCGCGGGCGATCACGGCGACGTGCGTGAAGCTCGGGGCGAGGGAACGTACGTCGTCGGAGACGGTGAGCGTGAGGGGCGGTGCGAGAGTCATCGGCTTTCCGTTCACAGGGCGGTGGGCAGGAGCTGCCACAAGTGCGGCCGGTCGGTGGCCTGTCGGAGCGCCGAGAGGACCAGCGGATGCGGGGCCGCGTGGACGGTCGGGTGGTCGACCGCCCCCAGCTCCTCGTACACCGGCCAGGCCAGGCGCTCTTCGGTGAGGGAGAACTGCGCGTCGACGCCGGGCTTGTTGCCGCGCACGTCCTGCCGGGCCCAGCGCCGGTGTCCCGGCAGGCGGAGCGCCACCAGCCCGTGTACGACGCAGGCCGTTCCGTCCTCGTCGACGAGGCGCTGGTAGCAGAGCCCGGCTGGGACGCCCTCCGCGCGCAGCAGCGCCGCGAGCGCGTGCGCCTTGGAGTGGCAGATGCCGTTGCGGGTGGCGAGCACGTCCGAGGCCCGCCAGGTGACGCGCAGGTCGCCGCTGTCCGAGGAGTGCGGGATGGTGTCACGCACGAACTCGTAGGCGGCCTTGGCGTACCCGAGGTCGTCGGCGGCGCCGGTGCGCAGGCGGGCGGCGGTCTCGCGGACGAGCGGGTGTTCGTGGTCGAGGGCCTCGTCCGCCGCGAGGTACGCCGACAGGCCGGGCGTGTCCTGGGTCAGCTCCATGAGCGGGACCCTAGACACGCCCGACCCGGGCCGTCAATCGACTTGCGGCCAGACGAATACCTATGCGGATCCGGGGGTCACGGCGGTCACCGGGCCGCCATCTCCTCCGCGATCGCCGCCGCGAAGGCGTCCACGTCCTCCTCGGTGGTGTCGAACGAGCACATCCAGCGCACTTCGCCGGTGGCCGCGTTCCACACGTAGAACCGGAAGCGCTTCTGCAGCCGCTCGGTGACGTCGCGCGGCAGCGTGGCGAAGACCTGGTTGGCCTGGACCGGCCGCTCGATCGTCACACCGTCGATGCCGCGGACTGCCTCGGCGAGGCGGGTGGCCATCGCGTTGGCGTGGGCGGCGTTGCGCAGCCACAGGTCGCCGGTGAGCAGCGCCTCGAACTGCACCGATATGAAGCGCATCTTCGAGGCGAGCTGCATCGACAGCTTGCGCAGATGCTTCATCGCGCGCACCCGCTCGGGGTTGAGCACGACGACGCACTCGCCGAGCAGCAGCCCGTTCTTGGTGCCGCCGAAGGAGAGGATGTCCACCCCGGCGTCGGTGGTGAACTCGGCGAAGGGCACCCCGAGCGTGGCGGCCGCGTTGGCGATCCGGGAGCCGTCGAGGTGGACGGCGAGCCCGTGCTCGTGGGCGCGGTCGCAGATGGCCTTGATCTCCTGCGGGGTGTAGCAGGTGCCCAGCTCGGTGGTCTGGGTGATCGAGACGGCCTGCGGCTGGGCGCGGTGCTCGTCGTCGAACCCCCAGGCCTCCCGGTCCACCAGTTCGGGCGTGAGCTTGCCGTCGGCCGTGGGGACCGGCAGCAGCTTCAGCGCCGCGACACGCTCGGGGGCGCCCCCCTCGTCCACGTTGATGTGGGCGGTGGCGGCGCAGATCACCGCACCCCAGCGCTGGGTGACGGCCTGCAGCGCGGTGACGTTGGCGCCGGTGCCGTTGAAGACCGGGTAGGCCTCGGCCCGCGGGCCGAAGTGGCGGCGGAAGATCTCCTGGAGGTGGCCGGTGTAGACGTCCTCGCCGTAGGCGACCTGGTGGCCGCCGTTGGCGAGGGCGAGCGCCGCCAGCACCTCGGGGTGGACCCCGGCGTAGTTGTCGCTGGCGAAGCCGCGCACCTCGGGGTCGTGGCGCCGCTGGGCGTCGGTGGCGGGTCGGTCGGTCACGGGTGGGGCGTCAGCCACAGGCGGTTTCCGTTCAGTTCCTTGGCGGGCCAGTTCCACACGCCGGCGATGCTCTGCGCGAGGTCGCTGACGTCGGTGAACCCGGCGAATTTGGCGTTCGGGCGCTCCTTGCGCATCTCGTCGTGCACCAGCGCCTTCACCACGATGATCGCAGCGGCGGCTGTGGGGCCCGATTCGCCCCCCGCCTTGCGGAAGGAGTCGGCGAGGGCCAGGGTCCACGACTCGGCGGCGGCCTTGGCCGCGCCGTATGCGGCGTTCCCCGCCGTCGGCCGGGCCGCGCCCGCGGCGCTGACCAGCACGAACCGGCCGTTGGGGCTGCGCAGCAGCGCGTCGTGGAAGGCCAGCGAGGTGTGCTGGACGGTCTGGATCAGCAGCTTGTGGAGGAACTGCCAGTCGCCGAGGTCGGTCTCGGTGAAGGTGGCCGAGCCGCGCCAGCCGCCGACGAGGTGGACCAGGCCGTCGACGCGGCCGTGGTTCTTCTCGATGCGGTCGGCCCACTCGCGGGTCGCGTCGAGGTCGAGGAGGTCGACGATGTCCCCGGTCACGTCGGAGCCGCCCGCGGCGTAGCGGGCCGCGTCCACGGACTCCGCGAGGCGCTCGGGGTTGGAGTCGGCGCCCACCACGTGCGCCCCCGCCTCGGCGAGCCGGCGCAGGGTCGCCTTGCCCGCCGGACCGCCGGCCCCGGCCACCGCGATCACGGCACCGTCCAGGACACCGCTCGGCACTGAGCTGGTCATCGCCTCAGCCTCCTTACCCGTTTCACCCGTGCGCTCGCCCGTCTTCTCCGTGCGCTCGCTCACGCGGCCACCCGCCCGGTCTCGCCGGCGGTGATCCCCTTGGTGGAGGCGATCACCTCGCGCAGCTTCTTCGCGAGGGCCTCATAGAACATGCTGAGCGGAAACTCGTCCGCGAGCACGTCGTCGACGAGTTTGCGCGGCGGCTGGGTCAGGTCCAGGGCGTCCGGGCCCTTGGCCCAGCGCGAGCCGGGGTGCGGGGCCAGGTAGCGGGCGACCAGCTCGTAGGCGGCGAACCAGTGGACGAGCTTCGGGCGGTCGATGCCGTCGCGGTAGAGCTGCTCGATCTCGGCGCACAGCCCCCGGGTGGCCTCGGTGGCCCGCGCCCAGTCGATGTGCAGCGTGTTGTCGGTCCAGCGCAGCGCGTCGTGCTTGTGCAGGTAGGCGAAGAGCAGCTGGCCGCCCATCCCGTCGTAGTTGCGCACCCGGTCGCCGGTGACGGGGAAGCGGAAGAGCCGGTCGAAGAGGATCGCGTACTGCACGAAGCGGCCCTGCTCGTAGCCCTCGGCCTCCAGCTCGACGGCCTCCTTGAAGGCGGTCAGGTCGCAGCGCAGCTCCTCGAGGCCGTACATCCAGAACGGCGCCCGCTGCTTGATCATGAACGGGTCGAACGGCAGGTCGCCGTGGCTGTGGGTGCGGTCGTGGACCAGGTCCCACAGCACGAACGTCTGCTGCGCGAGCTCCTGCTCGGCGACGAGGCGGGCGGCGTCGGGCGGCAGCTCCAGGCCGAGGGTCTCCACGGCGGCCGCGGTGACCTTGCGGAACCGGGCGGCCTCGCGGTCGCAGAAGATGCCACCCCAGGTGAACCGTTCCGGCACCTCGCGGACGGCGACCGTCTCCGGGAAGAGCACCGCGGAGTTGGTGTCGTAGCCGCTGGTGAAGTCCTGGAACGCGATGGGCACGAACATCGGGTTGTCGTAACGCGTGCGCTCCAGCTCGGCGAGCCACTCCGGCCACACGACGCGCAGCGCGACGGCCTCCAGGTTCCGGTTCGGGTTGCCGTTCTGCGTGTACATCGGGAAGACGACCAGGTGCTCCAGGCCGTCCCGGCGGTCGGCGGCGGGCTGGAAGGCGAGCAGGGAGTCGAGGAAGTCCGGCACGCCGAACCCGTCGGCCGCCCAGCGGCGCAGGTCGGCGACGAGCGCCTCGTGGTAGGCGGCGTCGTGCGGCAGCAGCGGCGCCAGGTCACCGACCGCCCGGATCACCCGCTCGAGCTCCAGCTCGACGTCGGCCGGTGCGGGTGCCTCCTCGGCGGAGAAGTCGACGGATCCATCCTTCGCCTGCCACGGGCGGATCGCCTCGACCGCCGCCTTCAGCTCGGACCACGCCGGGTGCCGGACGACACCCTCAGCGTCACTCGTCGCAACAGACAGAAGTTTTTTCCTCATGACCCCTCCGTCGCCGGATATCTTTCGTGGCTGCACCGTATATACGAAAGGTTCTCCGCTACAAGGGGGTTCATGCGTTCGTCTTTCGGGTGGAGCACCGCGGCGCCGCCGGGGCAGCCGCCGGGCGACTCGGAGCCGACCGGCAACTCGGCGTTCCACGGCCGGACATCCGGCGCCGCTACGCTGTCGCGGCACGCCAAGCACCCGGATCCACCGAAAGCAGCACCCCTGTGACCTTCTTCACCATCGGCCACCGCGGCGTCATGGGCGTCGAGCCGGAGAACACGTTGCGTTCCTTCGTACGGGCCGACCGGGAGGGGCTCGACGGCATCGAGCTCGATCTGCATCTGAGCAAGGACGGCGAGTTGGTCGTCATGCACGATGAGACCGTCGACCGGACCACCGACGGCAGCGGGGCGGTCGGCGACCTCACCCTGGAGGAGCTGCGCAAGCTGGACGCCGGCCAGGGCGAGCGGGTACCGGTCTTCGAGGAGGTGCTGGAGGCCGTCCCCGGCCGGCCGGTCCAGGCGGAGATCAAGGACGTGGCGGCGGCCCGGGTCCTCGCCGGTGTGCTGCGCGCCCGCGATCTGCTCGACCGGGTGAGCGTGCTCTCCTTCCACGACCGGGCGCTCAGCGAGATCCGCGAGCTGCTGCCGCAGGCCCGGACCGTGCTGGTCGCCGAGCGCACCGCAGCCGACATCGTCCCGCGCGCCCAGGCCGTCGGCGCACGCCTGGTCAGCCTCGAACTGCGCACGCTCACCCTGGAGGCGGTCGAGCTCTGCCAGGCGGCGGGCATCGACGTGATGGCGTGGACCGTCAACAACCAGCGCGACCTCGACCTCGCCCGCGCCCTCGGCCTGGTCGGCGCCGTCACCGACTTCCCGGAGATCAAGCGCGCGGCGGCGAAGACCGCCTGAGCCGGCCGCCGCAGCGCTTTCGGGAGACTCTCAGCCGGGGTGCACCGGCCGCGCCCCGGCGGGTCAGCCGCTCAGCCCAGTTCCTTCACGAGCAGCTCGAACTCCAGGCCGCCGCGCTGAGGCAGGCCGAAGCGGTCGCCTCCGCAGGGGAACGGCGTCGTCTCGCCGGTGCGGTGGTAGCCGCGGCGTTCGTACCAGGCGACGAGCTCCTCGCGGGCGGAGATCACCGTCATGTGCATCCGGGCCGCACCCCACTCCTCGCGGGCGAGGCGCTCGGCCTCGGCGAGGATCTGCCTGCCGAGGCCGCCGCCCTGCCGTGTGGGGCGCACCGCGAACATGCCGAAGTAGGCGTGGCCGTCGCGCCGTTCGAGCTGGCAGCAGGCGATGAGCTCACCGTCCTCCTCGACGGCGATCATGCGGCTCGCCGGGCCGGTGACGACCTCGGTCACGCCCTCGGCGCCGGTGCGCTGCCCGTGCAGCAGGTCCGCCTCGGTGGTCCAGCCGGCGCGGCTGGCATCGCCCCGGTACGCCGACTCACGAGTGCGACGAGCCCGGGGACGTCGCACTCGGTGGCGGTACGGAAGACGAGCGCGGGGGTGGACATGGGCGGTGGATCCCCTCCGGACTGCGGGTGGCGACCGGTCCGAGCCTGGCCCGGCGCGTATCGTCCGGACCATGGTCAACGTTCTGAGCAGCCGTGTCCTCCTGCGCCCCACGGATCCGGAGCGCTCCCGGGCCTTCTACCGCGACGACCTCGGGCTCTCGATCTACCGGGAGTTCGGGCCCGCGGAGGAACGCGGCACGGTCTTCTTCCTGGGCGGGGGCTTCCTCGAGGTCTCGGGGCGCTCCGAGAACCCGCCCGCGCCCGGGCTGGAGCTGTGGTTGCAGGTCCCGGACGTCGCGGCCACCCATGCGCATCTGGCGGCGCGCGGCGTCGAGGTGCTGCGCGAGCCGCGGCAGGAGCCGTGGGGACTGGTGGAGATGTGGATCGCAGACCCGGACGGGATCAGGATCGCCGTGGTGGAGGTGCCGGAGGAGCACCCGCTGCGGTACCGCCCGTGAACCTCCGGCGGCACGCGACCGGCCGGAGCGCGTGACGGCGGTCCGGCCGGTGCGAGGGCGGGCGCATGACGCGCCGCGGGTTCAGGGCGCGCGGTGGACGTGCCTGCTGCGCCGGGCGGTCCGCACGGTGGCGAGGGCGAGCAGCGCGAAGCCGAGCACCACCCACGCGGTCAGCACGACGGCGTGCCACAGCGCCTGGTGGCCGCCGAAGTAGGCGGTGGAGCGCAGCAGTGCCCCGCCGGCGCCGGGCGGCAGCAACTGGCCGATGGTTCCCACCGGTTGGGGCAGCAGCTCGGGCGCCGAGGTCACGCCGGAGAAGGGGTTGCCGAGGAAGGCCATCAGGAACGCGGTCAGCGCGATCCCCCGCGGACCGATCAGCGAGGTGAGCCCGACGAGGGTGGCGGAGACCGCGAGGACCGTCAGCCCGATCACCGAGGCGTTCACAGCCCAGTTTCCGGTGAGGGCGCCGAGCCAGCCCTGGACCAGGGCGGCGGCCACGAGCCCGGTGAGCACGGCGCCGCCGAGCAGCACCCCGGCCCGGGCGGCGCTGCGGCGGGTGAGGAAGAAGGCCAGGACGCCGCCGATGATCCCGGTGAGGACGAGCGGCAGCACGGCCGAGGAGAGCGCGGCACCCCGCGGGTCGGCGTCGGGGAGAGGGACGACGGCCTCGGTCCGCGTGGCGGGCGGCTTCCCGGCGGCCGTGGCGCCGGGGTGCGGGCCGAAGGCCTGGTCGAGCAGGTTGGCCACCACCGGTGAGGCGGCGGGGGCGGTCAGCACGGTGGTCCCGCTCGGTCCGGCGACGACCGCGCCGTAGATCCGGTGCTGTCGCACGGCGTCGCGGGCGGCCTGCTCGTCGGGGTATTCGTGGACCTGGAAGGAGCCCTTGGCGGCGGCGAGCCGCGCCTCCACCTGCACCGTGGCGGCCGGGGGCCCGGCGACGCCGATGGGCAGGTCGTGCGGCGAGGCGTGGACGGCCGGCCAGACGAAGGCCCACAGCGCGAAGGCCGCGATGACCGGCATCAGCGCAAGCGCCAGGAGCGGGCGGGCGGGGGGCCGGGCCGGTGGCCCCGCCGGTCCGGCCGCCGCCGGGCGGGCGGGGGCCGCAGGCGCCGGCGCCTGGTCGGCGTGTGCTTCCTGAATGGACATCGGTGACTCTCCAGAGGGCAGAGGTGGAGGATGGGACACGGCTCAGCCGCCGTCGGCCGGTGCCGTACGCCAGGGCGCGTCCGTGCGGTAGGCGTTCTCGCGGCGCCACCGGGCCCGGACCGGTGGCGCACCCCCGGCGGAGCCTTCGGCGGCCGGCCGCCTGGCC
This sequence comes from uncultured Streptantibioticus sp., assembly GCA_964398515.1. Classification (GTDB taxonomy): domain Bacteria; phylum Actinomycetota; class Actinomycetes; order Streptomycetales; family Streptomycetaceae; genus CAYNNX01. Next base: position 442 of record CAYNNX010000285.1, on the reverse strand, counting down.
GCCGCCACCGCGGCGAACACCACGGCCAGGGCGGCCAGTTGATCGTGGTCGGGGTTCCCGCGCAGCACGCGCCAGGCGGGGGCTGTCACTGGCATTCCGCCCACGTCCTTCCTCAGGCCGGCGGGTTTCCGTGTTTGCGGGACGGCAGGACCTGCTGTTTGGCCCGGAGCATCGCCAGGGCGCGCCCGAGGACCTGCCGGGTGGCCGCCGGATCGACGACGTCGTCGACGAGGCCGCGTTCGGCGGCGTAGTACGGGTGCATCAACTCGGCCCGGTACTCCTCGACGAGGCGGGCCCGGGTGGCCTCGGGGTCGGCGGCGGCCGCGATCTCGCGGCGGAAGACGACGTTCGCGGCGCCCTCGGCGCCCATCACCGCGATCTCGTTGGCGGGCCAGGCGTAGGACAGGTCGGCGCCGATGGAGCGGGAGTCCATCACGATGTA
>CAYNNX010000284.1:0-9675 GCA_964398515.1 uncultured Streptantibioticus sp. | reverse complement strand
TCGCCCACGGCGCCACCTACACGTTCACGATCGCCGACGACACGACGCGCTACGTCCTCTCAGCCCGCCTGGCAGGAGCCCGACGATGAACCCCGCTGCCCACCGCGGCTACTGGTGCGAGTGCTGGACCCAAAGCCCCGCCACCGGCAACGCCCCTGTCCTACTCGCCTCATTCGACGCCGACACGGCCACCCAAGCAGTCCGCTGGATCCGGGTAGCACTCCGCACAGTCGCCTCAGCCCTCGAAGCGGAAACACGACTGCGAGCCTGGGACTGGCTCACCACGGGGCACACGACCGCCACTTACCTGCTGACGCACAACGAACCCTGCTCGGTCGCCATCAGCCACGCAGACACCCGCATCGAATGGACCGCCCGGCCAGTGCTCTTCCTGCCGCTGGCCCACCGTCACGGCAGGGAGCTCCCGCCATGCGCAGGGGAGTTCGCAAGAGGCCCAGCGACCAACTGAGTTCAAACTTTCTCTACGGGTTCAAGGCGGCTCGCATGCGCGGCGCGCGACGCTCGCCCGTGCCGCGCGCCGCCGCTCCTGTCTTCGCCCCGCTCCGGCCCGCGGCCCTGCCGGCGCCGCAGAGCGACAACAGGCATAGGCACGGCAGGGGTCAATGCAGGCGGCCCCCAGCAGGGCTCCTGCGTCCAGGATGGCGGAACCCCGACTGCGTCTACCGGTTGTGTGCGTGAGGGGCTGCCCTCCCGTCCACTGTCGCCCCCAGGCAGAACCAAGCCCGCCCCACGGTGTGTGGGACGACGGCGGGCGGGATGGAAGCAGGGAGGAGGCACTTCGCGCAGGGCCGGAAGGTGAAGCTAAGGTCGGGCGTGAACCTCCGAAGCGGCTGACAGACCTGCGCAGCTCGGCGCACACTACGACCATGAGGCCTCACGACCTGGAAATTCACCGGGAGCTCTGCTCCGCCAAGTTCACGAGAGTCTGCCGGGTGGCGGGATGGCCGGTTCAGGAGGGTCTTGCCGAGTTCTCTCAGGTCTTGGCATCAGCTGATAGCGAGAAACCCGTCCAAAAATTCCTGGAGCAGAACCTATGGATCGTGACAGCTAGGTGGGCTCCATGGTGCGCCTGGGTACGTCCTGAGGCCCCGTTCGGTTCCAGATATAGGGCTGATTTCTTGGTAGCCAGAACAGACAGCTATCCTCCCGTCGCCTGGACAATGGTGGAGCTTGAGAGCCCGAAAGCTCCCCTTTACACGCAGCAGGACCGAGAGGCGAGCAAACTCCGAGAGGGTCTAGCCCAGGTCAAGGAATGGCGGCGCTGGCTGACGGACTACGGCGAAATCGCTCGGGCTCCTGTCGCTCCCGGTGGAGAGGGGATGGGCTACCGCTACATAGATCGCGGCGCGCGGGGGGTAGTGGTAATCGGACGCCGCGCTGCAATGAGTGCGTCTGACCAGGTGAATCGCCGAAACTCAGAGCTTGACGGCCATCGAATTTCTATCACAACCTACGACTCAATGATTGACGCGGCGGCGCGCTGGTCGAGTAGGGCCGAGCCTTGCGAGGAGTGTGAACGCCTTACTGACGCCTCTGGTGTGGAGGCCGCTCGCCCTGGGAATTGAAGGGGTGGCTGTGGGGCGCGGAAGTACAGCAACCGCGGCGGAACGATCCTCGCCGGAGCCGTTGCAGTACAGCAGCGAAGTACAGCAACCTCCCTAACCACAACTGACCTGTAGCATCCGCATGCCCATAGCCGCAGTTCAACTCCGCTACTGACCTATTCCGACCGGTGACTCCCAAGCTCATAGCGTCCGGCACGTCAAGCGAGGGGCGCATCGACCCTTCGGGCCGATACCGGCAGTGCCGCGCCCGCTCGTCGCCCGCGCGGTGACACCACCGTCGTTCGGTGCACCGCCGAACCCACGCTGCGCGCCCGCCGTTTGGCGCTTCGCGCCGCGCGGAGACGAAGCGGGGGCTCCTCCGGGCCCCGCCTCCACTTACTGGGCCCCGGGGTTGCTGACGGCCCCAATTCCCCAGGCCACGACGGGCCGACGCCCTGCCAGCGGAGGCCGGCGCTGACATCCACGGCTGACATCAACGCGGGCGGACATGGGCGCATCCTGACGGTCCAACACGGAACCGCCAACGCCAGCCGAGCACCGGCGCGCAGGGCAGCGGCAGCGACCGGACCGAACTTGTAAAGCGGGGGTCGTCGGTTCGAACCCGACAGGGGGCTCCATGGTCAACCCCGGGTCACGCCTGTGACATGGGGTTTCTTGTTGTGTGGCACCTACGATTCGGGTGAATCGGACACCTACGACCTGCGCATTTCGGTGCGTGACCGTTCGGTTCGGCTTCTGCGGCCGATCCGCGGGGACACGGCTGTGACCTGGCACTTTACCGAGGGTTGGGTAGTCGCATCGCCTCAGGTGATCGGCATCGGTGGACGGGCGGTGGACGTCGCTGCAGCGGTGCTGCAAGGGCTGCCCGGTCCGAGGTGACCGTTCCCAGCGGGCGTCTTGTTGGGAGCCACCAGGGCGGTCTATTCGTCGGGTGCGCGCTCGGGGGTGGTGCCCAGATCACGGTGATGGGTTGAAGCTCACCAGTACGGTGAGGCGAATGCGTCCGCCTCAGAATCGACTGTCGTCTTTCCGGTGGCCCCGGAATCGGACGTACCGGCGTGCCGATCAAGCCAACTGGCCATATTGAAGAGGGAGTTGTCAGGCCGGCGTCGTAGCGTCACACCGCTGCCGCCACCTCGGGCAGGGGGCCCGGAGGGGGGAAGCGCGGCAGTAACGGGAGAAGCCATGACAGGAATGATCAAACGCGCTGCCGCGGCCTTTGTCGCGGCACTGGCGCTCACAGCAACCTGCATCGGCGCGGCGCACGCCGCACCCAGCGCGCAGCAGATCATCCAAGCCAACACCAGCGCGACCGCCGTGCACCCGCAAGCGCCGCTTCAGACTGTGAAGGTAGCAGGGTTCAAGATCGACCGGTACGCGAAAGCCGGGACGGCCAAGATACTCACGGCTAACACCCAGGTAGCAGCGGCGTCCGCCAACGTGTGCGGTGCGGGGTACACGATCTCCACCGGGGCGTGGCGCTACGGCACCTGGGGCACCACCTACACCTGGACGAACGGGAACACGACGGGTCCGAACTACGAGGACAAGCCGATCTGCGCGGTGTTCTTCAACGACACCGGAGCCGCCCACTACATGGGGGTGCGCCTGCGCACGAACTACACCTCGATCAGCCCGGTGCAGGACTTCGGCACCTACAGCTCCTACGCGGGGCCGGTATACCAGAGCAAGGGCTACTGCGGCACCGTGTACTCCTATATGAAGGCGCCGAACGGTGCTGCGGTGGTCGACAACAATCAGACGGTCGGTGCTTGTGACTGAGATCCCCCCACGACGGGGCGTGGCCCTATTGATGGCTGGCACGGCTTTGGCGATGACGGCTGCAGCCGTGTCCGGATGCAGCGCGCTGACAGGCGGCGACGGAAAGCCGCAGCTCTCCTCGGGCCCGTACGGGTCGACATGGAATCCATCCGGGACTCCCGCCGAAACAGCGCCTTCGCTGTCGAGTACGCCGACTTCTAGCCCCTCTCCGACTGATGTTGCGGCTTCTCCGACTCGTGCGCCGCAGCATGAGGGTGACACCGAGGTGTTCACTTTCGGGGACGTGAAGGTGCGGGCGACGCCGAACTCTCTCGGTGTGTATACGGCGGTCGATATCCCCAACCGGTCCAAGCGGCAGTTGTCGTTCGAAATCACGCTGCGGGTGACCGGTCCCGGCGGCTACAAGACGCTGATGAAGCGCAGCTACGTCGGCATCCTGCCCGGCGACGACGCCCGCGATGCCGGCCTGCTGATCGACCGCAGCCATACTGCGGTGCCGCAGCACCCCGTGGTGAGCATCGTCGCCTTCAGCCAGAGCTATTACGAATAAGGAGCTGTGTGTTTAGCTATCACAGAGCCGGCGCGGTAGCAGCAATCGCCGCCACCGCGACTCTCGCCGGGCTGTTACAAGCCCAGCCATCAATAGCGAAACCCACCCAGCCTTCCCAGACCCAGACCCAGATCACGGGAGCGGTGAAGGACCCGGACAAGGCTCTCGGCAAGAACTGGCGCAATTCCACCGAGCGGGCGGTGACGTCCGCCGCCGACAGTGACGGCCTGCACCTGCTGGTCGCGGACGGCAAGAACGCCTATGCCTGGAAGACGGCCGCCGTCCTCAGCGAGCCGGGGATACCCACCGATACGTGGATCGGTAACCAGTGCGTCATCGACCACGATCACGCCGCCGTCGTCTATGCGCCACGCACGTTCACCAACAGGCAGGACCTGATGACCGGCGGCGCGTTCACCGCGATCGTGAACCTGACTACTGGTCAGGTCGCCAAAATGTCACTGACGGCATCGCTGGCGTACTTCGACCCGTCCTGCAACCCGGCAACGCACACGGCGGCGTTCACGGCGTTGCGTGACACCAAGACGCATCTGGTGACGGTCGACACCTCCGGCAAGACGGTGGCGGATACGACGGTAAGCGGCGAGGTCACCTCCGCCGTGCCGACGCCGGAGGGCGTGATCGCCGGAGCCGGGAACCACCTGGTCCTCGTCGACCATGCCGGGCACGTGAAGGATCTGGCGGCGACCAACAAGACGCCATTCGACATCCAAGCGACCGGCGCCACTACGGTGGCGTTCCTCGACCGGAACAGCAGCGGCGCGCAGGTGAAGGTCTGGGACGGGCACCATGCCGCCGAGTTAGCGTCGGGGAAGCTCGGCGGGCTGACACTGAAGCAGTCGGGCAGCGGCCGGGTGTTCCTCACCGGCCGTGACGTGAAGGCTACGCGCCTCATCGGAGGTGCGGTCACCGCGATCGACGGCAACCCAGACGGAGATGTGTCCACTGGCGGCAGCATGGTGGTCGATCCAGTCGTCTCCCCCGCGGTGGAAGCGGGCCTGGCGAACATAAGCGGTGCCGGGCGCGGCTTTACCAAGTCTCAGAATCCGTCGCGTGCACCGCGCGGCAAGAACATCAGCCACGACCTGACGATCACGGCGACAGCGACCAGCAGTGGCACGGCGACGTCCCAGAGCCTCAAGGCCCCGGGCAAGCTGGGCGGCGGCCAGGTCTCCCCGGTGCTGGCAGGGACGCCCAGTTCGGCGAAGCCCAAGAGGGCAGCGGCAGGCTCCGGCAACGCCAACGATCCGGTGGATGAGGACCGCTGGTGCTCGGTTCCCCGCAATGACATCCGTGAACAGGCGCTTCAGCCCACCCCGAACCAGGTGGAATGGGCCGTGGACATGGCCCTTCGCGGGGATCTGCATTCCAGTTACCTCACCCAAGGTGACTGGCGGTCCCAGACCGGTATCGCCACGATCGACCCGCAGACGATGTTCCCGCCGCCGACACTGACTGGCGGCGGCCGGATCCCGGCACAGATCGAGCTGGGCATCCTCGCGCAGGAGTCGAACCTGTGGCAGGCCGAGTCCGGATCGATCCCCGGCCAGATGGGCAATCCCCTCGCTGCTGTGGCCGGGTTCTACGGGCACAAGTCCGGCGGCACGCTCGCCGACTACTGGAAGATCCACTGGGACAAGTCCGACTGCGGCTACGGCGTCGGACAGGTCACCGACGGCATGCGGATGGCCGGGCATGAGAAGCCGGGCGAGACGGCGCTGCCTGCGGATGAACAGAAAGCCGTGGCGCTGGACTACGCGACCAACGTTGCCGCCTCCCTCCAGATCCTTGCGGACAAGTGGAACGAGCTGCACAAGGCCGGTCAGACGATCACCGTGAACAACGATGACCCGTCGCGCCCGGAGAACTGGTTCGCGGCCGTGTGGAACTACAACGAGGGCTTCAATGCCCCCGCCTCCGCCGGTGCTTCCTATGGGCTGGGCTGGTACAACAACCCGGCCAATCCCATCTTCCCGCCGACCCGGAATCCGTTCATGGACACCGCCGTGGACCCGCTGGCCAACAAAGACGCGGCGCATCCGCAGGATTGGCCGTACGAGGAGAAGGTGATGGGCTGGGCCGCGTGGTCGATCGACACCGGCTACTCCTACGCGACCTCCGGCCGTCAGGACTGGCCGGGTGAGTCGGGGTTCTCCTCCGCCGGCTTCCGGCCGTCGTGGTGGGACAGCAACGGCGACCGATCGGCGATCAAGCCCCCGCTGGACACCTTCTGCAACTCCAGCAACAACTGCAACGCGGCCTCACCGCCGCACTGCCCGGACGCGGCCTGCTACCAGCAGTACTGGTTCCACGCGTCCAACGCCACGTGGAAGTCGGACTGCACCACGTCGTGCGGCCATGAGGCGATCAAGTACACGACGCTGATCAACGAGCCCGGCCGGGGCTACCGGCTCCAGCACGGCACGCCCGACTGCGCGAACGCGCCGGCGAACTCGCTGGTGGTCGATTCCGAGCCGGCGGGGGCCGACACGTGGTCCAGTTGCGGGAAGACCACATCGAACGGAACGTTCCAGTTCACCTTCGCCCCGGACAGCGACGGCAACTACGAGGGGAAGGGCGACCTCCACCAAGTAGGGGGTGGCTGGCAAGGGCACTACTGGTACGCGCACGCCCGTAACACCGACCACTTGGGAGGCGACGGCGGCCCCCTGACCGTCTTGGGCGACTGGAAGCTGAACGCCCCGCTATCGAAGGGGCAGGGCCAGATCTGGGCACACATCCCCGATACCGGGGCGCAGGCCCACGACGTCGTCTACTCGATCATCACGCCATTCGGGACCTATTACAAAACGATCGACCAGGGGCTCTACGAGGCCAACGCGTGGGTGTCACTGGGGGCGTACCGGTTCAACAACTGGGTGCCGGAGGTACAGTTGACCAACGTCACGCCCGGCGGCACCGCCGACCTGGATGTGGCATGGGATGCGATGGCGTTCGTCCCCGGTGACTTCAGCGGCATGCCACAGGTCGACTTCCCGGCGGAGAACCCGAATCTCCCGGATATCGACGAAGTTGCCGCCCAGACTCCGGACGCCGCTCCCGCACCGGTCAACGCCGATACCGCCAAGAACGTCAATACAGCGATGCAGGCCACCCTCGGCGCCGACAAGACCAAGGGGGCGGCAGCGAAGTGCTCGGCGCCCGACAAGTCCGGTCAGCAGGTATGCATCGGCCCTTTCCGGGGCCAGCCGTCCGGCGGGGCGAAGCCGAACGTGAGCCGGCACGCCGCTGCGGCCTCTTCCGAGCCGGTTCCGTGGTGCAAGACGGCCCCGGGATCCCCGTACCAGTACACGCGCACCCAAGGCTGCATACGAGGCGGCTACGCGCTGAACGTACTCAAGAACGGGGAAGTGATCGGCGGGGGGAACGTCAAGATCGTTCAGGAGATCCTTCTCGATCCCAAGTCGAACAGCTTCTCGGTGTGGACTGAGTTCTCCCTGCCTGACCTGGCAGGCGTCTCCGAAGCGACGCTGGACACCTATCTCGACACCTGCTGGGCGACGGCCGACTGCACGAACACGAACATCGGCGCATGGGATGGGTCAACGACGTGGGCCGACGGGGATGCACACACCGCTGCGCGCACCGATACCTACAGTTGGAACTCCGTCGCCAACGGCCAGTCGACGCTCGGGTTCACCTGGGACACCACCTGGAGCGCGCCGGGCTCGACGACCACCGCCAACAACAGCTGGAGAGACCAGGCATACAACATCCGCTGCGACAACCAAGTCGGCGGGAACACCGGCTGCGTCTTCCCGGCGGCTACTCCGACGCTGTTCCTGAACAGGGGCAAGTACCCTGCGGCGGCGGCCTACTACTGGGTGATGGAGGAGATGCTGGCCTCGCACCCGGGCAGCAAGAAGTACAACAAGCCGCTTCATCGCCTCGCGGACGACACCAAGGCGAACAACAACCGCAGGATCATCTGCGACAGCACCTTCAACCCGCCGTCGGCCGCAATCGGCAAGAGCTGTGACGAGTATCCCTTCGCGAAGTCTCGGGAAAGCGGAGGTATGACACTCAGCTCCGGGAACGAATGCGTGCAGATGTACGCAACAAAGAACCCCGACGGCACCTACACCCTCAACCTCGACTCGAACTACCCGTACCCGTCGTGGCAGGAAATCTGTGGCCGGGCGGCCATCATTGCTAGGCAAAACACGGATGCCGGTGGTGATCTCGGTCGATTCACCACCGCGATGCGGCTGCTGGACAACGACGAGTATTTCGTACATACCGGCTTCGAGAACTGCACCGTGGACAAGGTCTGCAAGATCACCTGACCTGAAGGCGCGATGAAAACAAGCAGCCCCCTGGACGTCACTCGTCCGGGGGCTGCTCGCATGTCGCCGGTCAGTCGAACACGACGCTCCAGCGCAGGATCCCGTCGTCTTCCACCGACGGCTTCATGTTGACCGGCCGGAGCGGAGCACCGGCCTTGAGCGAGGCGTACACCTGCTCCCACATGGCGTCCATGGACGGCCACAGTGGCTGGTACTGCGGGCTGCCATAGGACAACGTCCCGATCCGCCCCGCGTTCTCCTCGCGGTGGTCGAGGAAGACGATGTCGCCGCAGATGTCCTGGCCGAACGGCACCCACCGTGGGTGCACCATGATGCCGAGAACCAGATCTTCCTCGTCTTGTTCCCGCGCGCTCTCCAGGACCGCGAGCATGTCACGGTGGGCGGCGATGATCCCCTCGGTGGTCAGGGGACTGAAGTCGAACAAGAACGCTCCGGGATCCGCGCCGCCGTCTCGGGGGGAGGTTCCGTTGTGGAGCTTCAGCAGGTCCTTGAGGTCGGGATGGAGGGGGAAGCCCAGGGCTTCTTCGAGGTGATGTATCTCGGCGGCGGTGGCGGGAGGGAGGAGCCACGCAGCGTCTGCGGGGGCATGCTCGCTCAGCCAGCCCTCAAAGCGCTGCCACGATTCCGTGTTCAACGGTGCCTTCTTTACCGGGACTCTTACAGAAAGCCCCAGCGTTCACGCCGGGGGATGAGTGAATCTCAGGACTGCTCTGACCTGCATCTTGGAGTAGGCGTTTTGCTGCTCGATGTACGGGTTGACGCAACGGGATGCTACTGAGGTTGAACTCATGATGTCGATCCAGGCAACCTCATCGGTGCTGCTGGTCGGTGGACGGTCTGCGGGCGACAAGTCCTGTCGCTCTCGCTCTGGGGGATGGTAGGGAGGAGCCGGATTTCAGCGTGTTGCTCGCCGAGGTCGGCGGCCGCAGGACGGACGTCATTCAGGCGGTTCGGACCTTGATGCGCCGCACCGTCTTGCGCAGCCAGCTCCTGGTGGACGCGGCCCCGGTTGTGGTCGTGGAGGAGGCTTGTTCGAAGCGGCAGAGGACGCGACGAGGCGCCTGGCAGCAGTCGGCGCAAGCACGACACTGCACCCGGGCGCCCCCTTTGGCTCGTCGGCGGCGCTCCGCGCAAGCTCGCCGCATCGTGGTGGGCGCAAGCCACCGTGGAATCGACGCTGACCAGAGATACGTCCGCGTGCCCACGGCGGGGCAGTATCAGCGATCACCACGTTCCATCAGCGCGTGAAGACTCCGGCGTCCCGCCACCGGGCGAAGTGGTCGTGGACCGATCTGCCAGACTTCCAACTCCGCCGGTATCTCCTGCCACTGGCTGCCGGTATGGAAACTCCAGAGCACAGCCTCGAATTGCTCACGCAGGTTACGGATGCGGACGGTACCGCCAGACG
>CAYNNX010000283.1:0-9720 GCA_964398515.1 uncultured Streptantibioticus sp. | reverse complement strand
GACACGACCGGGGCGGGCGACGCCTTCACCGCCGCGCTGGGCTGGAAACTGGGAACGGGCGCAGATCTGGCCGAAGCGGCGCAGTACGCGGCCCGGGTCGGCGCCGCCGCGGTAACCAAGCGAGGCGCGCAGGAGTCATACCCGACGGCCGAGGAGGTCGACGCCCTGTGAAGAAAGCAGGAATCCTCAACCGCCATCTCGCCGGTGCCATAGCCGAGTTGGGGCACGGGGACGGGGTGCTGGTGTGCGACGCCGGTATGCCGATACCGGCCGGGCCGCGCGTGGTGGACCTGGCATTCCGGGCCGGTGTGCCGTCGTTCGCGGAGGTGCTGGACGGGCTGCTGGCCGAGCTGGTGGTAGAGAGCGCCACCGCCGCACAGGAACTGCGCGGGACCAACCGGGCCTTGCTGGACGGCCACTTCCCCGGCCTGGAGCTGGTCCCGCACGACCGGCTGAAGGAACTCTCGGCAGGCGCCCGGCTGGTGGTCCGCACCGGAGAGGCCCGGCCGTACGCCAACGTGCTGCTGCGATCCGGGGTGTTCTTCTAGCGGGCGCGTCCACGGGGCGACGAGTGGTCAGCCGTACCCGCCGCGGCAGCCGGTCGAAAAGGTCGGTGCCGAGCTCTCGCTCCAGCCGCCGCACCTGTTGGCCGACGGCCGACCGCACAATCAGCGGCCGTTCGGCTGCGCGCCCGACGTGCAACTCCCCGGCGACCGCCACGAAACAGCGAAGTTGACGCAGTTCCATGCGCCCAGCTGAACAACGCCCCGCTCATCGGCCCCGACCGCCCCGGCGGTGGCGCCGCTCATGACCCGGCCGGTAGACGGTCCATACCTTCCTGCCTACCGTCTGCGCGGTGCGGACGGTCTGCTCGGCATCTGCAGGGCCTGCCGAATCCGCCCCGCGCCGGCGGGCCGGACCTGATTCTTGAGGCGAAAAGTGGCTACTGTGGGGCATCGCACAGGCATGCGAGACCTGGAGGAGAATGTGGAGGCAGCGGAGGCGGACATAGGTCGGCTGGTCGCCGGGCGGTACCGGCTCCTCGAACGGATAGGCCGCGGAGGCATGGGCACGGTCTGGCGGGCCGAGGACGAGTTGCTCGGCCGGCCGGTCGCCGTCAAGCGCGTGCACGCTCCAGTGCACCTGTCCGATGACGAGATCGCCACGCTGCATGAGCGCACCCGGCGTGAGGCGCGTAGCGCGGCCCGCATCACCCATCCCGATGTCGTCACCATCCACGACGTCGTCGAGGACGCCGGTGCACCGTGCATCGTCATGGAGTACGTGCCCTCCTCGACCCTCGCGGACCTGCTCAAGCAGCACGGCACCATCTCGCCGGGTGAGGCCGCCCGGATCGGCCTCCATATGATCGCTGCGCTGCGTGCCGCCCACGCGGCCGGAGTGCTGCACCGCGATGTCAAACCCGCCAACGTCCTGCTGGCCGCGAACGGTCGTGTCGTGCTCACCGATTTCGGTGTCGCCCGGTCCGTCGGAACGTCCACGCTCACCAAGACCGGCGAGTTCGTGGGCTCCATCGACTACCTGCCGCCGGAGCGGGTCAGGGGCGGCGGACCGAGCCCGGCATCGGACTTGTGGGCGCTAGGCGCGACCCTCTATCAGGCGGTGGAAGGACAGCCGCCCTTCCGCAAGGACCAACCCATCGAAACGGCCTACGCGATCGCTGTGGACCCGCTCGAACCACCGCGCCAGGCCGGCCCGCTGACCGAGCTCATCGAGATGCTGCTCGTCAAGGAGCCCGAGAGCCGGCCGAGCGCTGAGTTTGTCGAGCGGAGCCTGCGCGAGCTGGCAACGGACGTGTCGACGCCCCCCAGGCAGGGGCGGTGCCGAATCAGGGGGCAGCATCGTCACCGATCACGCGGACCACGAAGGCATCGGCGTCCGTGGTGGCTGCCGGCCGCAAGCCGCAGGGGACTGGGACATCGGAGCCGCTGCCGGCACGGAAGTCGAGAGCCGGTACAGGGAGGGGCGGTGGCCGCCGAGGCCGCATGGTCCTGCTGGGCGTGGTGGCTGTGGGTGTCGCGGGGGTTGGCGCGTTCCTCTTCCTCTTCCTCGGCCGTGGTGGGGCCGGCGATGACACTTCCTTCGGCAAAGACGCCACACCCGCACAGTCGTCGTCGGCCCGAGCAGGGAACACGCCGTCTGCGCCTTCCGTGCCCCAGGGCTACCACCTGGTCAAAGAAGACCGACTGGGTGGTGTCTCCTTCCCGGTGCCCGACGGCTGGCAGCGCAAGGTGAAGTCGGCCGAGGAGATCCAGTACCTCGACCCGAACGGACTCGCCGGCCTGAGGATCGACGCTCTTGACTTCGCGAACTCGCCACTTCAGCACTGGCAGCAGATCGAGCCGGGTGTCAGAGGCGAATACGCCGACTACAAGCTGGTCGGCATGGAGGGGACCACCTTTCTCGGACAGCCCGCGGCGGTCTGGGAGTTCACCTTCCAGGGCCAGGAACGCCAGAACCGGGCCATCGACCTCGGCTTCGGACGCAAGGGCGGCAACAAGCACGCCATCTACCTCACGGCCCCCAGCACCGATTGGGCCAGATACCGCGCCATCTTCGACGCCGTGCGCGACGGGTTCCGCGAGGGAAGCTAGCGCCGCATCAGACACCTCAGGCGATTAGCAGGTCAAGCGGCGACGGGAAGTTCGGTGGGGAAGGCCGTGCTCTCATCGAACAGCACCCGGGCGCCGAGCTGGACGCCGAGACCAGGGCAGCTGAGGATCACGTCAGCGTCAGCCCTCGGCTTCACAGTGACCCTCGAACCCGCCGGTTAGCCGGGGCGCCCTTCCGCCCGCCAGCAATCCGCACGCGGGCCGACAACGCACGCCTGCCGCATGGTCAATTTTCGGATGAGACTGAAGATCATGCTGGCCCTGGAGCCGGACCGGGCACCGGCCGAGGCGGTCGAGCGGTTATGGATTGCGGACGTGCATCAGCGCCACCCCCGGCAGGCAGGGCCGGGCCGACCTACCCTTTGAGGAACTGCGAGCAGCGGTAGGGGCCCGTCGGCCTTCCGGCCCCGTTCAAAGTCACCTGCACATCGTCCGGAGGGATCTCCGGGTGCAGCACGGACTGCGCGCGAGCGAGGGTGCACACCAGCTGCCCGTTGAGGAGGTCATCGCGCCGACTGTCGGCTGCCGTGGCCTGCGGGGAGCTCGCCGTCACCCGCGCCCCGTCGGCCGTGACGTCGAACGAGAGGCCGCTGACGAGGCTGGTGAGGCCGCGGTTCTGCTCGGCCTCGGTGGGCCCCGCAATCAGGAACTTCAGTACATCGCCGAGCTCGTCGATCTTCACGCCGGGCCGCGAGACCCCTTCGAGGCGTCCCGCGCTGGAGACGAAGTAGATCCGCAGCCCCTTGGTGAGGCCGGTAGCAGGATCGCCCGCCCCGATCACACCGGTGGGTGGCACTCCGCATCCGGCCAGCGTCAGGGCCAGTGCCGCCAGCGCACCAGCGGTGCTCCGTCTCGTACGCACGCTTGTCGTCCGGGAAGCCGCCCGGTTGCCCATTCGGCTCATTCGTCATGTCCTCCGGCACATTGCAGGGGGAGCCGCAGCGTGAAGACGGCCCGCCGCCCGGCCTGTTCGAGGCATCGATCGTGCCTCCGTGCAGGCGGGCGTTCTCCAGCGCGATGGCGGTCCCGAGGCCGCTGCCCTCCGAGCGCGTACGGGCCGAATCCGCCTTGTAGAAGCGGTCGAAGACATGCGCGAGCGCCTCCGGGGGCAGTCCGGGTCCCCGGTCCGCGACCTCGATCGACACACTGTCCCTCTCCGCCGTGAGCACCACCGTCACCGGTGGTTGCCCGTGCCGCAGTGCGTTGCCGACCAGATTGGCGATCACCACGTCAATACGTCGGCGATCCACTAACACCGCTGGCAATTCGCTCAGTTGTACGTGGACCGCGTCTGACCATCCTCGCAGTTCCAGCGCCGTGTGGATCGCCTCGCCGAGGTCGGTCTCGGCCAGGTTCAGGCGGGCCGCGTTGGAGTCAAAGCGGGACATCTCCATCAGGTCCTCCACGAGCCGGGACAGCTTTGCGGTCTCCGCGCTCACGGTGCGGGCGGCGTGCACCGCGTCCGGCGGTAGCTTCTCCGCTTCCTCGTCGAGGACGGTCGCCACCATGGTCATCGCGGCGAGCGGGGTGCGCAGTTCGTGGGAGACATCGGCGACGAAGCGCTTCGCCCGCGCCTCCTGGTCCCGCAGTTCCGCCACGGAGGACTGCAGCTCGGCGGCCGTGTCGTTGAAGTCCCTCGCCAAGTTGGCGAGTTCGTCGCGTCCCTTCACCGTGACCCGGATCGACAGGTCCCCCTCGGCGAGCTTGCGGGTGGCCCGTCCGAGGTTGCGTACCGGACGCAATACGGTGCGGGCGGCGAGCAGTGCGAGGACGCAGGAGAGCAGCACCACCGGGACGATCCCGCCGCGTACCGCGGACAGCAGAGCCGCCGTGTCGTCCTGCTCGGGACGGAGCGAGGTGACGGCGAAGACCTCAAGCCCCGAGGCCCGGCCGCTGTCGGCGAAGGTAACGGGGGTGCCCACGACCAGATGAGCGGTGCCCTGGTACTCGACCCGCTGGAAGCTCATCGTGCTCCTGGTACGGATCGCCTCCCGCATCTCCGGGGTGATCAGGGCCCGGTCGGCGGCCCTGCCGGAGGTAGCCTCCACATCCCTGTAGCGGGCGACGACGAGGGCCCCGTCGAGCCCCTCGGAGACGCGTTCCGCGAAGCCGGTGAGACTCCGCTCGGTCGGCGGCAGATCGAAGTCGGGGGCAACGGCACCGATCCGGTCGTGGATCTTCTTCTGGAAGGAGTCCTGGGCAAGTTTCAGCACGGCTGTCCGTGCCTCGCGGTAGGCGAGCGCCGTTGCGCTCATGGCGCCGATCAGCGCCACCAGGACGAAGGTGGCGACCAGTCGGGTCCGCAGTCCGCGGCGCCACCAGGCCCAGGACACGGGATGCCTCACAGCGGCCCGAAGCGGTAGCCGAATCCGCGCACGGTCTGGACGTAGCGGGGTCGGGAAGCAACGTCCTCGATCTTGGCGCGCAGCCGGGCCACGGCCGCGTCCACAATCCGGGAGTCGCCGAGGAAGTCGTGCTCCCAGACCGTCTGGAGCAGCTGTTCGCGGCTGAGGACCTGGCCGGGGGAGGCGGAGAGTTGCAGCAGGAGCCGCAGCTCTGTGGGCGGCAGTGTAACCGGTGTTCCCTGTTTGATCACCGTCAGAGCCGAGCGGTCGATGACGAGTCCCGCGTATTCGTCCCGCCCCCCGCGGGGCCCCGGTTCGGCACGCCGCAGCGCCGCTCTGATCCGGGCTTCCAGGACGGCGGCGGTGACGGGTTTGACGACGTAGTCGTCGGCACCCGCTTCCAGGCCGTTGACGATGCTGGAGTCGTCGCCGCGCGCGGTGAGCATGATGACGGGCAGGGTGGAGCGGGCTCGGATGCGGCGGCAGACCGTGAAGCCGTCCATGCCGGGCAGCATCAGGTCGAGCACGGCCAGTTCGACGGCCTTCCCGGCGGGCCCGTCCAGGAGAGCGAGGGCTTCCTCACCGGTGGCCGCCACGTCGACCTCGTACCCGTGCCGGCGCAGCACGAGTTCTATCCCGTCGCGCACAGAGGCGTCATCCTCGATGAGCAGCACGTGTGACATGCAGTCGATTATATGAGCGATTTCCCTTCGAATCAGTGCGGTTGAGGCGGTGAGCCGAAGGCCTTCGGCACCCGTTACATGTTCATCATGTGGCGTTACACGCTCATCGAGTGGCCGAGGAGGATTCATAATGTCCCGCTGGGACGTTGGTTCCCATGAACCTGCACACCACTTCCCCCGCCTCCCGTCCGCGCTCCGACTCCCGGCAACGCTCAGCCTCCCGGCTGCGGAGCGCCGCGCTGATCGCGGTCCCCGTCCTCGCCCTGACAGTCGCCTGCGGCGGCGGCGACGGCAGCGGCGTCCACGTCGAGGGTGTCGCCTCGGTCCCGGACGACCCGTCGGCCTCGGCCCCTCAGAAGCAGTCCACGGGCGGCGAGCAGCCCGCGGCCGGCAACAAGAGCGCCTTCTACGACGCCCAGCTGAAATACGTGCAGTGCATGCGCAGCAAGGGTGGCATCAAGGACTACCCCGACCCCAAGCTGAGTGGCTACCTGGACTGGGACAAGATCGACCAGCTCAGCGACAGGTACCCTGAGGCGTCCAAGGGCGGCAAGGGCGGGGCATGCGTTCACGAGATGTCCAACGCGATGAATCTGGAGCCCAAGCGGGATTCGCAGAAGGTCTACGAGTCGATGCTTGCGCACGCCAAGTGCATGCGGGACAAGGGCATTTCAAAGTACAAGAACCCGACCATGTCCGGCGGCAACGTCCTGCCCGGAGGTGACCCCAACCCGGCGAACCCGTCCTTCGACCGCAACTCCCCGGCGTACAAGCAGGCGAGGGAGGCCTGTAAGGACAAGCTGCTCGACGGCCTCGACGGTATGCAGGGATGAGGCGCCGGTCACTCCTCCTCGCCGGCGTCACGGTCGCCGCAGCGGCGACCGTCGCCGGGGCCATGGTGTTCGGCGGCCTCGACGGCGCGGACGCGCGCAACAAGAACGTGGCCCTGCCGCCCGCCACCGCCGACATTGTCCGCACCGATCTACAGGTGAGCAAGACGGTCGACGGGAGGCTCGACTACGCCGAGCGGCGCACGGTCAAGTCGGCCGTCGACGGCACCGTCACGGTCGCGGCCAAGGAGGGCGAGATCGTAGCGCAGGGCCAGCGGCTGTACGAGCTGAACGACAAGCCCGTCACGCTGTTGTACGGGCAGGTGCCGATGTTCCGCGACATGAAGATCGGCGACCGCGGGACCGATGTGCTCCAACTGAAAATCGATCTCCGGGACTTGGGGTACGGCGAGGGTCTGTATGTCGACTCCCGCTACGACCAGGCGACCGAGGCCGCCGTCAAGGAGTGGCAGAAGTCCCTCAACCGCGAGCCGACCGGCAAGGTCGGCAAGGGCGACGTGGTCTTCCAGCCGGACAAGGTCAAGGTCATCACGGCGGACGCGGCCCTCGCCGATCAGGTCGGCCCTGGCAAGCCGGTCCTCACCGCCGCCTCGACCAAGCCGGTGGTACTGGCCCCCCTGGATCAGTCCGATGTGGCATTGACGGAGAAAGGCACCAAGGTCGAGGTGAACCTGCCGGACGGGAAAACCGAACCGGGCAAGGTCACCGGCACGGTACAACCCGAGAAACCGGCGTCCGGGAGCGCCCCGGCCTCAGACGCCGGCAATCGCATCACCGTCGAGGTCACATTGGACTCAAGCGGGTCGGCGGCTACGGGCGAGAACACGAAGGCGACCGTGAGCGTGAAGTTCGTCAGCGAGAGCCACAAGGGCGTACTCGCCGTCCCCGTCGAAGCGGTCGTGGCGCTGCGCGGCGAGAGCGGCGGCTACGGACTCCAACTCGTCCAGGGCACCACCACCAAGATGGTGCACATCGACACCGGTATGACCGCCGACGGAAAAATCGAGGTCAGTGGTCCGGAGCTGCGCGCGGGAATGAAGGTGGGGGTGGCCAGGCAATGACGACGGCTTCCCCGCCCGTGATCGAACTGCGAGGCGTCTCGAAGACGTACCCCGGCCGGGTGCACGCCCTTTCCGGCGTCGACCTGACCGTCGCCCAGGGCGAACTCCTCGCCATCGTCGGACCGTCCGGCTCCGGCAAGTCGACCATGCTGAACATCATCGGCACCCTGGACCGACCCACCACCGGCACAGTCCGGGTCGCCGGGCACGATGTGCACACCCTGTCCGATGCCCGGCTGTCCGCGCTGCGCGCCCGGCACATCGGCTTCGTCTTCCAGCACTTCCATCTTGCCCCCGGCCGGGACGCGGTCGACAACGTCTCCGACGGCCTGCTGTACTCGGGCATGGGTCACAAGGAGCGAAACGCCCGAGCCCGTACGGCACTTGACCGGGTTCGACTCGGCCACCGTCTCGACCACCAGCCCGCCCAGCTCTCCGGCGGCGAGAAACAGCGCGTCGCTATCGCCAGAGCGCTCGTGGGCACTCCGGACCTGCTGCTCGCCGACGAGCCGACCGGCGCCCTGGACACCGCGTCCGGCGAGGTGGTGATGGAGTTGCTGCACGAGCTGAACGCGGCCGGCACGACCATCTGCGTCATCACCCATGACAACGAGATCGCCCACTCGCTGCCCCGCCAGGTCCGCTTCCGCGACGGCAAGGTGGTCTCCGACTCCGGGACGCCGGCTCTCGCGCCTCTTCCCCCGGCGCCTTCTGCCCGCACCGAGGTGATCACATGACCTCGGCCTCGCTGCGACCGGCCCGCCTCAGCATCCGCGACATCGTGCGCGTCGGCGCGGTCGGCCTGCGCGCCCGCCATGTCCGGGTCGTCCTGTCCGCGCTCGGCATTGCCATCGGCATCGCCACCATGGTGGCGGTCGTCGGCCTGTCGACCTCCAGCCGTGCCGATCTGATGAACCAACTCGACCGGCTGGGAACAAACCTGCTGACCGCCGAGGCGGGAAAGGACTCCCTCGGGAAGGAGGTGAAACTGCCCAAGACCGCCGTCGCCATGGTCCAGCGCATCGGCCCCGTCCAGCACGCGACGGCCACCGCCGAAGTCGACGCACGGATCCGCCGCAGCGATGTCGTGCCCGAGGAACGGACGGCGGGCGTCACCACCCAGGCCGCCCGCCCCGACCTGCTGACCGCCCTGGGAGCCGAGGTGGAGAAAGGGGTTTGGCTGAACACGGCGAGTGAACGCCTGCCGGTCACGGTCCTTGGCTCGGTCGCCGCCGAGCGGCTGGGCATCACCGAGCCCGGCGAGAAGATCATGATGAACAGCGAGTACTTCGTGGTCGTCGGTATCCTCAGGCCGATCGAGCTGGTTCCCAACCTGGACCGGGTCGCCCTTGTCGGATTCCCCGCCGCCGAACGCCACTTCGGCTTCGACGGCCACCCCACCACCATCTTCGAGCGCTCCACCGACGCCTCCGTCGAGGACGTGCGCGCCGTCCTGGCCCGCACCGTCAACCCCGGCAGCCCGGCGGGAGTCAAGGTCTCCCGCCCCTCGGACGCCCTCGCCGCGAAGGCCGCCACCGACAAGGGCCTCACCACCCTCATGCTCGGGCTCGGCGCGGTGGCCCTCCTCGTCGGAGGCGTCGGCGTCGCCAACACCATGGTCATCTCGGTGCTCGAACGCCGCCAGGAAATCGGCCTGCGCCGCGCGCTCGGCGCCACCCGCAACGCCATCCGGCTCCAATTCCTCACCGAATCCCTGCTCCTGTCCGCCCTCGGCGGCCTGGCGGGGGCGGTACTGGGCGCGGCAGCGACGTACGGCTTCGCACTCGCCCAGGGCTGGACGGCTGTCGTCCCGCCCTGGAGCCTGGCCAGCGCGCTCGGTGCCACCCTCCTCATCGGAGCCCTGGCCGGCCTCTACCCCGCCATCCGCGCCTCCCGCCTGGACCCGACCACCGCGCTCAACGCAACGTGACAGCAGATGCTGGTCCCCGGTGTTCGGGCGGTGATTTCCATGTCGATGCCGAAGGTGGCTGCGTGCTCGACGAAGTGCGGGCGGTAGCCGCCGATCAGTAGTTCTTGGCCACCGCCTGCGGCCGCAAGCGACCGCGGTGGCGCGCGACGCGGTGAAGGTAGCCTGGTGACCCCGACTTCGACAGTTGGTGGGCATGCGGCGGTGGCGGATCTGCAGG
>CAYNNX010000282.1:0-9734 GCA_964398515.1 uncultured Streptantibioticus sp. | reverse complement strand
GACGGTGTGGGCGCACCATATGTTCACCACGGGCGCGGTGCTGCTGCCGTTCTTCTCGTTCATGACGTTCCTGATCGCGGTGCCGACCGGGGTGAAGTTCTTCAACTGGATCGGCACGATGTGGAAGGGATCACTGAGTTTCGAGACCCCGATGCTGTGGTCCACGGGATTCCTGGTCACGTTTCTGTTCGGCGGCCTGACCGGCGTCATCCTGGCCGCCCCGCCGCTGGACTTCCACGTCTCCGACTCGTACTTCGTCGTCGCCCACTTCCACTACGTGGTCTTCGGCACCGTGGTCTTCGCGATGTTCGCCGGATTCCACTTCTGGTGGCCGAAGTTCACCGGCCGGATGCTCGACGAACGGCTCGGCAAGATGACGTTCTGGACGCTCTTCTTCGGTTTCCACGGCACGTTCCTGGTGCAGCACTGGCTCGGCGCGATCGGAATGCCGCGGCGCTACGCCGACTATCTCGCGGCGGACGGCTTCACCACACTCAACACCGTTTCCACCATCGGCTCGTTCCTGCTCGGGCTGTCGGTGCTGCCGTTCTTCTACAACGTCTGGAAGACCGCCAAATACGGCGAGAAGGTAGAGGTGGACGACCCCTGGGGTTACGGCCGCTCGCTGGAGTGGGCCACCACCTGCCCGCCGCCGCGGCACAACTTCCTCCGGCTGCCGCGCATCCGCTCCGAATCCCCGGCGTTCGACCTGCACCACCCCGAGATCGCCGCGCTGGACGCGCTGGACGGCCACCGTTCCGCCGCCCTCGCGGGTGCCGGTGCTGAGAGCAAGGAGGCCGGCAAGTGAAGCTCCAGGGCAGGATCTTCCTCTGGCTCGCCGTCTTCATGCTGATCATGGCCGGCGTCTACGGCGTGTGGTCGCATGAGCCGGCGGGTACCACGGCCCTCTTCCTGGCCTTCGGCCTGAGCGCGATGATCGGCTACTACCTGGCCTTCACCGCGCGCCGCGCCGACACCGGCGCGCAGGACCGGGAGGACGCGGACGTCGCCGACGACGCCGGCGAGCTGGGCTTCTTCAGCCCGCACAGCTGGCAGCCGCTGCTGCTCGCGGTGGGTGGCGCCCTGTTCTTCCTGGGGCTCGTCTTCGGCTGGTGGCTGATCTACTTCTCGGCGCCGGTCATCCTGGTCGGCCTGTTCGGCTGGGTGTTCGAGTACTACCGCGGCGCCGACCAGCGGTACTGACCAGTACCCGTCGCGCAGCACCACGGGCCGGGGCCCGGACACGCACACGGTGTCCGGGCCCCGGCCCGTCGGCGTCCGCGCACTCACCCGAACGGGCGCCATCCGTTCGCCGGAACGTAACGAGCCCCGCCGGGTGAACTCTCCCTACGGTGTGACCATGAGTCAGACACGTCGAAGCCGAAGGCGGGCCGTCATATGCCCGCCCGCCGTGCCCCACCGCCCCCGTCGGAGGCGCTTCGCGCCGCACCTTTGGCTGTCCTGCTTCGCGCTGGCCGCGCCCCTGGCGGCGGGGGTCGCCGCGTGCAGCGGCGGCTCGGGCGACCCGCTGGCCGCCAAGCCCTACGACGCCACCGGCCGGATCGCCTACAGCGCGGCCGACGGCAGCCGCCAGGTCGACCCGGACAAGCCCCTCACCGTCACCGCCAAGGGCAGCGGCAACAAGATCACCGACGTCACCGCCACCGACGCCACAGGGCGCTACGTCAGAGGCGAACTCAACGCCGACGGCACCCAGTGGCACAGCACCGCCGCACTGGCCGCCGGGGCCCACTACACGGTCCGGGTGAGCACCGAGAACGCCGACGGCGCCCAGGGCAGGCAGACCGTGGGCTTCGACACCGCACCCGGCGACAACGCGCTGCGGGTGCGCTTCGGCCCGCAGGGCGGCACCTACGGGGTCGGACAGCCGGTCATCGCCGAACTCAACCGCCCGGTCACCGATCCCGCCGCCCGCGCCGCCGTCGAGGGCGCCCTGCGCGTGAGCTCCAAGCCCGCCGTCACCGGCGCCTGGCACTGGGTCGACGACCGCACCCTGCACTACCGGCCCCGCTCGTACTGGCCCGCGAACGCCGAGATCGACGTCGCCAGCGGCCTGCAGGGCGTACGCGTCCAAGGCGACCTGTACGGCGGCGCCTCGGCACCGCTGACCCTGCACACCGGTGACCGGGTCGTCGCCGTCACCGACGCCGCCGCGCACCAGCTCACCTTCAGCCGGAACGGCCACGTGGAGCGGACGATCCCGGTCACCACCGGCAAACCCGGCTTCGACACCCGCAACGGCGTCAAGGTGGTGCTCGACAAGGAGCCCTTCGTCCGGATGCGCAGCGAGACCATCGGCATAGGCCACGGCAGCTCGGACTCCTATGACCTCGGCGTCCACTGGGCGACCCGGGTCACCTGGAGCGGCGAGTACGTGCACGCCGCGCCCTGGTCCGTCGGCTCACAGGGATCGGCCAACGTCAGCCACGGCTGCACCGGCATGAGCATGGACAACGCCCACTGGTTCTTCGACCAGGTGCACCGCGGGGACATCGTGCAGGTCGTCAACAGCCACGGCCGCACGATGGAGCCGTTCGGCAACGGCTTCGGCGACTGGAACCTGGACTGGCGCCAGTGGCTGGCCGGCAGCGCCCTGCACGGCAAGGGCGGCCGCTCCGGCCCGGACGCCACGTCCTACGGCCAGCCCGGCAGCACCGCCCGCCTCACCCCGCGCACGTAAGACGCGCAGCGCACGCAGGGGCGCGGAACGCCCACGCGGGACGCCCGCGTGACGGCCGAGGCGGTCAGACGCCCACCGGTGAGTTGTCGTTGCGGCGCAGCAGCCCGGCGAGGGCCTCCGCCAGCGCCACGGGGTCCACCGGATGCGTCACGGTGGCGTCGGCGCGGCTCCAGGTGGCCAGCCAGGCGTCCTGCGGCCGGCCCATCAGCAGCAGAACAGGAGGGCACCGGAATACCTCGTCCTTGATCTGCCGGCACACCCCCATCCCGCCGGCCGGCACCGCCTCGCCGTCCAGGACGCACGCGTCGATCCCGCCCTCGTCGAGCGCGGCCAGGACCGCGGGAAGCGTCGCGCACTCCAGGAATTCGACCTGCGGCGCGTCCGGGGCGGGCCTGCGGCCCACGGCCAGGCGCACCTGCTCCCGGGTGTTCGCGTCGTCGCTGTAGACGAGCACCGTGGCGGTCGGCTGCATGGGCCAAGCCTCCTCGTTGAGGTCGCTGCGGGGTGGAGGCCCCGCGGTGCGGACGCCGCGATGCTACCTCCGCAACGGCCCGCGCGAGGAGGGTTGCGCACACCCGCGAACGGTCCCGACGGCCCGTCAGCGCCGTTGCCCGCCGGGTCCGGCGCGCCCCCGGCGACCTGTGCATCCCCCGGCCGGGTGACCACGGCGGTCCGCCGCGCGGGTACCCCGCAAGCCCTTGACACACCGAACGGCACCCCCCGGAGTGAGCGCGAGATAAGCGACCGACATAATGTCGGTCGTGGCGACAGCAACAGCACTAGAAACCGGGCCCGCGCACCCGTCGGTCAACCGGCCGAACCTCGTCAGCGTCGGAACCATCATCTGGCTGAGTTCCGAGCTGATGTTCTTCGCGGCCCTCTTCGCGATGTACTTCACCCTGCGATCGGTGACCGGAACGGCCTTCTGGCACAGCCAGAACGATCACTTGAACGTGCCGTTCTCCTCGGTGAACACCACGATCCTGGTGCTCTCCTCGCTCACCTGCCAGCTCGGTGTCTTCGCCGCCGAGCGCGGTGACGTGAAGAAGCTGCGCCGGTGGTTCGCGATCACGTTCATCATGGGCGCGATCTTCATCGGCGGGCAGATCTTCGAGTACACCGAGCTGGTCAAGAAGGACGGGCTCTCCTTGAAGTCCAGCCCCTACGGTTCGGTGTTCTACCTCACCACCGGTTTCCACGGGTTGCACGTGACGGGCGGCCTGATCGCCTTCCTGTTCGTCCTGGGCAGGACGTACGCGGCCAAGAGGTTCACCCACGAACAGGCCACGGCGGCCATCGTCGTGTCCTACTACTGGCACTTCGTCGATGTCGTCTGGATCGGCCTCTTCGCCACGATCTACCTGATCAAGTAGCCGGTCGCACACCGGTATCCGGTCCGCACGCCGGACCGCTCCCCCTGCCCCGCGGGGGGATCCTCCAGAAGCATCGACGTAGAAGATCCTGACACCGGGGTAATCCGTGAAAAAGCTCTCCGCACGACGACGCCACCCGTTGGCGGCGCTCGTCGTCCTACTCTTCGCGCTCGCGGCCACCGGGGGGCTGTACGCCGCGTTCGCGCCGGCTGAGAAGGCGCAGGCCGACTCCGCCCAGTCCCTCGCGATCGAGGAGGGCAAGAAGCTCTACTCCGTCGGCTGCGCCTCCTGCCACGGCACCTCGGGGCAGGGCTCCAGCACCGGGCCGAGCCTGGTCGGTGTCGGATCGGCCGCCGTGGACTTCCAGGTCGGTACGGGCCGCATGCCGGCCCAGCAGCCCGGCGCCCAGGTCCCGCGCAAGAAGGTCATCTACACGCAGCAGCAGATCGACCAGCTCGCGGCGTACATCGCCTCCCTCGGCCCCGGCCCGGCCATCCCCACCAAGGAGCAGTACAGCCCGGACGGCGGGGACAGCGCCAGCGGCGGCAACCTGTTCCGCACCAACTGCGCGCAGTGCCACAACGCCTCCGGCAAGGGCGGCGCCCTCTCCAACGGCAAGTACGCGCCGTCCCTGGAGGACGTCGACCCCAAGCACATCTACGAGGCCATGCTGACCGGCCCGCAGAACATGCCCTCCTTCCCGGACAGCGTCATGCCGGAGAAGGACAAGAAGGACATCATCGCCTACCTGGACAAGGTCGACAGCGCCAAGTCCGACAACCCGGGCGGTCTGGAACTCGGTGGCCTCGGCCCGGTGAGCGAGGGGCTCTTCGGCTGGATCTTCGGCCTCGGTGCCCTGATCGCCGTTGCCGTCTGGGTCGCCGCGCGGACCAGTAAGGCCAGGAAGTCATGAGTAGCCAGCCCGGACCCAACGAGGACATGTCAGAAGAGAACCTGCCTGGTGAGCGGTCGCACGCTCACGAAGGCACCGTCGAGCGGCCCCACGGCGACCCGTTCGCCGACCCGGGCCTGCCGCCGCACGAGCCGCGCCGTCAGGACATCGACGAGCGCACCGCCAAGCGGTCCGAGCGCGTCGTGGCGTTCCTGTTCACCCTGTCCATGGTGGCCACGGTCGGCTTCATCGCCTCCTACGTGGCGCTGCCCATCAAGAAGATCATCTACGTCTTCCCGTTCGGGCGCGTCGTGCCGGACCTGGTGAGCTGGTCGCGCCGGGCGTCGCCCTGTTCTGCATCGGCGCGGGCGCGGTCCACTGGGCCCGCACCCTGATGTCCGACCACGAGGTCCCGCAGGAGCGCCACCCGATCGAGGCCCCGCCCGAGGTCAAGGCGCAGGTGCTGGCGGACTTCAAGCAGGGTGCGGAGGAGAGCCAGTTCGGCCGCCGCAAGCTGATCCGCAACACGATGTTCGGCGCCCTCGCCCTCGTGCCGCTCTCCGGTGTCGTGCTCCTGCGCGACCTCGGCCCGCTGCCCGAGAAGAAGCTGCGCACCACGGCGTGGCGCAACGGCATGATGCTGATCAACCAGAACACCAATCAGCCGCTGCGCCCCGAGGACGTCGCGATCGGCTCGCTGGTCTTCGCCAAGCCCGAGGGGCTCAGCGACGACGACCCGAACTTCGACAACGTCATCGCCAAGGCCGCGCTGATGATCGTCCGGCTCAAGCCGGAGGACATCAAGGACAAGCGCGAGCTGGACTGGGGCCACGAGGGCATCGTGGCGTTCTCCAAGATCTGCACCCACGTGGGCTGCCCGATCAGCCTGTACGAGCAGCAGACGCACCACGTGCTGTGCCCCTGCCACCAGTCGACCTTCGACCTGTCCGACGGCGGTCGCGTGATCTTCGGCCCGGCCGGCCACGCCCTGCCGCAGCTTCGGATCAGCGTCAACGACAAGGGCTACCTCGAGGCGCTGGGCGACTTCGCGGAGCCCGTCGGCCCGAGCTTCTGGGAGCGCGGATGAGCACCACGAACGACGCGACCGCACGCCGGGGCAAGGCCCCGGCCGGCGAACGGCTCGCGGACTGGGCCGACGGCAGGCTGGGCGTCTACAGCCTCGCCAAGGCGAACATGCGCAAGATCTTCCCGGACCACTGGTCCTTCATGCTGGGCGAGATCGCGCTCTACAGCTTCATCATCATCATCCTCACGGGTGTGTACCTGACGCTGTTCTTCCACCCGAGCATGACCGAGGTGGTCTACAACGGCCCGTACACGCCGCTGGACGGCATCCGCATGTCGGACGCCTTCGCCTCGACCATGCACATCAGCTTCGAGGTGCGCGGCGGCCTGCTGATCCGGCAGATCCACCACTGGGCGGCGGTCGTCTTCATCGCCTCGATGTTCGTGCACATGATGCGCGTGTTCTTCACCGGCGCGTTCCGCAAGCCGCGTGAGGTCAACTGGCTGTTCGGCTTCCTGCTGTTCGTCCTGGGCATGTTCACCGGCTTCACCGGCTACTCGCTCCCGGACGACCTGCTCTCCGGCACCGGTGTGCGCTTCATGGAGGGTGCGATCCTGTCGGTGCCCATCGTGGGTACCTACCTGTCGTTCTTCCTGTACGGCGGCGAGTTCCCCGGGCACGACTTCGTCTCGCGGTTCTACTCGATCCACATCCTGCTGCTGCCGGGCATCATGGCCGGTCTGCTGGTGGCCCACCTGATCCTGGTCTTCTACCACAAGCACACCCAGTTCCCCGGCCCCGGCAGGACCAACGAGAACGTGGTCGGCATGCCGCTGCTGCCGGTGTACATGGCGAAGGCCGGCGGCTTCTTCTTCCTGGTCTTCGGCGTCATCGCGGCCCTCGCGGCGATCGCGTCGATCAACCCGATCTGGGAGTACGGCCCGTACCGTCCGGACCAGGTGTCCACCGGTGCGCAGCCCGACTGGTACATGGGTATGGCCGAAGGCCTCATCCGGGCCATGCCGAGCTGGGAGATCAACGTCGCAGGCCACACGCTCCAGCTGGGTGTCTTCATCCCGCTGGTGCTCTTCGGCCTGGTGCTGGTGGCCATCGCGGTGTGGCCGTTCATCGAGGCCTGGGTCACCGGTGACAAGCGCGAGCACCACCTCGCGGACCGGCCGCGCAACCGCCCGGTGCGCACCGCGTTCGGCGCCGCGTGGGTGGCCTGGTACATGGTGCTGCTGCTCGGCGGCGGCAACGACATCGTGGCCACGCACTTCCACCTGTCCATCAACGCGATCACCTGGTTCGTCCGGATCGGCTTCATCGTGATCCCGGTACTGACGTTCGTGATCACCAAGCGGATCTGCCTCGGCCTCCAGCGCCGCGACCGGGACAAGGTGCTGCACGGCCGCGAGACCGGTGTCATCAAGCGCCTGCCGCACGGCGAGTTCATCGAGGTGCACGAGCCGCTCGACCAGGCGACCCTCTACACCCTCACCCAGCACGAGCAGTACGTTCCGCTGGAGTTGGGCCCGGAGGTCGACGAGCAGGGCGTCCGGCGCAAGATCGGGCCGGTCACCAAGGTGCGCGCCAAGCTCTCCCAGGGCTTCTACGGCGAGCAGGCCCAGATCCCGAAGCCGACGGCCGAGGAGCACGCGGAGATCACCAGCGGCCACGGCCACCACTGATCCCGGTAACACCAGCTGTCGCCCACACCGAGGGCCCCGTACGGACCGCCACAGTCCGGACGGGGCCCTCGCTCCGTTCCCGCCCCGGCTACGCTGTGCCGCAGTAGTCCCGTACACCACCAGGAGCGGCCCATGAACGCGCAGACCCCCGCCGGAGGCGACAGCGTGGCGACCCCCTCCTGGCCGGACATCCTGAGCTCGCTGCTGGCCGGACACGACCTGACCGCGGACGACGCCGCCTGGGCGATGGACCGCATCATGGGCGGGGAGGCGAGCGACGCCCAGATCGCCGGCTTCGCGGTGGCGCTGCGGGCCAAGGGCGAGACCGTCGAGGAGATCACGGGCATCGTGCGTGCGATGTACCGGCACGCCAACCTCATCGAGGTGCCGGGCCCGGCCGTCGACATCGTCGGCACCGGCGGCGACCGGGCCAAGACGGTGAACATCTCCACCATGTCGGCGATCGTCGTGGCCGGCACCGGGGTGAAGGTCGTCAAACACGGCAACCGGGCCTCCTCCTCGGCCAGCGGCGCCTCCGACGTGCTGGAGCAGCTGGGGGTCAACCTGGAGCTGACGCCCAAGCGCGTCGCCGAGGTCGCGGCCGAGGCCGGGATCACCTTCTGCTTCGCGGTGAAGTTCCACCCCGCGCTGCGCCATGTGGCCCGCGCGCGGCGGGAGTTGGGCGTCGCCACGATGTTCAACTTCCTGGGCCCGCTGACCAACCCGGCCCGGGTCAAGGCCCAGGCCACCGGGGTCGCCGACCTGCGCATGGCGCCGATCGTGGCCGGGGTGCTCGCCGAACGCGGCTCGTCCGCCCTGGTCTTCCGCGGCGACGACGGCCTGGACGAGCTCACCACCACCGCCACCTCGCAGGTATGGGTGGTCCGGGACGGCAAGGTCGACCAGGTCGCCTTCGACCCCCGCGACATCGGCATCGACCTGGTCCCGGTGGAGGCGCTGCGTGGCGCCGACGCGGCCCACAACGCACAGGTGGCCCGCCGCCTGCTGGCCGGCGAGCCCGGACCGGTGCGCGACGCGGTGCTGCTCAACTCGGCGGCCGCCCTGGTGGCCGCCGCCCCCGGGGAGGGGTCGCTTGAGGAGCAGCTGGCGGCGGGGGTCGCCCGCGCCGCCGAGTCCGTCGACTCGGGGGCGGCGCAGCGCGTCCTGGAGCGCTGGGTGGCGGCCAGCAACGCGTAGCGCGCCGAGGGCCGGTGTCCGCAGTTCGGACACCGCCCTCGCCGCAGGGTGATCGCATGGCATACTCATCCGCAGGTCACGAGTGACAGCGCAAAGGCCCCGGCTCGCTGTCCGGCAACCCTCCGTCCGTGGCGGGGTGCCCCGGGTGATGACCAGGCCGTAGGCAGCAGGGCCTATGGCAAGCGCGGACCCCTCGCGAACCTGGGGTCCTGGTTGTCGCGGGAGTCTGTCTTGAGCAAGCGAATGCGATAGGGCCTTCGGCCCGTCTCCGCCCTTCCCCCTTTCACCGGTTTCTCCGCTTTCATCGCGCCGATGCCGCCTTCCCGCGCCCGTGCCGCGGTGATTTCGCCTGCCTCTCCCGGGAGTTCGCCATGTCCGTGCTCAACGCCGCCTGCGATCAGACGGTTTGCAACCCGCTGCCCGTTCTCGGGCGAGACGTCCTCGTTCCGCTGGTGACGGGGGGTGAGGTCACCTATGCGGCGCTCGACTACGCCGCGAGCGCCCCGGCGCTGCAGCGGGTCTGGGACGACGTGGCCGCGTACGCGCCGTACTACGGCAGCGTGCACCGCGGTGCGGGGTACCTGTCGCAGCTGTCGACCGACCTGTTCGAGCAGAGCAGGCGGACCGTCGCGGAGTTCCTGGGGTGCCGTGCCGACGACCAGGTGGTCTTCACCCGGTCGACCACCGACTCGCTGAACCTGCTGGCCGCCGTGGTGCCCGAGGCCACCGAGGTCTTCGTCTTCGAAAGCGAGCACCACGCCGCGCTGCTGCCCTGGCGCCACCACGACCTGACCTGCCTGCCGGCCCCGCGCTCGCACCGGGAGGCGATCGCCACGCTGGAGAAGGCGTTGGC
>CAYNNX010000281.1:4124-9787 GCA_964398515.1 uncultured Streptantibioticus sp. | reverse complement strand
GCTCACCGTCGGCGGCGCGACCGCCGCGGACGGGCGGGCCGTGTCGCTGAGCCCGTTGCCCGCACGGCGGTTCACGGCGGCCGCCCTGACCCTGGTGTGGTCCAACGTGCTGATCGAGAACGCGCGCGAGGATCTGACCGGTGCGCTGCGGAACGGACAGTGGCGGGTGGCCGAAACAGCCGCGGAACGCATGCTGCTGGTCGCCCTCAGAGGCGTGTTGTCCGCGCACGGGGTGCATCCGCTGCCGCCGGACACCGATCTCGTGCGGTTCCTGCACGCGAACGGGCTCGGTACACGCGCCCTCCGCGACGCTGCCCGCCGACTGGCCTCCGGCCGCTCGATCGACTCACCGCAGACCGGCACGGGGATCCTTTCCGAGCTCGACGAATTCACCTGCCGGGTAAGGGAGTTCACCGGAGCGGACGCCTTCCCGTCGTCGTTCGACTCCGGCGCCGAGTGGAGGCGCACGCTCGAAATCGGCTACGACTGGCTCCGGCTCGGCTCCCATCTGGGCTGCGACCTGCCGATCGCGGAAGCCGGCGACCTTCTGGCCACCGGCGGACACCAGCCGCACGTCGCACCCCTGGAGGACCGATGAGCGACCCGACCGCACCCACGGCGCCCGGCGAGACGGGCCCGACCGTCCACGCGATCGTCGCGGCCATGGCGCCCGTGCAGGGCGTCCCCGTGGAGGACCGCAGCGCACTCGTCGCCGACCTCGGCTACGACTCGCTGAGGCTGCTGGAGCTGACGTTCGCGCTGGAGCGCAGGTTCGCCCCGGCGGTGCTGGACACCGGCCGCCTGGCCGACGTGCGAACGGTCGGCGATCTGGCCGGGCTCGTCGCGCAGGCCCGAGAGCGGGCCCGCGAGCAGGCAGGGGCGGAGGCAGGCATATGAGCGCCCGCACCGTCCTCGTCACCGGCGCGGCAGGCCTCGTCGGAGCCGACGTCACCGCACGGCTGGCCGCCTCGGGCGACGCCGTGATCGCGCTGGTCCACCGCACCGCGCGCCTGGTGCGCAGCAACGGCACGCCGCTGCGCACCAGGCCGTACGACGGCCCGCCCGCCCCCGGCGAGGTCGTCACGGTCCACGGCGACGTCACGGCCCCGGGCCTCGGGATCGGGGACGCCGTCGCCGACGGGATCGACCTCGTGGTGCACTGCGCGGCGATCACCGACTTCGGCAGGGCGGACGAGGTGTACGAGCGCGTCAACGTGGGCGGCACCGCCAACGTGCTCGAACTGGCCGCGCGCACCGCGACGCCCGTCGTGCACGTCAGCACCGCCTACGTGTGCGGACGGCGCGACGGCGACATCCGCGAAGGGGAACTGGACACCGGACAGCGGTTCGCCAACGGCTACGAACGCAGCAAGTTCTCCGCCGAGCGGCTCGTGGCCGCCGCACGCGGCAAAGGCGTGCGCGCCGCGATCGTCCGCCCCGCCATCGTCACCGGCTCGGAACGCGGCGGCGTCACCCGTGAGTTCAAGAACATCTACGTCGTGCTCAAGCTGACCACCGAGGGCAAGCTGCGGACCCTGCCCGGCCGTTACGACGCCACCCCGAACCTGGTGCCCGTCGACTACGTCGCCGACGTCGTAGCCGAGGTCGCCGCACGCTTCGACGAGGCCGAGGGGCGGACCTTCCACGCCGTCGGCGACCGCGAGATCGATCTGCGCACGATCTCCGACGTGCTGGCCGAGTACCCCTCGTTCCGGGTCGCGACCTACGTTCCGCCCAGCAGCTTCGACCCGGCCGCCCTGCCCGAGGCGGAACGCCGCTACTACGAGCGGGTCGGCGTGCTGTACACCGACTACTTCCAGCGGCGGGTCCACTTCGACGCCGCCACGACACGTGCCTTCGTGCGGCGCCGCCCCGCCCGCACCGGCCCGGCCTACCTGCGCAGGGTGCTGGACTACGCCTTACGCCGGGGGTACCTCGGCGCCCCGCTGCCGTCGGTCGAGGCGGTCCTGGCGGGGCTGGCGGACGGAGGTGCGCGATGACGCCCCGCCCCGGACCGATGCTCTCCCCGCGACTGAGCGCCGGCGAGGACAAGCGCGCGTGGTATGCGGCCGACACCTATGTGCAGGAGTGCCTGGGCCAGCTCGCGGACCTCACCGACGACGTCGACGGCTTCGCGCACGAGCACGCGCTGCTGCTGTGCAAGCCCGACGCGGTGCGGGCGCGGCGGCTCGACGCGGCGATCGGCTGGCTGGGCGACAACGGATTCCGGATCGTCAGCGCCCGCCCGGTCATGCTGGACCGTCACACGGTACGCGCCCTGTGGTACTTCCAGTGGAACATCGCGTCCCCGGAACGCCGCCGCATCGCGGACCTGCTGACCACCTCGTGCGAGTCCCTGGTGCTCGTCGTCCGCGGATCCGCGCCGGACCTGCCGGCCTCCGTGGCGCTGACCCACCGCAAGGGGCCCACCGATCCCGGCAGGCGCGAACCCGGCCAACTGCGGTACCTGCTCGGCCGCCACACCTACCTGCTCAACCTGGTGCACACGCCCGACGAACCCGCCGATGTGCTCCGGGAGCTCGGGGTGTACTTCGGCGCGGCCGAACGCGCCGACGTCCTCGCCGAGGCCCTCCTCGGCGAGGACCGGGCCGACGAAGCGACCGCCCTGGCCGACCGCATCTGCCGCGGCGCCCCGGCGCGCAGTCTCGGCCTCGCCGACGCCACCGGGCACCTGGTCCGCGAATCGGCGGCCCTGCTCGCCCGGGACGACCTGCCCGCGGACGCGCGCCACGCGCTGACCGAGGCGCGGGAGCGGATCGCGCACGACGGCGAGGACGGTCTGGCCGCACTGCTGCGCACCGCCTGGCGGCACCGGCTGCCACTGGACGACTGGAGTGTCGTCGTCGCCGGAGCCTGGGTGCTGCCCATGCGGCAACCGGTCGGCGCCGCGCTGCTGGAGAGCGTCTCACCCGAGCGGTGGCGCCACCACATCGCCGCCGTGCGCCGCTCAGGCCCGCACCACGTCCCCTCCCGCCGAGCCGTCGAGGTCAGCCATGCCGCACCTGGAGTTCTCCCACACCATTCCGCGTGAGCTCGTGCACCGCAGGTCGATCGCCGAGGTCTTCGTGACATCGGACGCCCAACTCGACGACGTGCACTACGAGTTCGGGGCGCAACTGCCTCGCCTGCACGCCTTCTACTCCGACACCTTCTCCTCCGGCGCCTTGTACTCCGGCACCGGCCCGCGCCACGACCCGCT
This sequence comes from uncultured Streptantibioticus sp., assembly GCA_964398515.1. GTDB lineage: Bacteria > Actinomycetota > Actinomycetes > Streptomycetales > Streptomycetaceae > CAYNNX01. The sequence goes on along the minus strand of CAYNNX010000281.1, from coordinate 6,567 downwards.
GCTGGTGTTCGAGGTGTGCCGACAGGCCTCGATCCTCCTGGCGCACCGCTACTTCGCGGTCCCCTTCGACCAGTACTTCGTGCTGCGCTCGATGCGGACGACGGTGCTGGACCACGACGCTCTCGGCGTCGCCGCCGAGCCGGCCGACGCGCACGTGACGTGCGAGGTCGTCCGCCGATACGTGCGCGAGGCCACGCTGACCGGCGCCGACCTGCACTTCGGCGTCCGCGTCGGGCACTGTGCCGCCGTCGCCGTGGACTTCTCGTACTCGTGGGTGCCGCCGCAGGTGTGGGCGCGGTCGCGGCGCTCGGGCCGCAAGCGGCTCCGCCTGGGCTCCACGGTCCGCGCCGCCCCCGTGGGGGTACGGGCCGAACCCGAGGCCGTCGGCAGGCGGCACCCGTTCAACGTCGTGATCGGCCCGCCCAGGACAGGCGCCGACGGGCAGGCCCGCGCGCGGCTGGTCGTCGACACCGGGCATCCGGCCCTCTTCGACCACCCGCTCGACCACGTCCCCGCCATGCTGCAACTGGAGGCGTGCCGCCAGCTGTCGACCGCGGCGGTGGGTGCCGCGGCGCCGTACGAGGACATCGGGCTCGACGCCGTCAGCGCGCGCTTCGCCGAGTTCGTCGAACTCGACCTGCCGACCGAGTGCGTCGCGCGCTTCGAGCCCGTCGCCTCGGACGGCGTCCGACACCGCTTCCGCTGCGTCTGCACGCTGGTGCAGCGGGGTCGGGCGGCCGCCGAGGCGGCCCTGGAGCTGTCGGTCGCCGCGCCGGAGTCCGTCGTCCGCCTTCAGCCGCTGGGGAGTTGAGCACACGATGAGCCTGGTTGCCGGAACCGTTCCGCGAACGGCCGTGGAGCTCGACGAAGTGCTCGGCGCCATGCGGTCGTTCCGCCGGACGCTGGACCTGGACCGGCCCGTCCCGCGCGAGGTCCTGGAGCAGTGTCTGTCGGTGGCGCGCCACGCGCCCAGCGGGGCGAACCGCCAGGGCTGGCACTTCCTGCTGATCGACGATCCGACGACGAAGGCGGCGATCGCGCGCCACTACCGCAGGGCCTTCGCGGGTTATCTGACGCTGCGTCCGCCACCGCCGGAGCGCCGCCGCGACGTGCTCTCGGCGCGCTTCCTCGCGGACAACCTGCACCGGGTGCCCGTGCTGGTGCTGGCCTGCCTGCGGGGCCGCCCCCCGGCCGACGCGGCACGCCTGTCCAGCTACTACGGGTCGATCTACCCGGCGGTGTGGAGCTTCATGGTGGCCGCCCGGGCCCGGGGCCTGGGCACCTCGCTGACCACCGTCCACCTGGCCTACGAGCGGGAGGTCGCGGCGCTCGTGGGGATCCCCTTCGACGAGGTCGCCCAGATCGCCCTGGTCCCGGTGGGCTACCTGCGCGCGGTTCCGCGGCGTGCCGCGGAACGCCGGCCCCTGGCCCAGGTGACCAGCTGGAACCGCTGGGAAGGTGACCTGTGACCACCGTCGAGGCGACCGGCGCGGTACGCAGTGTGACCCGGCTCGGGCGGTTCACGATGACGATGTTCCGGCCGCACGTCTACGCCACCTACGGCGTGCTGTGGACGCTCGCCGCCGAGGGGACGGGGACCGTGCTGTCCGGGACCGGCCCCGGTTGGTCTCCCTCCCTCGCCACCGCCTGCCGCGCGGTCACCGTCGTGTCGACCCTGCTGTTCCTGCGGATGGCCGACGAGCAGAAGGACCTCGCCTACGACCGGGTGCACCACCCGGACCGCCCCCTGGTCACCGGCGCGATCACGGCGACCGAGCTGCGTGCCGCGATGACGGCGATCACCGCGGCGGTCGCGGCGGTCAACGCTCTCGTCTCACCGGTGTCGACGGTGCTGGCCCTCCTCCCCCTCGGCTACGGACTCGTCCTCGTCGTCCTGGAGCACCGGTCGCGGCGGATCCGCGACGGACTGCTGCTGAACCTGTGCGTCACCTACCCCGTGCAGATTCTGATCGGGCTGTACCTGTACTACTCGCCCGCGAGTACGGGGGTGCTGCGCGCCGACTGGCGTGTGGTGCCCCTGCTCGGGGTCTTCGCCGGGATCTTCCTGCACTTCGAGTTCGCCAGGAAGACCCGCCGGGGCGGCGGCGCCGAAGAGCGCCTGTACTCCAACGTGTTGGGGAGCACGGGCAGCGCCGTGGCCGCCCTGGCCCTCGGCTCGGGCGCCGTCCTCCTTGAGGTGCTGCTCGTCCACCCGTGGACGCACCCTCGCGGCGGACCGCTCTTCGCCGCGCTTGCCGCGGTCGCCGCGGCGCTTCCGGCGCTGGGCGCCTGGCGGTTCCTCGCCCGCGGGCGCCAGGCCTGGCCGCTCGCCCCGGCGATGGGATTCGTCGTCGGCTGCCACGGCCTGCTGATCGTGCAGGCCGCGGTCATCGCCTGAGGAGGAGAGATTCCACTCGTGACACCGTCCGTCACACCGTCCGTC
>CAYNNX010000281.1:0-4024 GCA_964398515.1 uncultured Streptantibioticus sp. | reverse complement strand
ACACCGTCCGTCACACCGTCCGTCGTATCCGCCCCCCACCGACTCCCGCTGATCGGCCACGGCCTGCCGTTGCTGCGCAGGCCCCTGCGGTACATGGAATCGCTGCGCGGCCACGGCGACATCGTCAGGTTCTACATCGGCGGCACGCCCGCCTACGCGGTGACCACCGCGGAGCTCGCCCGGCGCGTGCTGGTCGGCGAGGCCGGCACGTTCAACCGGGACGGCGTCGCCGACGCCGTCCGGGTCATGTTCGGCGAGGCCGTCGCGACCCTGAGCGGGACGGCGCACCGCGAACGCCGCCGGCTGCTCGCGCCCTCGTTCCACCGGGCCAGGATCGACGAGTACGTGACCGTGATGGCCCAGGTGGCCGCCGAGCACACACGCGGGTGGCACGACGGACAGCGCCTGGACTTCCACGCCACGGCGCTCGACCTCTCGCTCGCCACCTTGTCGGCCACACTGTTCAACGCCGAGATCGGCGAGGCCGCGGCCGCGGAGATCCAACGGTCGCTGCCCTTCGCCCTGCGGCAGATCCCGCGGCGGGTGCTCGAACCCGCGGCGCTGCTGAAGCTGCCGACCCCGGCCCACCGGCGTTTCGAGGCGTGCGCCGCCCGGATGCGCGATGTGTTCCGGCAGGTGATCGAGGAATACCGCAAGGACGGCACCGACCGGGGTGACCTGCTGTCGGCCCTGCTGCTGCACACCGACCCGGAGACCGGGCGGTCCCTGTCCGACGCGCAGGTCCTCGACGAACTGATGGGCCTGCTGGTCGCCGGTGCGGACACCCCGGCGGCCACCGTGGCGTGGATCTTCCACGAGCTGGGGCGCCATCCGCACATCGACGCGCGGGTGCACGCCGAGGTCGCCGAGCAGGTCGGCGACGGCCCGGTGACGCCCGAGCACGTGCGCACCCTGACCTACACCCGGCAGGTGATCCAGGAGGCGCTGCGGCGGTACGCGGCGTGGATCAACCTGCTGCAGGCCGGATCGCCGGTCGACCTGGGCGGTGTCCGGCTCCCGGCGGGGGCCACCGTGGCCGTCAGCCTCCATATGCTGCACCACGACCCCAGGCTGTTCCCGGCGCCCACCCGCTTCGACCCCGAGCGCTGGTCCCCCGACCCCGGCGCGGGCAGCACCAGGAGCGCGGCGATCCCGTTCGGGCTCGGCGGCCGCAAGTGCCCCGGGGATCTGTACGCCCTCACCGAGATGACCGTGCAGGTCGCCACCATCGTCCGGCGCTGGCGCCTGGAGCCGGTGCCCGGGGTCGCGGTGCGCCGGTCGACCAGGAGCGTCGTGGTGCACCCCGACCGGCTGCCGATGATCCTGCGGGCACGCTGACGGCCCCGCTGAAGGGCACGCCCCGGGACTGCGGAGGGCCGCACCCGATTCGACCGAATACAGCCCGTCACACCTCTTCCCATAGCTGCGGCGGGGCCCGTATGGTCACGACGATCGTTACCCATAGGTAACACCCATCGGTAACCCGGGGAGGCCCCGTGCGCTCGCCAAGAGCGAAGATCGTAGGTTCGGTTCTGGCGTTATCACTGGCGCTGTCAGGCGCCGCAAGCCAGGTCGCGTCGGCGTCACCACGCGCCGCGAGTGTGCGGGGAGGCGGCGCCTCGACGGCCGGCTACGCCTCCGCGGACTTCTACACACCGCCCTCCCCGCTGCCGCGGGGGCGGGACGGCGACCTGATCCGCACTCAGCCGGCGCCGCTGGCGTGGTCGGTGCCCTGGAGCGCAAGGCGCCTCCCGGCGACCGCGACGCGGATCATGTACCGCAGCGAGGACACGCACGGCAGCCCTGTCGCCGTGACCGGGACCTACTTCGATCCGGCGCTGCCCTGGCACGGCCCCGGTCCGCGCCCCCTCGTCAGCCTGGCACCGGCGACCCAGGGCCAGGGCGCCCAGTGCGCACCGTCCAAACTGGTGGGCACCGTGCTCAGCTACCAGCCCCCCTTCGGCCTGATGGCCGAGTACGAGGTGGCCCCGCTGTCCGCGTTGCTGGCCCAGGGCATGGCCGTGGTGATGACGGACTACCGGGGCCTCGGCACCCCCGGCGTGCACACCTTCGCCAACCGGCTGGACGAGGCGCACGCCGTCCTGGACGCGGCGCGGGCCGCGCAGCGGCTCCCCGGCACCGAGGTCCCGCACAACGGGCCGGTGGGCCTGTGGGGTTACTCGCAGGGAGGCGGCGCCTCGGCGGCCGCAGCCGAGCTCGCCCCCTCCTACGCCCCGGAACTCGCCATCAAGGGCACCTACGCCGGAGGCCCTCCCGCCGACCTGGAGGCGACACTCGACCGGGTCGACGGGGGCTCCCTGTCCGGCGCGATCGGTTACGCGCTCAACGGGCTCGTCTACGCGTACCCCCAGCTGGGCCCGGTCATCGCGGCGAACACCAACTCGGCGGGCAAGGCGATGCTGGCCGGCGTCGCCCACCAGTGCCTGATCGAGACCGTCCTCAGCTACGGCTTCCACCGCAGCACCGAGTACACCACCGACGGCCGGTCCTTCGGCCGGCTCGCCCAGAGGGTGCCGATGATCCACCGGATCCTGGAGGAGAACAGCATCGGCAGCCTGAAGCCCGACGCGCCGGTGCTGATCCTGGCCGGCACGGACGACGACATCGCCCCGTACGACCAGGCCCGGCAGCTGGCGGCGAAGTGGTGCGCCAAGGGCGCGGGCGTGGACTTCCGGACCGTCGACGAGCTGCCGATCCTGCCCGGCAGCGGCATCGGCCACGTGATCCCCTTCGTGGTCGGCGTGCTCGAGGCGCTGCAGTGGATGAACCAGCGCTTCGCTGACCAGCCGTTCGGCGCCGGCTGTTCCATCGGCTGACCACGGAACGCGGGCCGGGCGTGCGCCCGGCCCGCGTTCTCCCGGTGGGGCCGGGGCCCTGGTGCGGTCAGGCGCCGAGTGAACGGCCGGCGACGTACTCAAGGCGTTCGGCGAACACCTTCTGCGCGTCGGGAGTCAGAGTCCTCAACGCCACCATCGCGGTCAGCATCACGTCGCACAGCTCGTGCTGGACGTCCTCCCACGTGTGGCTGCTTCCCTTGCGCGGGTTCTGGCCCATGGCGCCGATGACGGCCTCGGCCACCTCACCGACTTCCTCGGACAGCTTCAGGACACGCAGGATCCTCTCGGTCTGCGGCGGAGCGGCGCTCGCGTCGTCCAGCCACTCGACGAGCCTGCCGACAGTGGCCCAACTGCTCTGATCCATGTGCGCGTTCACTCCGTGGTATCGCTGGCGGCTTCGGTGCCGCCGGGGCGGCCGAGTGCCGCGGCGATCCTACCGGCCGCCCCGCCTGTTCGGCCGACTCGTTCCCGGCCCGATCTCCGAAGGGGGTGGGGGGAACACGCGGTTGGCGACGTCTTGGGCGGGAGGACCAACCCGAGCGTCCGCGCCTCTTCTCGGGCGTGGCCGGGCCGGGGCTCCTCGCTCACGCGCCGGGCCTCATCGGTCAGGCGCTCGTGCGACCGCTGGGCCTGCAACGCGAAAGCGCCGCCGCACGACCCGGCCAACGCGCCCCCAGAGCCGTGGACGGCCCGGCTGCGCCCCCGTGGTGCGACCCGTCATCACCAGCCAGGGGAGGTGGCCGCCGCCCGTGCCGCCAGAACGATCGCGCAGGCGATCATCGCCGCCGACCAGCCCCGCCAGCAGAACTGCCCAGTGCCCGGCGTAGGTACACGCCGGCACGAATACGGCCGACACCGGGAGGACCATCCACTGAGCGGTCTCGCGCTTGTCGTGACGGGCGTGCACCGCCCAGGTCGCGACCAGGAACACGGCGATCGGCACCGTGACGGCCGCGGCCGCCGAGAGCTCACGGCGACCTGCCTTCCACCGGGCTTGGGCACAGCACAGCAGATCGCGGGCACGACCGCGCGTCGAGGAGAACCTTCCGGGGGAGCGACCCGATCGAACGGCCGGTCCCGTGGCCACCTGTCCGGCGCGCTCACTGCGCACGCCACAGGGTCACACAACGAAAAACGCGGGCCGAGATCACTCTCGACCCGCATCC
>CAYNNX010000280.1:6333-9827 GCA_964398515.1 uncultured Streptantibioticus sp. | reverse complement strand
AGTTTTGTCATGGTGACGAGGTTAGCCTGGGCCGGCGCAGGTCAGCCCAGCCGCTCCCAGCTCCACACCGTGCCGACCTCCAGCGGGTCGATGGGCGTGACCAGCCGGGGAGCGGTGTTGAGCCCGTTGGGCGGACCCGACTGCGGCTCGACGCAGACGGCCTCGGGCTGCTCGTCGTAGACCACGACCCACTCGGCCGGGCTGGTGATCCGCAGCCGCAGCTCGTCCGGCCACGTCAGCGTGGCGTCCACCCCGTCCGGCATGCCGAAGCAGTCGTCCCACGGCCCGGGCCGGGGCGGGATCCGGTTTCCGGTGGGCAGATGGTCGGCGCCGCGCTCCTCCTGCCAGGCGGGGCTGAAGTCGACGGTGACGTCCCCGCCGCCGCGGCCGAGGTTGCGCCGGAACCATGGGTGCCAGCCGATCTGGGCCGGGAAGGAGTCGCCGATGGTCTCCACCGACATGGTGATCCGCAGTTCGGTCTCGCCGAGTTCGAAGGCCTGGGTCACCCGGCCGGGGTACGGCCACGGCTCGGCCAGGTCGTAGAAGAACGAGGCGGAGGTGTCGGTCCCACCCGGGGCCTGCCGCCACAGGGAGTCGCGCCCGGTGCCGTGGATCGCGTGCGGGCCCGAGTTGAGCGGGAGCCGATGCGTCACGCCGCCGTTGCGGAAGCGGCCGTAGCCGGTGCGGCCGCACCACGGGACCATCGGGAACGAACCGTAGTGCTCGCCCTGGCGTAGCAGTTCGGTGCCGGCGACCCGAAGGCTCGCGATCCGGCAGCCGCTGTCCGGCACCACCACGACCTCGGCGTCGCCCGCCGCGAGGACGACCCCGGCCGCGGGCCCCTGCGGCTCGGGCGGCGTGCTGTCGGATACGGGGTCGGCGGCCTGCCGGGATGTCTCGCTCATGACCCCGAATCTACCGGCCCGCCACCGTCTGACCGGACACTTCCGGCCGCGCCCTACCGCCTGCCGCCGCGGCGGCTGCGCAGCACCCGGCCGACCACGACCGCCGACGCCACCAGGGCCGCCGCGGCGGGGGCGGCCCAGCGCAGGGCGGCGGTGGCCGGGGAGGTCTCCGGCGCGGGCACCGGCGCGTAACGGCCGCGGGGCGGGGCGTGGTCCACCTCTTCGGCGCTGCGCCCGATCATCGTGCGGCGGGCGTGCGCCGCCTCGGCGGGCACGCCGTCCGACAGCGGCACGGCCTCGTCGTCGAGCCCGGCGGCGTTCTCCGGCACCTCGACCTCGACGATGTCAACCATCTCGTCGCCCTCCGGGAGCCCGGCGTCGGCGGGCTCGTCCACGACGTCGGACTCCTCTCCGGACTCCGACGGCAGGGTCGGCGGCTCCGCCTCCAGGTCGGTGGTGAGGTCGGCGACGAACCGGTCCAGCAGGCGACGGCCGGCCGCGTCGGCGGCCGCGTCGTCATACTCGGTGAGCCGCCCCTCGGCCTGCACGGCACCGGAGAAGCCGAGCCGGGTGCCGCCCTCCGCCGGATCCAGGCCGATCACCAGTGCGACCTTGACGGCGCCGTCCCCGCGGGCCTCCACGCCTTCGCCCTCGATCTCGAAACCGCCGTCGCAGGCGGCGATCCGCACGCTGCCGCGGTACGTGATGCTCGAGCCGCCGATCCGCAGCCGCAGGCGCCCGGTGAGCGAGCCGGCCGACCCGGTGCCGGGGCCGACGTCCCGCTGGAACCCGGAGACGCACCGCGCCACGCGGTCGGTCTCGGCGATGGCCCGCCGCACGGTCTCAAGCGGAAACGGTACGAACGCCTCATGCTCCATACCCGCCGAGCCTACCCACCGGGCGCCCCGAGCGGCACGGTCCGACGCCGCTGCGCCGCGCTTCCCGCGGGCCCGCTACCGCCCGTACCTCGGCCGCAGCAGCGTCGAGGGGACCGCGTCCGTCCGGCGGACCGCCTCCGCCGCCAGGGCCGCGGCGCGCAGGGAGGCGGGGGTGAGGAAGCGCAGCCGGGGGGCGGGGGAGGGCAGCCGCAGGGTCGGCGGCACGGGGGCGGCCAGCAGCAGGCCCTGGTCGTCGACGCGGTAGGGGATCGGGCTCAGCCCGGCCGAGCGCAGCGTCGCCTCGGCGGTCCAGAAGTCCCGGGCGCAACCGCCGAGTTCACCGGCGTGCACGGCCAACCGGCCGGCGGGGGCGAGCGCGTCGGCCGCCAGGCCGTAGAACTCCTGTGAGTACAGCTGGGCGGCGTCCGCGGTCCCGGGGTCGGGCAGATCGGCGATGATCGCGTCGTAGCGGGGGTCGCCGCGGTCGCGCCGGCTCCGCAGCCAGTCGAAGACGTCGGCGGTGACGACCCGGACCCGCGGATCGGCGAAGGCGTGGCGGTTCAGGGCGGCGAGGTCCCGGTCCGTGCGGGCGATCCGGACGAGCCCGGCGTCCGGGCCGACGACCGTGACCGCCTCGGCGTCCGGGTAGCGCAGCACCTCGCGCAGCGCCATCCCGTCCCCGCCGCCGAGCACCAGGACCCGGCGGTGCGCCCCGGCCATCGCGGGGTGCACCAGCGCCTCGTGGTAGCGGTACTCGTCCTGCGCGCGCACCGTGAGGTGTCCGTCCAGGAAGAGCTCCAACGGCCGCCGGGTGACCACCACTTCCTGCACGCCGGTGCGTTCCGCCAGCCGCACGTCGGCGCCGTAGACGGCCTGGCGCGCCGCCCGTTCGAACTGTTCCGTGCACGCCGCCGCGACCGTCAGCGCCGCCAGCACGGCGACGTTCACCACGAGCAGCCAGCTGCGCACCCGGGCGCTCAGGTCGCGGCGGAAGAGCCCGAGCACCATCGCGCCGCCCGCCGCGGCGTTGACCGCCCCGGTGAGCAGCGCCCCCGTCAACTGCCCGAAGGACGGCAGGAGTACGAACGGGAAGGCGAGCCCGCCCACGAGCGCGCCCACGTAGTCGGCGGCGAACACGTCGGCGACCGCGCCTCCCGCGTCCTGCCGCCGGATTCGCTGGATCAGGGTCATCAGCAGCGGGATCTCGGCACCGGTGAGCACGCCGATGGCGAAGGCGAAGACCGCCAGCACCCAACGCGTCCGCCCGAGCCAGGCGAAACTTGCGTACAGGGTCATCGCCGACAGCCCGCCGAAGAGCGCGAGTACCGCCTCGACCAGTGCGAAGCCGATCGCGGCCCGGCACCTGAGCCGTTTGGCCAGCAGCGAGCCGACGCCCATCGCGAAGACCATGACGGAGAGCACGACGGACGCCTGCTTCACCGAGTCGCCCGCCAACGTCGAGGCCAGTGCGACGAGTTCGAGTTCGTAGACCAGGCCGCAGGCGGCGCACACGAAGACCGACGCGAGCACCAGCGCACGGCCCAGGGCCGCCGGCACCGGCAGCCGGACGCATGGGTGACGCTGCTCGATCACGTCTGCACGCTACGTCACGGCCCGCCCTGCCCGCGGTCACACCCACCCGACTGGTGCGCAACCTTGACGCGCGCGCCCCCGCCGGGCCACGCGCGCCGGTACGCGCCCCCACCCGCCG
>CAYNNX010000280.1:513-6233 GCA_964398515.1 uncultured Streptantibioticus sp. | reverse complement strand
TTGACGCGCGCGCCCCCGCCGGGCCACGCGCGCCGGTACGCGCCCCCACCCGCCGACTGCTCCGGCCCCCACCCGCCGCCCGGCGTTCGCCCGTGGTCACACCAGGCCCGTCACCCGCGACCGGGTGGCCACCAGCCGCCCTTCCTGCGGGTAGGCGTGCCAGGTGCGCCAGTGGACCCCGCCCTCGTGATCCGGGTCCCGCTGCACGAGCATCGCGGTGAAGGCGTGCGGATCGCCGGGGAACCGTCCGGCCAGGCCGTTGGGGTGGTCGGCCACCAGGGCGAGCAACTCCTGGGCGCGGCCTGCGAAGGAGCCGCGCGAGAGGGTCTCCACGCGTGCGGCGAACTCGTACTCCCAGTCGCCGATGCGCTCGGCAACGCCGACCGGGAGCGGGGTGCGGCTGCCCGGCAGGCAGGCGACGGTCTCCGAGCAGCCGCCGCCGGGCGCGTCGAGCAGCACCTGGTGTGAGGCGCCGAGCAGGCGCATCTGCACCTCGACGGCGGTGGCGCGCCGGGCACCGCCGCCCAGGTCCAGACGGAGGTCCACGACGGCGAGCGCCGGCAGGGGTTCCTTGCCCAGGCGCCAGGCCAGATCCCCGGCGCGGGTGTCGGTGTAGGCGGTCTGGAGGGTGGTGAGCATGGGTCGGCTCCGCAAGCACGCAGTGGTTGGTGGCCGGCCCGCCCCCTGCTGCCCCCGGCGTCGACGCGGCGTCGTCCGGTGCGTGACGCGCGCGTGAGGGGGGCGGGTGGAGGACGGGCCCACAAGGAACGTCCGCCGGCTCGTGTCCACGGGGGGTGCGGGAATACGGAATCACGATTTTCATCGCGCCCACAGCGTTTTTACCCACCCGCGGACGCTTTACATCCGCACGGGCACGTGTTGGTTCAGGTGTTCACCGGCGCACGGCGCGCCGACGCGCGGTCCCGCGCCGCGCATATGCTCGACGGCACGCGAGGGGGCATACGACCGGCCTCGGGCCGCATGCCGCAAGGGAGTCGGCGGGTTCCGGCGGCCGCCGTCTCAGATGCCGCCCCCGCACGAGTGTCCGCCGCACGAATGTCCGCCGCCGCACGAGTGGTGGCCCCCGCCGCACGAGTGGTGGCCGCCCGAGTGGCCGCCGGAGGATCCCGCGTCCCCGGCCCACCAGCCGGCACCGGGGTCCCCCGGCTGCCCCGCTCGCCCTCGGCGCGGCTGGTCCGGCCGGGACGCGCTGGCTATCCCGGCGACCACCACCAGCACGATGCACGCGAAGACGACCACTCCGAAGAGCATGGGCATGGCCCTCACCTCACCTAGTCGATGTCCCCCGTACGTCCCCCGGATCGATGTCCCCCGATGCGAGGCTTGCGTGTACGACGGCTCATGCCCAGCCGCGACGGCCGGTAAAGGGGAGTTGAGCAATTCCAGAGGTTCGCCGGAGGATGTCGGCCATGACGCCTGCCCAGCCTTCTCCCCAGCCCTCCCACGGCGCCCCCGGCGCCCGGCACCCCGAGCGCCCGCTGCTCGCGGGCCGTCTGCACGGCTTCGGCACGACGATCTTCGCGGAGATGTCCGCGCTCGCCACCGCCACCGGTTCGGTCAATCTCGGCCAGGGGTTCCCGGACACCGACGGCCCGGAGGCGGTGCGCGAGGCCGCGGTACGGGCGCTGCGCGACGGCCGCGGCAACCAGTACCCACCCGGTCCCGGCGTCCCCGAGCTGCGCACCGCGATCGCCGAGCACCAGCAGCGCCGCTACGGGCTCACCTTCGACCCCGACACCGAGGTCCTGGTGACCGCCGGGGCCACCGAGGCGATCGCCGCTGCGCTGCTGGCCCTGGTGGAGCCCGGCGACGAGGTCATCGCGCTGGAGCCGTACTACGACAGCTACGCGGCGTGCATCGCCATGGCCGGCGGGGTCCGGGTGCCGGTAACCCTGCGCCCCCGCGAGGGCCGGTTCGTCCTCGACCTGGACGAGCTGCGCTCCGCGGTGACCGACCGCACCCGGCTGATCCTCCTCAACACCCCGCACAACCCGACCGGAACCGTCCTGACCAGGCAGGAGCTCGCGCAGATCGCGGAGCTCGCCGTATCGCGCGACCTGCTGGTGATCACCGACGAGGTGTACGAGCACCTGGTATTCGACGGCACCCATGTACCCATCGCCACATTCCCCGGGATGGGTGAACGGACCGTAACGATCAGCTCGGCCGGGAAGACCTTCTCATTCACCGGATGGAAGGTCGGCTGGGTAACCGGTGCACCCGATCTGGTGAACGCCGTGCGAACGGCGAAGCAATTTCTGACGTACGTCTCCTCCGGCCCGTTCCAATATGCGGTCGCCGAGGCGCTGCGCCTGCCGGAGACGTATTTCACCGAACTGGCGAACGATCTGCGCGGCAAACGCGATCTCCTCGCGGCCGGCCTGGAAGAGGCCGGTTTCCAGGTGTTCCGCCCCGCCGGGACGTACTTCGTCACCACCGACATCCGCCCGCTCGGAGCAACCGACGGCTTCGCCTTCTGCCGCTCCCTGCCCGGCCGGTGCGGGGTGGTCGCGATCCCGAACGCGGTCTTCTACGACACTACGGAGAAGGGAACGTCCTTCGTACGGTTCGCGTTCTGCAAGCGAACAGAAGTGCTGCACGATGCGATCTCCCGGCTGAAGCAGCTACGCTCCTGAGGCAACCCGCCCCTCCTTTCGGTCGTCTTTCACTCGTGGGGGTGGATTGCGGCGCTACTCGGCACAACGGCTCCGTATGACCCGACAATGCGCGCAAGGCCAGACTCATTCAAGCTTGTCGTCACAGTCACATACGGTCGCCGAAGAACGGTCGCCCCGGGAGGAGCGGAACAGGTGTATACGGCCGAGCCGGTCTCGACCCCTCCTCGTCGTACGTCGGGAAAGCCAGCGGCGGGCCCCGTCCCGCGCACCCGCCGGGAACGGGCCTGGGTCTCACTGCGCAAGGCAGCCCCGGCCCTCATGCTCTACGCCGCCGTACGCCTGTCGGGGCTGCTGTGCCTGTCGGCGTACGCCTGGTACGCCGGGCAGCACCCGCGCAGCATCCTCGGCATGGCGTGGGACGCCCGCTGGTACCACCGCATCGCGGAGTACGGCTACGGCACGCTCATCCCCTCCGGCACGCAGCACGGGGTGCTCTACAACGACCTGGCGTTCTTCCCGCTCTACCCGACGCTGATCAAGGTGGCGGCCACGGTCGTCCCGATCGGCACGATCAACATGGCGATCCTCATCGCCTGGGTCGCCACCATGCTCTCCGCCTGGGCGATCTACCTGATCGGCGCCCGCCTCTACGGCCGCCGGGTCGGCACGGCGCTGGTGCTGCTCTACGGGCTGCTGCCGCACGCCGTCATCCAGACCATGGCCTACACCGAGCCGGTTATGACCGCCCTGGCCGCCTGGTCGATGTACGCCGTGCTCACCAAGCGCTGGCTGTACGCGGGCACGCTCGCGGCCCTGGCGGGGTGCACCCGGCCCAACGGGGTGGCGGTGGCCGCCGGGGTGTGCGCGGGGGTGCTGGCCGACGCCTGGCGGCGGCGCAAGGCCGGCAAGCCCCTCGACCTGCGCGCCTGGGCGGGCGCCGCGATCGCGCCGTGCGGCTGGTTCGGCTACGTGCTGTGGGTCGGGTGGCAGACCAACGACCCCAAGGGCTACTTCAAGGTCCAGGCCCGCTGGGGGTCGCGCTACGACTTCGGGTGGAGCGCGCTGCGCTTCTTCAAGCACCTGGTGACCGGCACCGACTACTTCGCGTACTACGTGGCGGCGGGCATCGTGGCGGCCGCCGTGATCCTGTTCGCGCTGTGCATCACCGACCGGATCCCGATGGCCCTGCTGGCGTACAGCGCGGTGCTGATGCTCATCGGGATCGGCGGCGCCGGCTTCTTCCAGTGCAAGCCGCGGTTCCTGATGCCGGCCTTCCCGCTGCTGATCCCGGCCGCGATCGCGCTGGCGAGGGCCCGGCCGAGGACGGCCGCCGTGGCGGTCGTCTCCCTGGCCGGGATCACCTGCTTCTACGGGACGTATCTGCTGGCCATCGCGCCGATGGCGCTGTGAGCGCGGTCGGCGGCCGCGGTCAGTCGGTCTCGTCGTCGCCGGACTCGGCGTCCTTCTCCAGCCCGAGCTGCTCGATCACCCACCGGTCGAACTCGATCGAGGCGCGCACCCAGCTGACCGTGCTGGAGACGAAGTGCTCCAGGCCGACGCCGAGCCCCAGCAGCATCTGGGCCTCGCCGATCAGCCTGACCGAGCCGTCGTCGTGGGTGTGCGTGTAGACCTTGGGCCACAGCGTCTGCCGGTTCCAGCCGTCGGCGATCTCCAGCAGCTTGCCCTTGTCGTCGATCGAGTACGGGCGGTCGTAGAACGTGCGGACGGCGAAGACCTCCTGGTCGGCCTCACCGCGGAACATGAAGTAGGTACGGAAGTCCTCCCAGGGGGCGGCGAGGTCTCCCTCGTCGTCGACGACGTACTTCAGCTCCATCTGGTCGAGCAGCTGCTTGACCAGGTCCTGGTCGGGACGGACGACGCCACCGCCGGGAGGGGGCCCGGGGTTGCTGCCGCCGAAATTCGGAATCGAGGACGGGTCGATGCTCACCGTGGAGTTCCCTTCAAGTGGATACCCCGCCATCCTCCCCCATCCCGGCGGGAGTGTGGCAAGCCCCGCCGGGAGGGTCGTGTCGCGGTGAGCGTGGCCGTGCGGAGGATGCCGGGGCAGGGTTCACTCGCCTCCGGCTGCGGTCAGCGCACCGGCGTGACCGACAGGCGCCCGTCCACGCCGTCGGGGACCAGGTCCACGCGTACCGTCTCGCCGTCGCGGACCTCGCCGCCGAGGATCTCGCGGGCCAGGGTGTCGCCGATCGCCGTCTGCACCAGGCGGCGCAGCGGCCGGGCGCCGTACGCCGGGTCGTTGCCCTCGCGGGCGAGCCACCCGAGGGCCGCGTCGGTGACCTCCAGCCGCAGCCGGCGCTCGGCCAGCCGCTCGCGCAGCCGCTCGATCTGGAGCGCGGCGATCCGGCGCAGCTCGTCCTCGGTGAGCGCGGAGAAGACCACGATGTCGTCGAGGCGGTTGAGGAACTCCGGCTTGAAGGACGCCCGCACGGCCGACAGCACGCTCTCCCGCTTCCCCTCCTGTGTCAACTCGGGGTTGACCAGATACTGGGAGCCCAGGTTGGAGGTGAGGATCAGGATCGTGTTGCGGAAGTCCACGGTCCGCCCCTGGCCGTCGGTGAGCCGCCCGTCGTCCAGCACCTGCAGCAGGATGTCGAAGACCTCCGGGTGCGCCTTCTCCACCTCGTCGAGCAGCACCACGCTGTAGGGGCGGCGGCGCACCGCCTCGGTGAGCTGGCCGCCCTCCTCGTAGCCGACGTAGCCGGGGGGCGCGCCGACCAGACGGGCGACGGAGTGCTTCTCGCCGTACTCGCTCATGTCGATGCGGACCATGGCGCGCTCGTCGTCGAAGAGGAAGTCGGCGAGCGCCTTGGCCAGTTCGGTCTTGCCCACGCCGGTCGGGCCGAGGAAGAGGAACGACCCCGTGGGCCGGTCCGGGTCCGCGATGCCGGAGCGGGAGCGGCGCACCGCGTCCGAGACGGCCCGTACCGCCTCGGTCTGGCCGATCAGCCGCCGGCCCAGCTCCTCCTCCATGCGCAGCAGCTTCTGGCTCTCGCCCTCCAGCAGGCGCCCGGCCGGGATGCCGGTCCAGGAGGCGACGACGTCGGCGACGTCGTCCGG
>CAYNNX010000280.1:0-503 GCA_964398515.1 uncultured Streptantibioticus sp. | reverse complement strand
CTCCTTGACCATGGTCTCCCGCTTGGCGGCCTGCTCCGCCTCGGAGGCCTGCGCGAGCTCCGCCTCCAGCCTCGGCTTCTCCCCGTACAGCAGCTTGGAGGCGGTCTCGAAGTCCCCGTCGCGCTGGGCGAGTTCGATGCGGGTGTCGATCTCGTCGAGGCGCTCCTTGAGCTCACCGACCCGGTTGAGGCCCTCCTTCTCCTTCTGCCAGCGGGCGGTCAGGCCGCGCAGCTCCTCCTCCTTGTCGGCGAGGTCCTTGCGCAGCCGCTCCAGGCGCTCCTTGCTCGCCGCGTCGGTCTCGTTCTTCAGCGCCATCTCCTCCATGCGCAGCCGGTCGACGGCGCGCTGCAGCTCGTCGATCTCGACGGGCGAGGAGTCGATCTCCATCCGCAGCCGGGAGGCGGCCTCGTCGATCAGGTCGATGGCCTTGTCCGGCAGGAAGCGGTCGGTGATGTAGCGGCTGGCCATCTCGGCGGCGGCCTTGAGGGCGTCGTCCGAGATCG
>CAYNNX010000279.1:0-9859 GCA_964398515.1 uncultured Streptantibioticus sp. | reverse complement strand
CTGCGGGCGCAGAGCGCACCCGCTTCGCGACGCTCCGCCGCGGTGCGCTAGCCCCGCAGGGCGGCGGCGAGTTCGGCGATCTGCCGCGGCCCGACCCGGCAGCAGCCGCCGATCAGCCGGGCCCCGTCGGCGTACCAGCCGCGCACCTCGGCGGGGTCGAAGGTGGCGGGCCCGCGCCAGCCGCGGGCGGCCGGGTCCCACACCTCGCCGCTGTTGGGGTAGACGACGACCGGCCTGCCGGTGATCTCCCGGGCGAGCGGGACCGCGGCCGCCGCGTCGCGGGCCGTGCAGCAGTTCACCCCGACCGCGATCACCTCGGGCACACCGGCGGCGAGCCGGAACGCGTCGCGCAGCGGCTGCGCCGCGCGGGTGCGGTCCCCGTCGATGCTGTACGACAGCCACACCGGCACGCCGAGGCCGTCCACCGCCCGCAGCAGCGCCTCGGCCTCGTCCATGTCGGGCACGGTCTCCAGCGCCAGGACGTCCGGGGCGGCCTCGGCCAGCGTCTCGATCCGGGGGCGGTGGAAACGCTCCAGCTCGCGCACGGTGAGCCCGTAGCGGCCGCGGTACTCGCTGCCGTCGGCGAGCATGGCACCGTACGGCCCGACGGAGGCGGCCACCCACACGTCGTCGCGGCCCCGTGCGGCGTGGCGGGCGAGCTCGACGCTGCGCCGCAGCAGCGCGCCGGCCGCCGCACGGTCCAGGCCGCGCCGGGCGAACCCCTCGTAGGTGGCCTGGTAGCTGGCGGTGATGAGCACCCGCGCGCCCGCCCGGACGTACGCCGCGTGGGCCGCCTCGATCTGCTCGGGGCCGTCGGCGAGCAGCCGGGCGGACCACAGGTCGTCGGAGAGGTCGCAGCCCTGGTCGGCGAGCTGGTTGGAGAGCCCGCCGTCGAGGACGACGGGCCCGCGGGCCAGGGCGGAGGCCAAGGGGGTGGTGGGCAACGCGGGTGCTCCTAGCGGGTGCTCCTGGCGGAATCCTGAAGCGGGGGTGGTCAGCCGAGCTGGGCCTGCACGGCGGAGGAGATCAGCTCCAGGTGGTCCAGGTCGTCCAGGCCGAGGATCTGCAGGTAGATGCGGGACGAGCCGGCGGCGGCGTAGCGGCCGATCTTGTCGACGACCTCGGCGGGCGACCCCGCCAGCCCGTTGGCGCGCAGCTCGGCGGGGTCCCGGCCGATCGCGGCGGCGCGCCGGGCCACCTCGGCGTCGTCCTTGCCGACGCAGGCGACGAGCGCGTTGGAGTACACCAGGTCGTCGCCCTTGCGGCCGTGCTCCTCGGCGGCCGCGCGGACCCGGTCGAACTGCCGTTCCGTGTCCTCGATCGACGCGAAGGGGATGTTGAACTCGTCGGCGTACCGGGCGGCGAGCCGCGGGGTGCGCGTCGCGCCGTGGCCGCCGATGATCACGGGCACCTTCCGCTGCGCGGGCTTGGGCAGCGCGGGCGACTCCTCCAGCCGGTAGTACGTCCCGGCGTGGGTGAAGGTCTCACCGGCAGGCGTGGACCACAGTCCGGTGACGATCGCCAGCTGCTCCTCCAGCCGGGCGAACCTCTCCTTCGGGAAGGGGATGCCGTATGCGGTGTGCTCCTCCTCGTACCAGCCCGCGCCGAGGCCCAGTTCGACGCGGCCGCCGGACATCTGGTCGACCTGGGCGACCTGGATGGCGAGGACACCGGGGAGGCGGAAGGTGCCGGCGGTCATCAGGGTGCCCAGCCGGATCCGGCCGGTCTCCCTGGCGAGGCCCGCGAGGGTGATCCATGCGTCGGTCGGGCCGGGCAGCCCGTCCGCCCCTCCCATGCGCAGGAAATGGTCGGAGCGGAAGAAGCCGTCGAACCCCAGATCCTCGGTGGCCTTGGCGACGGAAAGGAGCGTGTCGTAGGAGGCGCCCTGCTGGGGCTCGGTGAAGATACGCAGATCCATGCGTCCATCCTGCACCCGGCCTGCTGCGTCAGCGGTGAGGAGCGGCCAGCGACAGGGCGAAGCGGCCCTCGTCGTCGGTCCACCAGTGGGTCAACTCCAGCCCGGCGGCGCGCAGTTCGCCGCGCACCCCGGACTCGCGGAACTTGGCCGACACCTCGGTGCGCAGTTCCTCTCCCTCGGCGAAGTTCACCGCGAGGTCGAGAGCGGGGATCTTGGCGGTGAGGGCGGTGCGGGCGCGCAGCCGCATCTCGATCCACTCCTGCTCGCGGTTCCACAGCGCCACGTGGTCGAAGTCGCGCTCGTCGAGGTCGGCGCCGAGTTCCCGGTTGAGCACGGCGAGGACGTTCTTGTTGAACCGCGCGGTGACCCCGGCCGCGTCGTCGTAGGCGGCCACCAGTGTCGCCTCGTCCTTGACCAGGTCCGTGCCGAGCAGCAGCGCGTCGCCGGGCTCCAGGGCGGCGCGGACGGCGGCGAGGAAGACCGCGCGCTCGTCGGGCAGCAGGTTGCCGATCGTGCCGCCGATGAAGGCGACCAGCCGCGGCCCGTCGGCGGGCGGCAGATCGAGCGCGGCGGTGAAGTCGGCGACGAGGGCGTGCACCGCGAGCCCCGGGTAGTCGGCGAGCAGGGCGTTCCCGGCCTGCTTCAACGCGCTGTCGCTGACGTCGACGGGGACGTAGGTGGTCAAGGTGCCCTGGGCGCGCAGCGCGTCGATGAGCAGCCGGGTCTTCTCCGAGGAGCCCGAGCCCAGCTCGACCAGGGTGCGGGCGCCGGTGGCGGCGGCGATCGCGGGCGACTCGCGCGCCAGGATCGCGCGTTCGGCCCTGGTGGGGTAGTACTCGGGCAGCCGGGTGATGTCCTCGAACAGCTCACTGCCGCGAGCGTCGTAGAACCACTTCGGCGGCAGCCACTTGGGGTCGGCGGTGAGCCCGGCGGCCACGTCGGCGCGCAGGGCGGCCTCGGTGGCGTGCGCGGGAAGCTGCCTGGTCAGGGTGAACGCGCTCATGCGGGGGGCTCCTTGAGTGGGGTGACGTCGACCGCTTCGGGGCGTGCCAGGACCAGGGTGCGGTCCGGGACCTCGGTCCAGCCGGGTGCGTCGTCGTACGGTTCGGAGGCGACGGCCACGGATCGCCCGGGGTCGGTCCGGTACCAGAGCGTGTCGCCCCAGGCGGTGGCGGCGATGGTGGTGCCGTCGCTGAGCATGAGGTTGAGGCGGGCGTCCACGGCGGAAGCGGAGCCCGACCACGCGGCGATGGCGGCGGCGACGCCGGCGACCGTGCCGGCCAGGGCGTCCCCGGGCGGCTGGCCGCTGCGCAGCCGGTGGCGGACCAGGGCCCACAGCAGGGCGCTGTCGCAGCGGGCCTCGATGCGCAGCACGTCCTGCGGGGGCAGGTCGGCGAGGAGGGCGGCTGCGCTGTCGGGCCAGCCGGGCAGCGCGCCGTTGTGGCTGAAGAGCCAGGGGCCGTCGGCGAAGGGGGCGGCGGCGGACTCGTCGGGCGCCTGGCCGGGGGTGGCGTCGCGTACGGCGGCGAGCAGGGCGCGGGTGCGCACCACGCGGGCCAGATCGGTGAAGGACGGGTCGCCCCAGATCGGTCCGGTGCGGCGGTAACGGGCCGGGGCCGGGTCGCCGGGCGCGTACCAGCCGACCCCGAAGCCGTCGGCGTTGACCGTGCCGTGGCGCTGCCGGCGCGGCGCCCAGGACTGCCGGTACAGCGAGTGCGGCGGCTCGGTGAGGATCCGGCCGAGGGCGGTCTCGTCGCCCAGGTAGGCGATATGACGGCACATCAGATTGCCTCCGGGCCTGCGTCGCGGGCGGTGCGGAAGCCGGAGAAGATCTGGCGCCGCACGGGGTGGTCCCAGTTGCGGAAGGTGCCGCGGCAGGCCACGGGGTCCACGGCGAAGGAGCCGCCGCGCAGCACCTTGTACTTCGGGCCGAAGAAGACCTCCGAGTACTCGCGGTAGGGGAAGGCGCGAAAGCCCGGGTAGGGCAGGAAGTCGCTCGCGGTCCACTCCCACACGTCCCCGATGAGCTGGCGGACCCCGTGCGGCGAGGCGCCGTCCGGGTAGCTGCCGGCGGGGGCGGGCCGCAGGTGGCGCTGGCCGAGGTTGGCGTGGTCGGGCCCGGGGTCGGCGTCGCCCCACGGGTAGCGGCGCGAGCGCCCGGTGGCCGGGTCGTGTCGGGCGGCCTTCTCCCACTCGGCCTCGGTGGGCAGCCGCCGTCCGGCCCAGCGCGCGTAGGCGTCCGCCTCGTACCAGCTGACGTGCAGCACCGGCTCGTCGGCGGGTACGGGCTCGGTGACCCCGAAGCGGCGGCGGATCCAGCCGGATCCCTCGCGGGACCAGAACAGCGGCGCCTCCAGGGCGTGTTCGCGGACCATGGCCCAGCCGTCGGGGGCCCACCACCGCTCGTCGTGGTAGCCGCCGTCGTCGATGAAGCGCTGGTAGGCGCCGCAGGTCACCGGGACGGTGTCCAGGTGGAAAGGGGCGACGTCGACCCGGTGGCCGGGGCGTTCGTTGTCCAGCGCCCACGGCTCGGTGTCGGTGCCCATGGTGAAGGCGCCGCCGGGCACGAGCACCTCGCCGGGGAGCAGGCCCGCGTCGGCGGGGGCCGGACCCGGCGGCGGCGCGCTCAACGCGGCCGGGCCGCGCCGCAGTTGGTGGGTGATGAGCATCGTCTCGTCGTGCTGCTGCTCGTGCTGGGCGATCATGCCGAAGGCGAACCCCGAGTCGAGCAGCGGGGATCCGTGCAGGACCGTGCTCTCCAGCACGTCGAGGACGCGGCCGCGCACGTCGGACGCGTAGCTACGGGCCTCGCCGGGAGGCAGCAGCGGCAGCTTCGGGCGCTCGGCGCGCGGGTGCTCGAAGGCGTCGTAGACGGGATCGATGTCCGGGCGCAGCGCCTCCAGGCCGCCGACGGCGCGCAGCAGCCACTGCTCCTCCTGGTTGGCGATGTGCGCCAGGTCCCAGACCAGGGGGGACATCAACGGTGAGTGCTGGGCGGTCAGTTCGCGGTCGTCGACGCAGGACGTGAGGACCGCGGTGCGCCTGCGGGCGGTCTCCAGCACCGCCGCGGCCCGCTGCCGCAGCGGCTCCGGTGCGGTCTCGCCGACGGGATGCGAAGCGGTCACGGTTGGCCGTCCTTTCCGGCGAGCGGAACGGTCCGGGCGGGCGCCGGGCGGTCCGCGGGAGCGGTGTCGAGCAGATCGTCGGCGGGACATCGGCCCCGCAGGACATAGCGTTCGGCGAAGTCGGCGACGGCCTCCCGCACGGCGTCGGAGGCGCCCAGCCGGGGCAGGGCGCCCTGCGCGGCGTCGAAGCACTCCGTGGTCGCCCGCCGCAGGTCCGGATCGGCCAGGCCGTGCCGTGCGGCGCGGCGCCACAGCGGGTTGCCGGGCGCGTCGGCGTAGGGATGCTCGGCGAGCGGTTCCATGGCCGCGCGGGCGGCGGCGGAGGCCTCCTCGTCCTCCATCAGGGCGACGGTCACGGCGAGGGGCACGATCCATCCGTCGTCGCCGGGCTGCGCGTCGATCATGCGCAGTTCCAGGTGGCCCTGGGGCCGCACCGGCGGGAAGAGGGTGCTCAGGTGGTAGGCGAGGTCGTCGGCGGTGGGCGGGGGCAGGCCCCGGCCACCGGTGCGTATCCATTGCCGGAACGTCATCCCGGCCGGCGTCTCCCAGCGGCCGTCGTGGCGGCGCACGCACAGCACCGGCGCGTCCAGCGCGTAGCGGGCCCAGGCCTCCCGCGGATCCGGCGCCTCGGGCGGGGCCGCGGTGCGCCCCGGGTCCAGGGCGGCCCACACCGCCTGGCGCGTGGAGCGGAACCCGGTCGGACGGCCGAGGCTGAGCGGCGAATGGGCGAAGGCGGCCACCAGTACGGGCCCGAGGAGGTGGGCCAGGCGCCACCGGAAGCGGTAGCCGTGCGGTCCGGGCCCGTCATGGCCCGCGTCGACGCAGACCTGCACCGAGGCGGTACTGCACATCATGGCCCGCCCCACCGGCCAGGCGCGGTCGAAGTAGGCCTCCATGGCGGTGTAGCGCGGGGTGTGCAGCACCCGTCGGGCCGGACGCCACGGGTCGTGCCCGTAGCCGACCGGGGTCAGCCGGTGTTCTCGCAGGGCCTGCCGGACGAGGGCGAGATCGGCGCTCACGGCTTCCACGCAGGCGGTGAGCGACGTGGCGGGCGCGGAGCTGAGCTCCAGCTGGCCGCCGGGTTCCTGGGTGAGCGCGGAGTGCAGGGTCAGCGACCGCAGGTCGGCGTGGGCGGCCGCGATCCGGTCGGGGGCGACCGGGCGGGTGGGGTCGAGGGCGTCGTGGAGCAGCCACTCCAGCTCGACCCCGATGCGGCTCGGTGGTCCGTTCTTGAAGCAGATGCCGTGCGCGTGGGCTTCGGCCTCCGTCTCACCGAGCGGTTCGGCTCCTGAGCGGCGCGCACTGGGCTGACAGACACCCGGCATGTACCCGACCCCCTTGTCGTCGGCTCGCCGTCAATTCGGCGCCGCCTTTCGACGGCGCCGTGTGGACAACGTCTCCACTGCACCACGACCGCCACGAGATCGCATGCTTTGTGGGTATTTGTGAACGTTTGTTCACCTGGCGGCCACGCTCTGAGCCCGTCTGCCCACCAACCGCCTCTCCCAATCCCCCTGACATCCAATCCCCTGACACCGACACCCCTCCCGGCGGCCCGCGTGCGCCGGCTACGTCGCCTCGTCGAGGGGGAACCGCCGCTCGTTGCGGTCGATCTTCGCCGCGAGCGCGGCCAGCGGATCGACCCCGAGCACCTCGCACAACTGCAACAGGTACGCCAGCACATCCGCGACCTCGTCCTCCACCCGGTGCGCGGTCCCGGCGTCGTCCATCACCCGGGCCGACTCCTCCGGGGTGAGCCACTGGAAGATCTCCAGCAGCTCCGACGCCTCCACGCTCAGCGCCGCGGCGAGGTTCTTCGGGGTGTGGTACGGCTCCCAGCGCCGCGCGCTCGCGAACGCGGCCAGCCTGCGCCGCAGCGCGTTCAGATCATCGGTCACCGCACCAGGTCTACCCCATCCGCCCGCACGCGGGTGGGCGCGGCCACGGGATCCACCGGGGCGATGCGGGGGCGCCGGGACGGGCCGCAGCGGTGTTCGAGCGTGATCACGTCGGTGTCCGCGCGCGCCCGTCCCGGGTCGTGGAGCGTGCCGAGCAGCCGCACGTGGCCGCGTGCCGCCGCCGTGGCGGCCAGCCCCAGCAGCCCGGCGGTCTGGGCGTGGTCGAGCCCCGCGTCCAGACCGTCGGCGAGAACGGTCATCGCCTGCCGGGCGGGCGGCACCTCCGGGCTGACGTCCATCTCCAGCACGCCGGGCCCGGTCAGCAGCACCAACGCCAGTGCCAGGAAGCGCAGTTCGCCGTCGCCCAGCCGGTCCAGCGGCGTCATGCCGAGCGGTCCGCGGTCCACGGCGGCCAGGACCGCCTCGCGCCCGCCGGAGCCGTCCGCCGCCGGGATCGCCCCGGGCAGGGTCGTCAGCCCCTCGACCGGCCCGGCACAGGCGCTGCGCACCGCCTCGACGAGCGCGGCGTGGCGGGTCCGGCACTCGCCCCGGGTGCGGTGGAGCACCGCCGAGAGGTTGTCGCACGTACCGCGCAGCAGCCCGTCGCCGACCGGGGCCGGGTCCCGCATCAGCCGCGGCTGCGGGTCGACGGGGAAGACCGAGCGCAGCGCGATCACCATCTGCTCCGCCGCCGCCAGCACCAGCCGCTGCCCCGCCGTCGCACCCGCGACCCGCAACGGCAGCAGCGCGGTGGCCAGCCGGTCGTCGGGGAGCGGGGCGCGGGTCACCCGGACCTGGCCCGCGGTGTGCCAGGCGGCCTGGACGACCGGGCGCCGCGGGTCGCACAGCGCCGTGGAGAGCAAGGTCTCCCCCGAACCGGTCAACCGCTCGCCCACGATGCGTAGTTCGGGCTCGGTCTGCACCGCGAGGTCCAGGTCGACGGTGCCGGCCGGGCCGTCCGCCGAGCAGCCGATCCGGAACCCGCGTCTGCCCTGCACGTCCGGGCGCGCGCCCAGCGGGACGCAGGCGGCGGCCCCGCCGCGCACCCCCGCCACCGCACTGCCCAGGTCGCCGCCGCGGGCCAGCCGCCCCAGCAGCGCGAGGGCCTCCAGAGCGCTGGTCTTGCCGCTGCCGGCCGGGCCGCCGAGCACCGTGACCGGGCCGAGCGGCAGCGTCGTGGCCCGGTGCGCCTTGAAGGCGGACAGCCGCAGTTGGGTGAGGGTGGGCCGGTTCGCGGTGGGCCGCTCGGCCGTGGCGGCACTGTTGGCGATCACGGGTGCGAACGTAGCCACGTCCGGGTACGCCGAACCGTTCCGTCCCGCGATACGTCCTTCGAAAGGGCTACGGTGGCACGGTGACGACCAACGCGGCCCACCGCGCGGTGCCGGTCCCGGCGCGCCCGACCGGCCGTCCCCGGCGACCGCGCGTGAGCCGTCCGGCCCGCCGGGCGGCGTACCGGTGGCCAACCCGCCCCGGACGCCGCCGAGTCGGCGCCGCGGACCGCCCACGAGGCGGCACACGTGCCGGTGGCCCCAGGTCCCGGCAGCGGGAGCGCGGATCGCGGTGACGGTCACGGGGTAGACCAATCTCACGGACCACCCCGTCGGCCCGCCCTGCCCCCGCCCCGGCCGCCGGCCCCCCTCACCCCCCACGTCCGAGGAGGCGCTTGTCCCATGCTGCACGGCATCGACGTCAGCTCGTACCAGCCGAGTTCCTACTCCACGTCAGGGCTGTCCTTCGTGTTCATCAAGATCACTGAGGGGCTCTCCTACGTGAACCCCAAGTGGGTCGCCCAGCGCGCGACGGCCCGCCGCGCCGGCCTGGTGACCGGCTTCTACCACTACCCGCACATCGACAACTCCCCTGTCGAGGAGGCCGATCACTTCCTGGCGCAGATCAGCCTCGTCGCGGGCGACGTCCTCTGTCTGGACTGGGAGTGGTACGGGCAGAACGTGACGGACAACCAGGCCCGCTACTACAAGGAGCACTGGATCCGCCACGTGAAGGCGAAGGCCCCCGCGCACCGCGTGGTGCTCTACAGCGACCGGAACAACTGGCTCAACGTCGACGCCGACTCCTACTGCGGCGACGGCCTGTGGATCGCCGACTACACCACGGCGGGCCAGCCGCGCGTGCAGCACCCGTGGCTCTTCCACCAGTACGGCAGCGACCCCGTCGACCAGGACGTCGCCAACTTCCCGTCGCTGTCCGCACTCCGCGGCTGGGCCGGAGCGCCGCACGCCGCCGAAGCGGTGGACCCGGCGGGCGCGGCGGACGGTCAGGCCCCGGCAGCGCAGCCGGAGACCGAGCCCTCGGAGAGCTGATCGCGGCGCGGAACGTGGCTTTGTGGCTCCCGTGATCAGCGGATCGCGGGAGCCACCAACGTTGAACTCGACTGGTTCAGGCGGTCAACCGGCCAGCCCTGACGGCGGATACGAAGGCCGACCAGCTCTCCGCCGGGAACACGAGGGCCGGGCCGTGGGGGTCCTTGCTGTCACGTACAGGAACGACACCGACGAAGTCATCGGAGACCTCGACACACTCGCCGCCGTCGGGATTGCTGTAGCTGCTCTTGCGCCAGGTAGCGGCACTCAGTTCGGTGGGTCGCACGACACTTCCTCCAGCATGCGCAGGACGAACTTTCGCGACTCGGCCGGGGACAACGCCAGGTCGCGCATCGCATCGTACGCACGTTGCAGGCGCTCAACCGGCGCGTTCCCCTCGATGAGTTCACCGCGGTAGGTGTTCTCGGTGTAGGCCACGGTACGCCCCTCAGGCAGCCGCAAAAACATCACTGCGGTGCCCACCAACCCGTGCAACCCAGCACTCTGCGGCAACACATGAACCGTGATGTCCGGCCGCCCCGCCACCTCAACCAAATACTCCAACTGCCCCCGCCACTCCCCCGCGTCCCGCAA
>CAYNNX010000278.1:0-9866 GCA_964398515.1 uncultured Streptantibioticus sp. | reverse complement strand
GGCGAGACCCTCAAGACCTTCGACGCGTTCGGGCCCGAGGAGATCGAGGACCGGCTCGCCCGCGCCGCCGCGGCGTTCCGCGACTACCGCACGACCGGCTTCGCCACCCGGGCGGAACTGATGCGCTCGGCCGCCGGCCTGCTGGAGAAGGAGCAGGACGAGATCGCCCGCACGATGACCACAGAGATGGGCAAGACCCTCGCCGCCGCCCGCGCGGAGGCCGCCAAGTGCGTGAAGGCCATGCGGTGGTACGCCGATCGGGCCGAGGAGCTCCTCGCCGACGAGCACCCCGCCGCAGCCGACGTCGAGGACTCCGGCGCGATCCGGGCCGTGGTGCGCTACCGGCCGCTGGGCGTCGTGCTCGCCGTCATGCCGTGGAACTTCCCGCTGTGGCAGGTCGTGCGGTTCGCCGCGCCCGCGCTGATGGCGGGCAACGTCGGGCTGCTCAAGCACGCCTCGAACGTCCCGCAGACCGCACTCTACCTCGGCGACCTCTTCCACCGCGCGGGCTTCCCCGACGGCTGCTTCCAGACGCTGCTGGTCGGCTCCGACGCCATCGCCGGCATCCTGCGGGATCCCAGGGTCGCGGCGGCCACGCTCACCGGAAGCGAGCCCGCCGGCCGGTCGGTGGCCTCCATCGCCGGCGACGAGGTGAAGAAGACCGTCCTCGAACTCGGCGGCAGCGACCCGTACATCGTGATGCCGTCCGCCGCCGGCCGCCTGGACCGGGCGGTGTCCACCGCCGTCACCGCACGCGTGCAGAACAACGGGCAGTCGTGCATCGCGGCCAAGCGGTTCATCGTCCACCGCGAGGTCTACCGGGAGTTCGCCGCGCGCTTCACCGAGGTGATGAGCGCGCTGACCGTCGGCGACCCGATGGCCGAGGGCACCGACGTCGGCCCGCTGTCCAGCGAGAGGGGCCGCGCGGACCTGGAGGAGCTCGTCGAGGACGCCGTCCGGCACGGTGCCTCGGTGCTCTGCGGCGCCCGCCGCCCCGAGGGCCTGCCGCCGGGCTGGTTCTACGCGCCGACCGTCCTGGCGGGCGTCACGCCCGGGATGCGCATCCACCGCGAGGAGGCGTTCGGACCGGTCGCCACCCTCTACGAGGTGCCCGACCTGGACGCCGCCGTCGAGCTGGCCAACGACACCCCGTTCGGCCTCAGCTCCAACGTGTGGACCGGCGACGAGGACGAGCAGCGCCGGTTCGCCCGGGACATCGAGGCGGGCGGCGTCTACTTCAACGGCATGACGGCCTCCCACCCGGCCCTGCCCTTCGGCGGCGTGAACCGCTCCGGCTACGGGCGCGAGCTGGCCGGGCACGGGATCCGGGAGTTCTGCAACATCACGACCCTGTGGTACGGCCCTACGGATGGAAGGTGACAACGGCGATGCCCGATCCGCGGATCAAGGACGAGAAGACCTACGAACGCGTGCGCGAGCAGGGCGCGAGCAAGGAGAAGGCCGCCCGCATCGCGAACGCCGCAGCGGGATCCTCCCGCAAGGCGATGGGACGCAAGGGCGGCTCGGCCGGAAAGTACGAGGGGCGCAGCAAGGAGGACCTGTACGAGGAGGCCAGGAAGGTCGGCATCAAGGGCCGGTCGAACATGAGCAAGGAAGAGCTGATCGACGCGCTGCGCCACCACTGAAGGACGCCGAAGGCCGCGTCACCCCCGAGCGACCCGGGAGGGGCCCTCAGATGAGCCGCGCCACCACGGCCACCGCGTTCCACGTAGGCGGCCGCACCGTCGAGATCCACCGCCCCGACAAGGTGCTCTTCCCCGACGGCGGCTGGACCAAGGCGGATCTCGCCCGCTACTACCGCCGGGTCGCCCGGCGCATGCTTCCGCATCTGCGGGACCGCCCGCTGATGCTGGAACGCCATCCGGACGGCGTGGCCGGCCCGCGGTTCCTGCAGAAGGAGGCCCCCGGCCACTATCCGCCGTGGGTGCGCCGGGTGCAGGTGGCCAAGGAGGGCGGCACGGTCACCCACGTGGTCTGCGACGACACCGCCACCCTCCTGTACCTGGCGGACCAGGCCTGCGTCACCCTGCACCGCTGGCTCGCCACGGCGGGCCGCCCGCGCTGCCCCGACCGCCTGGTCTTCGACCTCGATCCTCCGGGTGAGGACTTCGAGCCGGTCCGCCGCGCCGCCCGGGCCCTGCACGACCTCCTGGACGAACTGCGGCTGCCGTCCGCGGCGATGACCACCGGATCGCGCGGCCTGCACGTCCTCGTGCCGCTGGACCGCACCGCGGACGTCGACGAGGTGCGGGAGTTCGCCCGTGCCGTCGCCGAGGCGCTGGCCGCCCGCCACCCCGACGAGCTGACCACCGCCGCCCGCAAGGAGGCCCGCGGCGGCCGCCTCTACCTCGACGTCCAGCGCAACGCCTACGCCCAGACCGCCGTCGCCCCCTACACCGTGCGGGCCCTGCCGGATGCGCCGGTGGCCGCGCCGATCGGCTGGGACGAGCTGGACGACCCCAAGCTCACCGCCCGGAGCTGGACGATCGCCACGATGCCCGAGCGCCTCGACCACGACCCGTGGCGCGAACTGCCGCGCCGCGGACGCTCGTTGGGGTCGGCCGGGCGTCGCCTGGCCCAGCTGAAGTGACGTAGCGTCAGGTCGTGGGCGCCGCGACGTTCCACGCCGTGATCACCGGGCGGCCGTGCTCGGTGCCCAGGCGGCTCACCGTGGCGGTGTCCAGCCGGAAGAGCGCACCGCCCGAAGCGGGCAGCCCGAGCCGGCGCGCCGCCAGCACCCGGGAGAAGTGGGCGTGCCCCACCAGCACCACGTCCCCGCCCTCGCCGTCCCGGTCCGCCTCGCGCAGCGCCGCCTCGACCGTCTTCAGCACCCGGTCGGCGCGCTCGCCCACCTGATCGGGGGACTCCCCGGGGTGCCCGTCCGGCCCGGCTACCACCCCGTCGGTCCACAGGTTCCACCCCGGCCGGGTGCGCTGGATGTCGGCGGTGGTCACGCCCTCGTAGCCGCCGTAGTCCCACTCGCGCAGATCCGGCTCCTCGACCGGGGTGCCGAGCCCGGCGAGCTCCGCGGTGCGCGCCGCCCGGGCCATCGGGCTGCACAGGGTGAGCGCGATCCGGCGCGAGGCCAGCAGCGGACGCAGCGCCCGGGCCTGCTCCTCGCCGCGGGTGGTGAGCGGAAGATCGGTCCAGCTGGTGTGCCGGCCCTCCCGGCTCCACTCGGTCTCGCCGTGCCTGACCAGGATCAACTCGCCCATGTCCGTCCCAACGCGTTCGCTGCTCGTGCACTTCCATCTTCCCTGCGGCCCCCGGAGGTGCGCAGGCGGGGCGGGCGCACCCTCAGCGGGCGCTCTTGGGGACCATGAGCCCGGCGAGGAGCCGGTCCAGCACCTCGCCCGCCTCCCGGCGCGCCTGCTCGTGGTCCTCCGTCCGGGCGATGTAGAGGCTCGCCTCGGAGATCAGGGCGGCCAGCATCCGGGTCAGCGGCCGCACCGGCAGGGCGTCGATCCGGCCCTCCCGGATCGCCTCGGTCAGGGCTTCGGCCAGCAGCAGGTAGCCGTGCTGCTCCACCAGGGCGTCCCAGGCGCTGTGGCCGAGCACCGCCGGCCCCTCGATGAGTACGACGCGCTGGAAGTCGGGATCGGTGCAGGCGTCCAGGAACGACTGGAACCCGGTGCGCAGCAGCTGCCAGGCGTCACCGGGGTGCTCCTCGGCACGCCGGGTCTCCTGCTCCACGAGGCGCTCGGCCATCTCCCGCGCGCACTCGGCCATCACCGCTCGGAACAGGTCCGCCTTGTCGCGGAAGTGGTGGTAGAGCGCCCCGCGGGTCACCCGGGCCGCCGCGACGATGTCCTCCGTGCCGGTGGCCGCGTAGCCGCGCTCGGCGAACAGCTGCCTCGCCGCCTCGAGCAGGGCGCGGCGGGTGTCGGTCACGTGGTCGGCCCGGCGGCTGCCGGGAAGCTGCGGCGTCATACCTACATCCTGTTCCATACAGACTGTATGTTGGAAATGAGGCGCAATCGGAAGATGAATCGGAAGATGGCCCGGGAACGGAGACTTCGATCATGGGACTCCCGCTCAACCTCACCGTGAAGATGGGCAGCTACCTGATCAAGCAGAAGCTGCTCCGGCGTGAGAAGTTCCCGCTCATCGTGGAGGTGGAACCGCTCTTCGCCTGCAACCTCAAGTGCAACGGCTGCGGCAAGATCCAGCACCCGGCGGGCGTCCTCAAACAGCGGATGCCGGTCCAGCAGGTGATCGGGGCGGTGGTGGAGTGCGGGGCCCCGATGGTCTCGCTCGCGGGCGGCGAACCGCTCATGCACCCGCAGATCGACCTCATGACGCGCGAGTTGCTCGACCGCGGCAAGTTCGTCGTGCTGTGCACCAACGCCGTCCTCCTGCCCAAGCACCTGCACCGGTTCACCCCGCACCGCAACTTCGCGTGGATGGTCCACATCGACGGCCTGCGCGAGCGGCACGACGAGTCGGTGAGCAAGGAAGGCGTCTTCGACCAGGCCGTCGAGGCGATCCGCCAGGCCAAGGCGGCCGGATTCGCGGTCTACACCAACTCCACGTTCTTCAACAACGACACCCCGCAGGACGTCATCGAGGTCCTGGACTACCTCAACGACGAACTGAAGGTCGACCGCATCCAGATCTCCCCCGGCTACGCCTACGAGAAGGCGCCCGACCAGCACCGCTTCCTCGGCGTCGAGCAGACCCGGCAGCTGTTCAAGAAGGCGTTCGGCGAGGGGCGCCGCCGCAGGTGGCGGCTGAACCACTCCGAGCTCTACCTGGACTTCCTCGAAGGGCGCACCGACTTCGAGTGCACCCCGTGGGCGATCCCCTCCTACTCCCTCTTCGGCTGGCAGCGGCCCTGCTATCTGATGGCCGACGGCTACGCCGCCACCTACCGGGAACTGCTGGAGACCACCGACTGGGACAAGTACGGCCGCGGCAGGGACCCGCGGTGCGACAACTGCATGGCGCACTGCGGCTACGAGCCGACGGCCGTGTTCGCCACCATGGGTTCGCTGAAGGAGTCGCTGCGCGCCGTCACGTCCCGGTGAGCCGCGGCGCGCGGCGGGGTGCGGCGCCTCACGCCGTCAGCAGTGCGTCCAACTCCCCGCTGCGCGCGAGGTGTTCGAGCTCGTCCAGTGCCTCGCGGGCGCGCCGTGCCGCGGCCGGGTCGCGTGCCTCCAGGCCGCTGCCGAGGAACTCGTCCTCGTCCAGCCGCAGCACGGTGCCCCGGTCCGCCGACACCCACAGGTCGAGGTCGAGGTCGGTCACGACGAGCCCGTCCGGCTCCACCCGCGAGGGCCGGGTGACGTCGCAGTACCACCCCTTGAGGAGACCTCGGCTGTCGCGGATCTCCTTGACCGAGTACCAGCGGTCCCGCCAGTAGTGCTCCGTCCACACATCACCCTGTTCGAACGTGACGTACCCGGCGTCCCGTGCCGCCTCCCCGGCCCAGGGCGCCGTCACCGTGACGTGCGTCCCGTCGTCGTGCGCCACGACCGCCGGGTACCGCACCTCGGGCCGCGGGTCCTTCACCAGGCGCACCGTCACCTCGCTGCCGGGCGCCAGCACCACGGCCTCGCTCATGTCGTCCATGCTCCGAGCCTCGCGTACGGGGCGCCGGTACGGCCAGCGATTTCCCGCTCGGACCGGGGCGGCGCTCAGCGCGGCGAGGACCTCAGCCCCCGCGGCGATCAGCAGGGCGCCGGGAAGCGACCGGGCGGCGAGCGGCCCGGCGAGCCCCGCGCCCACGGCGAAGGCGGTGAGCTTCAGGCTCGCGCCCGTGGTGAAGACCTGGCCGCGCAGCCGCCTGGGGGCCTCGCGGTGGCGTACCGCGAACACCGCGATGAGCAACGGGCCCTGGCCCACGCCGCAGAGCACCGCGGCGGTGATCAGCGGTACCGCACGACAGGTCGCCGCCAGCAGCAGCGCGGCGGCCAGGACCAGCGTGCCGCCACGGATCACGGCCTGCGGTTCCCGCCGCAGCGGCCGGCGCGAGAGCACCGCCCCGGTCACCAGCGCCGAGGCCGCGACGGCGGACAGCAGCAGGGCGCCGCGGTCCGCTCCGCCGAGCACCCGCCGGCCGAGCAGCGGCGTACAGGCCGTGAACACCCCTTCTGCGGCACAGGAGATGACCGATGCCGTCGTCGCGCGCGTGAGAGGGCGGATGCGGACGACGGCCAGGAACCCGGCGGCCAGGTCGGCGCCGATCGAGGTGGCCGGCGGTCCCTGCGCCGGGTCGCGCCGCGCGGGCAGCCCCCAGGCGGGCGCAAGCGCCAGGCAGATCAGCGCGATCGACGCCGCCACACTCGCCGGTGCTCCGGCCGCCTCCGTCACCGCCCCGGCCAGCGCCGGACCCAGCAGGCTCGCGAGGCCGAACGTCGCCGCGTCGAGCGCGTTCGCACGCGGCAGGGCGGCGGGAGCGGCGACGCCGGGCAGTTGTGCGGTCCACCCGCCCGAGAGCGCCGCGGCGGGCAGCCCCGCGAGCACCGCGACCGCGAGCACGACGCCGAACGGAAGGCGCCCGAGGCCCACGAGAACGACCGTGAGCGCCGCGGCGTAGGCGGCGAGCGAGCAGGCCAGCAGCGCGCCCGGCCGGGCCGATCGGTCGAGCAGCGCCCCGAGGACGGGACCGCCCGCCGCCGCCGCGACCGTCACCGCCGCCAGCAGCGACGACGCCGCGGACGCCGATCCGGTGGCCGCGAACTCGGCGAGCAGCAGGGCCGGCCCGGACATCTCGTCCCCCGTGCGGGCGGCTGCCGCCCCGGCCAGGTACCACCAGACCCCGTAACGCCTCGGCATGACGAGTGACGTTACATATGTAACTCAATCCTTCGCCAGATGCGTTACATTCTCCGCCGTGCCCTCTCCCGCGTCCTCCCTGAAGGGCGGCTGGTCCGCGCCGGCCGCGCGCTCCTCGGTCCAGGCCGTCGCGGCGCGGACCGCTGCGCTGGTCAACGTTCTCGCTCCCGAGCACCCCGAAGCCGACGCCGTCGCGGACGTGTTGCGCGCCCACGGCGAACCCGGCCCGCTCGAACTGTCCGACGGTGACGTGGCCGAGATGCGCGCGGCCGCCGTGCGCCTTTACGACGTCTTCGCCGCCGCGGATGCCGACCTCGCCGCGGCCCGCCTCAACCGCCTGCTGCTGGAGGGCACCGGACCGCTGCGCCTCACCTCGCACGACGGCCGCACCGCGTGGCACCCCCACCTCGACGGCGGCGACGACGCGCCATGGGGGGAGTGGTTCCTCGCCTCGTCCTGCCTGGCTCTGACCGTGTTGCTGTGGGACCGTCAGCGCGCGCCCGGCGGCGTGTGCGCCTCGCCCGGCTGCCGGAACGTCTACCTCGCACAGGGCGGCCCGGCCCGCCGCTACTGCTCGCGCCGGTGCGCGACGCGCGAACGCGTGGCGGCCCATCGCCGCGCCCGCGCCCGCTGAACCGGCGCACGTCCGGGCCCGCCGGGGAGCAACCCCCCTGCTCCCCGGCGGGCCCGGACCGACGTCACCGCACGGGCGTCAACGCACCGTCACGGTGAACACCGGGGACGCCACGCTCCCGCTGACGATGCGCAGTTCGTTCCTGCCCAGCAGGCCGAGCTTGACGTGCATCGC
Organism: uncultured Streptantibioticus sp.; assembly: GCA_964398515.1. Classification (GTDB taxonomy): domain Bacteria; phylum Actinomycetota; class Actinomycetes; order Streptomycetales; family Streptomycetaceae; genus CAYNNX01. The sequence goes on along the minus strand of CAYNNX010000278.1, from coordinate 2,260 downwards.
GTAACCGCCGGAGCGGTTGACCTGCACGGTGACGGGGAGGGTGACCCAGCGGCCGTGCTGCTTCTGCTGAAGGGTGACGTGCGCGCCCGGCCGCAGCCCGGTGGTCTTTCCGGTGACCCGGAACAGCTGCCAGGCCTTCACCGAGGTGACCGACGGGGTGGCGGTGATCGACGCGCGGACCGCCACCGCGGACGGGGCCGCCGTGACGGTCGCCGCCTGCGCGGCCGCAGGGGCGGCCACCGCGGTGGTGGCGGCCAGGGCGAGCGCCGCCGTGCCGAGGGCTGCGGTGGCGGCCAGGCGAAGGGAGTGCCGCTTGATGTCGACCATTCGAGTCCCTTTCGTTAGGGCTTTCAGGATTCACGGCAATGGCGCCCTTGGTGGGCGATTGCCGCGCTGTCACCTGAATGGACCAGCCGCACCGAAAGAACGTTGTGGCCTTCTTTGTCACCGCTTCGCAACAGGCGCCTCGAACGGCGGCGCCGGGGTTCTCCCCTTGGAGTGAAAGGGGGTTGGCTGGGTGTGACCGCTCGCCGGGTGAACCGTTGATGGGGCATGGCGATGATGACGACACCCTGGCGACCGTTCCAGCGCACTGAAGAATCGATTCGGCAGGGGCGCGGCGGCGGCACCCCGGCCGCTCCCGACGCCCGTGCCTACGAGGCGCTCGCGCGCGGCTGGGCGCGTCCCGCCGGGGCTCCGCTCAGCCGGACCGAGTGCGAATGGGTTGCGCTGGCAGGCCGGTTCACGGCGCGATCCGTCACCGGCTAGCGCCGGCTCCCTAACGCGCGATGCGGCGGCCTCTGCGGCGCCCCAGGCGCAGCCCGAGCAGGACCAGGTCGAACAGGAACAGCACCACGCCGATCACCAGCAGGTATATCAGTCCCTTGGCGACCGTCCCGACAATGCCGAGCGCGATCGCGACGATGATCAGCAACAGGAACACAGCCATCGGAGCCTCCGTGCGGCGTCGACGAACGAACGGTGTGCGGCCTCGCAGGGGTCAGCGCCGGGCCAGACGCCTGGCGCCGTCCGTACCCGGCTGGAACGCCACCCCGTAGTGGGAGAAGACCGCTTCCTCCTCACCGGCCGGCAGCTCGCCGTCGGTGTCGATCGACGGCGCGCACTTCACCAGGCCCTTCGGGTAGCCGACCTTGAGGTAGCCGGGCCCGACGGTCGCCTTGTCCAGCGGGACGAAGACCAGTCGCCGACGCATCGGCAACCCGACGATGACCGTGGCGAACGACGGCTGGTCGGTGAGCGTGTCCACGTAGACCGACTCCAGCGGACCGATCCTGTGGCCGTCGGCGTCCACGACGTCGTGGCCGCGCCATTCACGAATGTCTCCCGCTTCGAACATCCCTGCCTCCCGTCCTCCCGGGTGTCCGGCTGCGCGTGCGCTACGCCGCCGACTCGCCCGTCCCGGTGACCTCTGCGGCGACCGACTTGTCGAGGGCGGCACGCACCAGGGCGGCGGCCAGCGCGGCCCACTCGCCCTCGCCGGCCAGATCGGCGAGGTCGGCGGGGGACTCCGGAAGCCCCAGGCGTTGCGCGCCCTGGATCGCCTTGCCGTCGAAGCGGGGCCCGAACTGCGGCCAGACGGCCTGCACCTCGCGCAGGAAGATGTCGGCGCCGACCGGTCCCATGCCCGGCACCTTGCGCAGTGCGCCCTTCAGTGCCCCGACGTCTCCCTCGGCCTCGTCGCGCATGCGTCGCACGTCGCCGCCGTACTCGTCGAGCAGCAGCCGGGCGCCGTCTCCGAGCATGGTCGCCGTGCGCTCGTCGTAGCGCCGGTAGTGGCCTTCGCCGAGGGCGTCGACCCGCTGCTGCCAGGAGGCGTCGGCCATGTGCCGGGCATCGCGCATCCCCGCCTTGAACAGCGCGCGGGCGGCCGCCGTGGCCACGCTCGCCTTGATGCGCGCGCTGAGCAGAACGGACAGGACCAGCAACTGGTACAGCGGCTGCGGGGTGTCCTTCAGCTGGATCCCCGCCTCGGCGGCGTACGTCCGCCCGTGCGCGTCGAGCAGTGCGCGGGCGGTCTTGCGCTGTGCGGAGGTGGCGGTCATCCGGGGTCCCCCTCCCGAGTGCTAGAGCGTTGCGGCGTACGTCCGCCGGAGCGCGGGCGCTTGTCCTGCGACGCGCCTTCCCGGGACGGGCGGGGGAAAACGCAGGGTTGGGTGGGTGGGAGGAACGCAGGGTTGGGTGGGTGGGAGAAACGCCGGGTTGGGTGGGTGGGAGAAACGCAGGGTTGGGGAAACACCGG
>CAYNNX010000277.1:0-9878 GCA_964398515.1 uncultured Streptantibioticus sp. | reverse complement strand
TAGCGCACTTGACTGGGGGTCAAGGGGTCGCAGGTTCAAATCCTGTCGTCCCGACTTGCGAAACCGCAGGTCAGAGGCCGTTTCCGCGGGTAGCGGGAGCGGCCTTTGTCGTTATTGCGGTGGGAGCGAATGGGGAGCGTGCCGGGAGCCGTCCGGGAGCGCTCGTGCTCCCAGCCTCGAAGGTGTCAATCGTGCCCGGTTTGTCCGTCGCCCGTTCAGGGGCACCCGACCGGAACGGGTGCTTGATGCGTCGAGGGGCGTGAGAGCGCTTGACGGTCTCCGGCGTGCTGTGGGGGTGGGGCATGCGAGCCTGAGTCCGATGGGACGCCCCTCAAGTGGTCGTCGCGGGGAGCGGTGTTCGCAGCCTTGGCCGGTAAGCAGCCTCTTGGTCGCTCGGGTTGATGCCGCTGGGTGCCCCAAGCCCGGGTGAAGCCCCTTGGCGGCGTCCCCGCAGACGGGTCGTTTCCGGATCGGCGGCGGCACCAGTCCGCTGCGCGCCGTAGGACGCCGCTCCCGATTGTGTCGGGCCGGCTGTTGGACCCCCTTCTGCGCTGAAGGGTCGGTACTTGGGGGACGCCGAGTACCTGCGTCGGAACAATGGCGGTCGTGAATGACACCGTCGCGGTTGCCCTGATCACCTCTTTGTCCACCTTGTCCGCTGCAGGCCTGGCGGGCTCGGTCTCGGCCTGGACGACCAGCAGGCAACTACGTCATCAGGCCTCGCTCGCCTGTGAGGAACGTGCCGAGCAGCGTGCGACCGCATTCAGGGAGATGCGTCGCGAAGCCTATGAGCGGTTCCTGCACCAGGCCGACGCCGCCTACCGAGTGCTGGATGACGGGTGGTTCGCGCGGCCGTTTACCGAGTCACCGCGCTGGGAGGCGGGCTTTGCTGCGCGCAGAGCGCTCGATGAGGCCTACATCCGGGTGCGGCTGGTGGGACCGGAAGATGTCGCGGAGCAGGGAGCCCGAGTGGTGCGCGGCATAGGAGATGAGTTTCGGCTGCACGCGCGCATCGTGGGTTGCCACCCGGAGGCAACGGATGCCGCCGCCGAGCTCGAACCATCGGCCCGGCCTCAAGCGCTCAGCGTTCGCTTTGCTACCAGCGGGGACTTCGTTGCTGCAGCGCGGCGTGCGCTCGAAAGCGAACTGCCGGGCATCACCGAAGCGGTCTCAGCACCCCCGATGAGCGAAGAGGCTTGACACGGCGAGGCAAGGTGAATCCATCGGACGACAACCTGACGTTGTGGAGCGCCTTCAGCGGGCCGCGCGGGCGGTCGTCGGGTCAGCGGTGGGGGACGCACTCGGGGCACCGTTCGAGTTCGGCCCTGCCGGGGCAGTCGACGGCGGCAGGCCCGTGAACCGGTCCGCGACGCGCGTCGGCTCGCGGGTCCTCCCCGTTGAACTGAGCGGGCCGCGCACGCGTTTCATGCGTGGACGCCGATGGGCCGTCAAGGGCGGACCACGGCGCCAGCGCATCGACCGGCTCCTGGACAGGGAGCGACCGGAGGTGAAGGTATGACCAGGTCCGGCTCTCATCCGACGTGGCCCTCGCAGGGCCCTGCGACCGCTCGCGTCATCGATCCCACACAGGTGTTCCCGGGTCCCGGATCCGAATTCGATACCGACACCGGCTCCCATGACCCGACCCCCTCCGGCGGCAGGGTCGTAGTGGGAGAGGTCCTCCGCAGGCGGCATCGCGCCCCCCGACCGCACCGCCGGGGACCGGGCGTGGTGGGTGCGGCCGTGCTCTCGGCCACCGGTGTCGTCGCCGGTTTCTCGCTGCTGCTGCACCACCAGTCGTCGAACGCCGGGTCCGGCAGCGGTCGGCAGTCCGCCGTCTCCGCCCAGGGCCGACCGCCCGGGACCGCTCAGCGTTCGCTGCCCGGCGCGCCGACCGCCCAGCCGGGTGGCAACGCCGCGTCGTGGACTCCAGGCGCCACCCACAGCACACCCGCCCGGCCACCCGTGGCAGCGATGCCGACTGTCCGGGCGGGCTCCCCCGCCGACGCCGCCCAGCAGGCGACCGACACGCTCCCCGGCCCGGCGACCGGCGGCACCGGTGTGGCCGGATCCGCTCCCACTTCCGCCACCGTGGCTGCTCACACCGGGCCGGCGGCGCACGGCCGAGGACTGCACCTGGGCAGCGGCGGCCCGCTGCGCCCTCTCCCGCCCGGTCTGGCACGCGGATAGCGACGACTGCCGCGATGAGACGCGATGGCGCGCTCGACGGCCGCCTGACGAGATGCGACACCGGAGCCCGGACCGAGCGCCGTGCGGGCGGTCCCTGCCCCCGCGGCACCCGGCGATGGGCGTGGGCGTCGTTTCAGCAGACCGCGATGGCCACACGGCACCAGGTCCGCCCGCACCAGTGACTGCACGGGGCTTCGCCCCTCCGTCGACAAGCGGTGGAGGAGCGCGGTGAACGGCACGGCTCGGCCGCCGCCTCCGTACCCCGGCGGGGGACACGCTCAAGCGTCCTTACCCACCAGGGACTCCTGACGGTCCGCGGGATGATCCCGGCCGGGGGCCCGCCGCCCAGTCCAGCAGGGCGAACGCAACCGCGAAGCCCACCATGGTGAACACGCCGCGGGGCCAGAAGATGTGGCTGTCGGTGAACGACCAGCAGGCGGCGAGAAGCAGCAGGCTGCCTGGCAGGACGCGGGGACCGTGGCGCAGGAACAGGGCGACCGAGGTGGCGAGAGCGGCGGTGGCAAGGGAGTAGGCACCGGTGTGCCCGAGCGCGTCGCCGATCGCGAACAGTGAAGGCACCGCGGAAGCCGCCCCGTGCTGTGCGGCTGTGCCGGCGGCAATGCCCGCGACGGCGTCAAGGCCGGTGTAATAGGCGGCGTATACGAAAGCGGCGGCCCAGGCGACGAACGTCGCGGCTCCGATCGCGTCACGCTGCGGCCGCCACCCGATCGGTACCAGCAATCCCACTACGAGAAGCGGGAAAACCGGCAGGAGCATGATGTGGAGCCCCACCCAACGCGTGGCCGTAGACGACCCGAGGGCGCGAGGATGCGCCAAACCGGCCACCGCCAGGAGGAGCGGCGGCGCCATCACCAACACGGTCCTACGGCAGAAGCGCACGGGCACGATCCTATGAAGGGACCCACGCCTGGAACCCGCCTCGTAAGCCTTTCGTAAGGCTCACCCCCGCGCACACCCCCGCACCACGTGGCGCTCCATGTCACACCCTTTGCCGTTCAGAAGTGCGTCGCTGCAGCTCGCAGGTGCCGCAACGCGGCGGGCACCCAGATTGTGCTCGCCGCACGGTCAGCCATGGGTTTAAGGTGTGTTACTTCCCTGTTTCCGATCCGGCGCGCCGGGATAACCGACACTCCAGCAGGACGTGTTTCAGTCGGAGCAGCCGGCGGACTCCCCGGGTGGGATGCCCAGTGGTGACGCGCTCCGTGCGGCCGCCATTGTGTGACCCTACAATCACGGTTCCCGTTCCAGACGGGATTCATGGATGTTCCCACAGTGGCACTCGGCCTTGACCAGCCGCTTTACTAACAGCCACTTCACTGTCGGTTACCAGCTGACGAACCGGATTCGTCCAAGGCCCATCCTGAACAAGGCCCGGTTAGAGAAGACGACCCGCCAAAGCGGGTCACGCAGTAATGCCGTTGAGATCGGATGTCGGCGCTCCGCCGGCGCGGGGACCAACGTCACCCGGTCTCGAGAGGCGGCACGGTCCGACACGGTGCCGACGACGCCACCGCGAGAAGCGAACGCCCGCTGCCGGAAATCCTGTGGCCCGTCAACGGCAGGGACCCCGCGAGTAGGCATCGCGCCCCCTCTTCTTCAACAACTCCCATATGCAGGAGGGAACATGCGGTTGCCACTGTCCTCCCACCCGGGTGCAAGGCATCCGGTCGACGAGGTGCCGCCGCTTCCTCGGTTGGCAGTCCTCAGCATGCAGCACGTGTTCATCATGTACGCGGGCGCTGTGGCCGTGCCGTTCATCGTGGGCAGTGCGCTCAAGCTGGACCTCGGCACGATCGCCTTGCTGGTCAACGCGGATCTCCTCGTCGCGGGCGTCGCCACCATCATCCAGGCGGTGGGCATCCGCAAGGTCTTCGGCGTACGGTTGCCCGTCGTCGCCGGAGCGACCTTCACCGTGGTCAGCCCGATGGTCACGATAGCCGCCAGGCACGGGTTGCCGACCGTCTACGGGGCCATGCTCGCCTCCGGCGTCTTCGGCCTGCTCATCGCCAAACCGTTCGCCAAGATGATCAGGTACTTCCCACCGCTGGTGTCCGGAACGGTGATCACCGTCATCGGCCTGTCACTGATCGGCCCCGGGGCCGGGATGATCGCCGGGCACGACACCGGTGCCAAGGAGTACGGCCAGGTCTCACACATCGCGCTCGGCCTCGGCGTCGTTGCCCTGATCGTCATCTTCAGCCGAGTGCTCCGCGGCTTCCTCGGCCAGATCGCGCCACTGCTGGCGATCGCCGTCGGCAGTCTCATCGCAATCCCGATGAACCTCTTCCACCTCAACGGCGTCGCCACCGCCGGCTGGTTCGGCATCACGGCACCGTTCCACTTCGGCGCTCCCCGCTTCGACGCCGCCGCGGTGCTCTCCATGTGCGTCGTCATGCTGGTCACCTACACCGAGTCCACCGCGGACATGCTCGCCGTGGCGGAGATGACGGGCAAGGAACTCACCGACGCCGACATCGCTCGAGGCCTGGCAACGGACGGCCTTTCCGCGGTACTCGGCGGCTGCATGAACTCCTTCCCCGACACCGCCTACGCGGAGAACGTCGGACTGGTACAGATGACCGGGGTGCGCAGCCGCTGGGTGGTAGCCGGAGCGGGCGTGATCCTGTTGCTCATGGGCCTGGTGCCCAAGGTCGGCGCCTTCGTCGCGGCCGTCCCCGAGCAAGTGGTGGGCGGGGCGGCCCTGGTGATGTTCGCCATGGTGACGGCGGTGGGCATCCAGACGTTGAAGAAGGTCGAGTTCCGCGACAACCACAACCTGCTGGTCGTCGCGGTCTCCCTGGGCGTGGGCATGCTACCGGCGGTCGCCACCGACCGGTTCGGCAACGAGGTCTTCTTCAGGAACTTCCCTGACTGGACACAGACCGTCTTCGGCAGCCCGATCACCCTCACCGTGCTCTTGGCCTTCACCCTCAACCTCGTCTTCAACCACCTGGGCGTGGCCGCCCGGCAAGAACAGAAAGCAGCCCCGCCGGACACGCCACGGGAGGACTCGGGGGTCCAGACCGCCAAGGCCTGACCCTGGGCGCCCAGACACGGGTGGCCGTCTCCTCGGCTGGCGGAGACGGCCACCCGTGGGATCGAGGAACAACTCGGGGAACGCGCTGGGAGCCCTCTGCGGGGGCCGCGCCGCCTCCTCGACGGGCCCGGCGGGCTCGGCGGCGACCGTGCTCGCCCGGCGGGAGAGCCCGCCCGGCAGCGCAAGTTGGCCCGGGACCGGGCACCGGACCTCGACGGGTGGCTGTCCGACCTGTCCAAGGACGAGTTGCTCGCCCTGGTGCGGGAGCAGATCGGTGAGGACCGCCAACTGCGGCGGCGCCTGGAACTGCGGGCCGCGAGCGCCCGGTGGGACCTCGCCGGGGTCCGGGCCCGCGTCCGTGAGCTGCTCGACATCGGACGGTTCGCGCAGTACGGGTACGTCGAGTACGCGGCACTGACGTAGCCGGAACGAGGTCGTGCTCATCCCGGAGCAGGCCGCGGCGCTGCTGCGATCGGTGGACGTCCTCCAGGGCTTCAGCGCGGCCGGAGCGCCTGCTGCGACAGCCGACCGGTGTGCAAGCCGCGTGGTTACGTCCGCTCGGGTGAGCGGCCGGCCAGGTCGGTACCGAGGAGGCCGAGCAGTGTCTCGCGGTGAAGGTCCGCGACCGGGCTGAGAAGGTCCGGGTGGCGCAGCAGCGGTGCCGCATGGACATCGCGAGGGCTGGGAATCGTCAGCCGACGCGCATCGCCTACGTTGCCCGCGCCATGATGGGTCGCGGCGAGGCAGGCCGCTGCCACGGCGGCGAGATCGGCGTCGGCCAGCAGGCAGGCCGCCCAGCTGACGACGGTTTCGTCCACCCAGGTGCGCCAGACGTATTCGGCTCCCTCCAGCGGGCGGGCATCGCCGCCGGTGACGGAGTCCAGCCGGTGGGAGCCGCCGGGGCCGAGCAGGTTCAGCAGTTCGGCGTCGAGCACGGTGGGGTAGCGGAGGGCGGCCGCGATGGTGGCCGCCTGCCCTGCCTGGGCTTCGGCCAGGGCGTGGTTCAGCGGGCCGGCTGCCGGCGGGTATGCCGACAGCAGCCAGCGAGTTGAGGCAGCTATGACCGGCGAGAGATCACTGGGCATGACGGACTGTCCTTTGCACGTGCCCGGCAGCGGTACGAAGAAGGGCGGTGGTACGCCGTGCGGGGTACCACCGGCCTTGCCGGCAGGTGCCGGCCTTGTCAGTACGCGGAGTTGACCTTGTCGATCGAGCCGTACTTGTGCGCTGCGTAGTTTGCGGCGGCGGTGATGTTGGCGACCGGGTCGTAGATGTTATTGGAGGTGCCGGCCACGTGGTAGGCCCTGAAGGTGGGGTCGATCAGCTGGAGCAGGCCCTTGGACGGGATGCCCATCCTGGCGTTGGAGTCCCAGTTGTTGATCGCGTTGGGGTTGCCGGCGGACTCGCGCATGAGGTTGCGCTTGATGCCGTCGTAGGTGCCGGGGATGCCCTTGGCGTGCATGACGTTCAGCGACTGCTTGATCCAGGCGTCGACGTTGCCGTGGGCGGGGGCGGCGGCGGATGCGCTCGGCGCGGCGACCGTTGCGGCCAGCACTGTCAGGCCGGCGGCGGCGATGCCGCCCAGGGTGTACTTGCGGGCCTTGGCCAGGCGGCTGGTCTTGGGCGTCGTGGGGCGCTGCATGCGTGGGTTACTTCTTTCGTCGGGGACGCCATCAGTTTTGTCGGGCATAACCGGCAAAACAAGGCATAAATATCGCCGACCACTACTAAGTGTTTTCGTGTCCGGAACCCGACTCGGGTGGATCCGCCACTGCCACCTGCGAAGACGCCCGCTACCGCTACTAGGGCGTATCGCATGTGACGCAGGTCATATCGGCCACATCACAGGAGGAGCCCTTCCGTGTGACCCACGTCATGTTGTCCGGGTCACAGGTCCGGATCGCCGCCGGAAAAGCGATCTGCATATTCCAGGAAGGGGAAGCGGATAAATAAGGGATGGCGAACGCGACCCGTCGCGTTCGCGGGCGGAGCGCCTGAGCAGTCGGCGAAATCCCGCACACGGTCACGTGGACCGAGGCCGAGCCAGCCACAGCGAGAGAGAGCACGGACGCCCAGGTGTGACGGTCACCGGGCGTCCGTGCGTCAGTGGTGGACTCAGCCGTTGGAGCCGGCCGGGGCCGTCGTGGTGGTGAAGCCCTCAAGCTTGTTGGCCTGTATGGCGAAGTCATTGGTGAACGTCGCACCGAGGTTGATCGACGAGGTCGCGTTGCCGACCATCTCCTCTGTCGCGAGCGAGGTCTTGGGGCCGCCGGCCGGCATGATGCCGTCGGGGAGGAACTGACCCTTGTCCTGGTTCAGGGCGCTGATGTAGTCGTCCTTGGTCACCAGGGTGTTCGACACGAACGACGCAGGCAGCTTGTCGGCGATGTCGGCGGCGGAATGCGTGTTGATCCAGTGCATGGTGGCCACAAGGGCGTTGACGACCTTCTGTGCCGCATCCTTGTGGGACTTCACCCAGTCGGTGCGGGCGAGGGCGCCTGCGGCCGGCCAGGCGCCGCCGAGCGCGGCCTTGGCGCCCGCGGTGGTGGCCAGGTCGACGGCCGAGTAGCCGATGCCCTTCTTCTCGATCGCGGTGACCGTCGGCTGCGTCGTCATGACGCAGGCGGTCTTGCCGTTCTGCAGCGCGGCGATGGCGGTGGAGCCCGCGCCGACACCGATCCGGGTGTAGTCGTTGGCCTTCAGGCCCTTCTGCGCGGCCAGGAACTTGGTAAGGGTGTCGGTGCCCGAACCCAGGTCGGTGACGCCGAGCGTCTTGCCCTTGAAGTCGGCGGCCGAGTGGACGTTGCTCGCCTTGGTGCACATCTCGCGCTCGCCCGGTGCACCGGACAGCTGGACGATGTCCTCGACCGCCTTGCCCTTCGCCTGGAAGTCGATCGTGTGGTTGTACCAGGCGCCGGCCATGTCGACCTGCCCCGAGGCCATGGCGTCCTCGGCGCCGACACCACCGTCGGTCTCGGTGCTCAGTACGACGTTGACGCCGTACTTCTTGTAGAAGCCGAGGCCCTGGGCGAGTTGGAACGGCAGGTAGATCTGCTTGTCGACACCGCCGACCATGATTCTGACCGTCGGTGTGCCGCCGGAGGCGCTGCTGCCGGAACTGCTGGAACACGCGGTGGCCGCGCCGAGGCCGAGCACGGTGACGATCGACGCGGTGAGGGTCCGCTTGAACATGGCTGCCATATTCCTTTCGGGATTTCGGGTAACGCGAACCAGGGGTGAGGGGCAGGAGGGGTGATGAGGGGTGATGAGGGGTGATGAGGGGTGATGACGGGGCGTCAGAGCACGTTCGACGCCTCGGAAGGGGACGGCGGGCGCCAGGAGAGCAGCCGGTGCTCTAGCTTGCCGATCAGCCACTCGGCCCCGAGCACGATGACCGCGATGACGAGCATCGCCGCGAACACGCCGTTGGGGTCGAAGTTGTTCTGCGCGGTCTTGATGACCAGGCCGAGGCCGCTCTGCGCGCCGAGCACCTCACCGACAAGCGCGCCGACGATGGCGAAGCCGAAGGCGCTGTGCAGGCTGGCGATGATCCAGGTGAGCGCGGAGGGCACAACGACGTGCTTGACGACCTGCAGGCGGGAGGCGCCGAGCACCTTGGCGTTGGCGAGGATGTTGCGGTCGACCTCACGGACGCCCTGGAAGGCGTTGAAGAAGACGATGAAGAACACCAGCACCGCGGCGAGCAGGATCTTCGGCGTCGCGCCGATGCCGAATGCGACGATGAAGATCGAGCCGAGGACGATGCGCGGGATCGCGTTCACGATCTTGATATAAGGGCCGAGCACATCGGAGAGGAAACGGCTCTGGCCCAGCGCGACGCCGAAGACGACACCGGCGAGGGCGCCGGCGGCGAAGCCGATGAGCGCCTCTTCGATCGTGGTCCATATGTTCTGGTAGAAGGACCCGAACTCGGTGCCGTGCTGGAAGAGGTCGACCAGCCGCTTGGCGATGCCGGACGGCTGTCCGAAGAAGAACGGGTCGACGATTCCCCAGGTGGTGAACGCCTGCCAGCCGCCGATGATGACGACCGCGAGTCCGATGCGGCCGGCCCACACCAGCGCGATGCGCCGCCGGGCCGCGCGTTTGGCCGCAGCCGCGGCCGTTGCCTGCGCGCTGTCGCTGACCGGGGCGGCGGAAGCGGTGGACGCCGTGCTCATGCCTTACCTCCTGCGGTGCGTGCGTAGGCGCGCTCCACCTCTTCGCGCAGCGTGTCCCAGATCTGGTGCTGGAGTTCGATGAAGCGGGGCTGGAACCGAATCTCCTGGACCGAACCACGCGGGCGCGGCAGGTCGATGTCGAAGACCGCCTTGACCGAGCCGGGGCTCGACGTCATGACGACGACCCGGTCGGCGAGTGCCACGGCCTCGTCGAGGTCGTGGGTGATGAAGATGACCGACGGACGGATCTGCTGTTCGGGCGTGTCGGCAATCACGTAGGTATTAAAGGCGCACTCGCCGCCCTCATAGGTCGGCGTGTAGATGTAAGGCACCTTGCCCTTGATGGTCGCGACCAAGGCCTCGCGCGTGGCGCTGTCGTGCGAGCCGATCAGCAGATCGACCTTGTCCTCGAGCATCAGGCGGACTGCCGATTTGGTTGAATCGGCGGGAGG
>CAYNNX010000276.1:4103-9955 GCA_964398515.1 uncultured Streptantibioticus sp. | reverse complement strand
GATGGCCGCGCTCCAGCCGCTCGCGCAGGGAGGACGCCTGACCGCCGCCGTCTCCTCGCAGATCTCCGACGGCGCATCGGCCGTACTGCTCGCCGGTGAACAGGCCGTCCGCGAGCACGGCTTGACCCCGCGTGCCCGCGTCCACCACCTGTCGGTGCGCGGCGAGGACCCGATCCGCATGCTGTCCGCACCGATCCCGGCCACCGCGCACGCGCTGAAGAAGACCGGCATGTCGCTGGACCAGATCGACCTGGTGGAGATCAACGAGGCGTTCGCCTCCGTGGTGCTCGCCTGGCTCAAGGAGACCGGCGCCGACCCTGAGAAGGTCAACGTCAACGGCGGCGCCATCGCGCTGGGCCACCCGCTCGGCGCGACCGGCACCAGGCTGATGACCACGCTGCTGCACGAACTGGAGCGCAGCGGCGGACGTTTCGGCCTGCAGACCATGTGCGAAGGCGGCGGCCAGGCCAACGTCACCGTCATCGAACGGCTCTAGTCCCTGCGGCCGGGCGGCTCACGCCCCGCGGTGTGCGGGCGGCGCCTTACGGCGCGACTCCGGCCCGGACGCCCTGGTAGCCGCCGATCCCAGCACACTTGCGACCGCTTCCCTGCGACCCGGCCGAGATCGCCGCCTCCGCGGGCGGCGGCAGGTGACGCCACGCCGAGACCGCGTGGCGCCGCCTGCGCCTGCACCGGTGGTCCGGGTGCGGCTAGAAGAAGCCGCCGTCGTCGTCGGACTCGTAGTAGTCCGTCTCGTAGTTGTTCTCGTAGTTGTTCTCGATGACCGTCTCCTCGATGACGGTGCGCGGCTCGTGGTCCTCGAGCATCTCGCCGATGAGCGCGCCGCCCACCAGACCGGCCACGCCCGCGCCCACGACGGCGGCGGTGCTGTGGCCCGGGCGCTGCGGGTAGCCGGGCTGGGCGTAGCCCGGCTGCGCGTAGCCCTGCTGCTGCGGGTAGCCCTGCTGGGGGTAGCCGGGCTGCGGGTACCCCGCCCGCGGCGCACCCTGCGGCATGTAGAACGGCGGCGGAGTGGTCTGCACCCGCTGTGCGCACGGCCCGCAGGCCTGGATCGGCCGGGGCACCCCCCACTGCGGCTCCCACATCACGCTTACGCTGCCCGGCGCGTGCGACGGATCGAAGAAGCAGGTCACTGGTACCCCCTCGTGGTTCCCGACGAAAGAACGCCGGCTTGTTCGGTCGGCGGCGGAATGTGCTGATCACGTTGCGACGCCGAGGCAAGCGTACCTATGCCCGGATCGACCGGGGCGGTCGCACCCCGCAGCTCGCTCGGCGGGCCCGCGGCGGCGGTCCGCCGGGCGGGTGACGCCGGGTCCGGCGCGCGCGCTGAACCCGGCGGTTCGCCGGCGCGCGGATAACGTGCGTCGCGTTGCCGCCCGCAGACATCGCCGCAAGGGAGCCGGCCGTGCTCAAGGGGTTCAAGAACTTCCTCATGCGGGGCGACGTCATCGTCGTCGCCGTGGGCCTGATCACCGCGCTGGCCTTCAGCACGCTCATCAAGGCGTTCACCGACGACGTCATCAACCCGATCATCACCCGTGCCCAGGGCGACCGGGCCATCGGGCTGGGCTGGCAACTCGGCCACCGCGGAAACCGCAACACCTATGTGGACATCGGGGCGTTCATCTCCGCAGTGGTCTATTTCGTCATCTTCATGGCGGTGGTGTACTTCCTCATCGCTCTGCCGTACAAGCACGTCCAGGCCCGTCGCGGTGTGACCGTCTTCGGGCAGCCCGGGCCGGTGAAGACGTGTCCGGCATGCCTGTCCGAGGACCTGCCGGCCGCCGCGAGCGTGTGCCGGCACTGCGGCACCCGGCAGCCGGACACAAGGAGCGGGCCGGATATTCCGGACTCGGGCCCCACGCCCACCCCGTGATGCCACGCCCGCTTCACGGCGTCGCGCCCACGGGTGTGGCGCCGCGTCCACCCCGGTGACACCGCGCCCACCTGCGGCGCCGTGCCCATCCGTGACGCGGTGGCGGATTTCGCTGCGTGCCCACCGGGCTGCTCGAAATTCACCCGAACGGCCCACATCGGTTGCGCCGTCCGGGGTGTGTCATCAGGATCGATCTCGGGCCCGATCCCGGTGTTCAGGGGCGTAGGCGCGTCAGGAAGGAGCCCGGTCGGCGGGGAGCGGACCATCCCTCCCAGCCCGGAACCCGCCTACCGCCCGGCAAACCCGATGACAGGGCATCCGGTATCGCCGGGTGCTGCCGCACCCCCTCCGGCGCCCGTGCGGCTCCCGGGGAGCCCCGCCGGAACACGAGGCCGCCGCGGTCGCGGCGGCGCGAACGCGGGAGCCTGCCCAGTCCGTAGCCCACTCTCGCAGGGGAAGTGGAATATGACGGCTAAGATCCAGACCCAATCCCAGGTCCAGCCGGAATCCACGACATTCCGGACGAAGCTCGACGACTCGCGTCTGCGCGTGCTGCTCCTGGTGGAGGTGCGCGACGGAGAGCAGGAACGTTTTCTCCAAGCGTACGAGAGGATGCGCGATCAGGTCTCCCGGGTGCCCGGGCACCTCGGCGACCAACTGTGCCAGTCCATCGAGGACCCCTCCCAGTGGCTGATCACCAGCGAGTGGGAGAGCGCGAGCCCCTATCTGGCGTGGGTCAACAGCCCTGGGCATCTGGACACGGTCGAGCCGCTCAGCCGCTGCATCGACGGCCGGCGCTCCCTGCGCTTCCGCATCGTGCGCGAGACCCGCGAGGCCGGCGCCTCCGCCGCGACCCGGCGGAAAGGCCCCGCGCGGCGGTCCGCACCGCCCGGGGACGGCGTGGTCCGCGCCGCGCTGACCTTCACCGTCAAACCCGGCAGCGAACCGGCCGTCGCCGAGATCCTGGGCGGGTACGCCTCCCCGAACTCCCGCGTCAACGAGCTGACGCGACTGCACCGCACATCGCTGTACATGCACGGCAACCGAGTCGTGCGGGCGGTCGAGGTGGTCGGCGACCTCTCGGACGCGCTGCGGCACGTCGCGGCGCAGCCGGAGATCAGGGCCGCCGAGGAGGCGCTCGACCCGCACCTGGAGCAGGAGCGCGACCTGTCCGACCCGGCGTCGGCGCGCGACTTCTTCCGCCGCGCCGCCCTGCCCTGCATCCACCACGTGACCGCGGACCCCGACCGGCGGCGGCCGGTGAACCCCGAGGACGTGCTGCGCCGCGCCTTCCTCTACCCCGTCCGGCCGGGCTGCGGGGCCGCGGTGGCCCGCCTGCTGGCCCGCGAGGACCGGGCCGCGGCCGAGCGGCGGCGGACACCCCTCATCGGCAGCACCGTCTTCCAGCGCGGCGACACCGTGGTGCGCCTGGTCGACGTGCACCCCTGCGCGGCGGGCGAAGCGGACCTGCTGCTGGGCGTCGGCGGCCGGCGCGCCCCGGCCATGCTGCGCCGCCTGGCCGACTTCGGTGCGAGCAGGGACGCCTCGACGGACCGCCTCGTCGCCGCGTGCGCCATGGACCTCCTGACGGACCGCAGCGCGCAGGACTGACACCCAACCCCGCACCCCCATCACCCCATCCGCGACGACACCCGCCGAGGCGTCCCGCGTTCGGCGACGCCCGGCGCTGTCGCCGCGACACCCCCTGGGAGACATCCATGACCTCACCGTCCACACGCATCGTGCACGTCGACGAGGCACCCCCCAACCGGAAGCGCGGCGGTGAACTGCGCCCGATGCTCACCCCCGGCGCGGTGGGCTCCACCAGCGGATTCATGGGACTGGCCATCGTGCGGCCCGGCGAGCGCATCAAGGAGCACTACCACCCGTACTCGGAGGAGTTCGTCTACGTCGTCTGCGGCCGCCTGGAGGTGGACCTGGACGGCACGACGCACCCCCTGAGCCCGGATCACGGCCTGATGATCCCGCCCTACGTGCGCCACCGGTTCAGGAACACCGGCGACAGCGACGTCCGCATGGTCTTCCACCTCGGGCCGCTCGCGCCGCGCCCCGATCTGGGCCATGTGGACACCGAGCAGGACCCGGCCCCGGCCGGTGAGGCGGGGTCGTGATGCGACGAGTCGCCGTGACCGGAGTCGGCGTCGTCGCACCCGGCGGTGTGGGCAGGCGGAATTTCTGGGAGATGCTCACCGCCGGCCGCACGGCCACCCGCGGCATCACCCTCTTCGACCCGCAGGGGTTCCGCTCCCGCATCGCCGCCGAGTGCGACTTCGACCCGGTCGCCTGTGGACTGACACCACATCAGATCGAACGGGACGACCGCTACGTGCAGTTCGCGCTGGTGGCCGCCGCCGAGGCGGTCGCCGACGCCGGGCTCGACCTGGCCGCCGAGGACCCCTGGCGGATGGGGGTGTCCCTGGGCACCGCCGTCGGCGGCACCACCCGGCTCGAACACGACTACGTGGCGGTCAGCGATCACGGCCGGCGCTGGGACGTGGACCCCCGGAAGGCCGGGCCGCACCTGCACCGCGCCTTCCAGCCCAGCTCGCTCGCCTCCGGGGTGGCCGAACTCACCGGCGCCCGCGGGCCCGCGCAGACCGTGTCGACCGGGTGCACCTCCGGACTCGACGCGGTCGGCTACGCGTTCCACGCCGTCGAGGAGGGCCGCACCGACATCCATGTGGCGGGCGCCTCCGACTCGCCCATCTCACCCATCACGGTGGCCTGCTTCGACGCCATCAAGGCGACCACCGCCTGCAACGACGACCCGGCCCACGCCTCCCGGCCGTTCGACGCACGCCGGGACGGCTTCGTGCTGGGTGAGGGCGGCGCCGTACTGGTGCTGGAGGAGCTGGAACACGCCCGGCGCCGCGGCGCGCCGATCTACTGCGAACTCAGCGGCTTCGCCACCTTCGGCAACGCCTACCACATGACCGGACTCACCCGGGAGGGCCTGGAGATGTCCGAGGCCATCGACTGCGCCCTGGGCCATGCCCAGCTCGACAGCAGCGAGGTCGACTACGTCAACGCGCACGGCTCGGGCACCAAGCAGAACGACCGGCACGAAACCGCCGCGGTGAAGCGGTCGTTGGGCGCCCACGCCTACGAGATACCCATGAGCTCGATCAAGTCGATGGTGGGTCACTCCCTCGGCGCGATCGGTGCCATCGAGGTCGCGGCCTGCACGCTGGCCCTTGCGAACGGCGTCGTGCCGCCGACCGCCAACTACGAGGAGCCCGACCCGGAATGCGATCTCGACTACGTACCGAAGACCGCACGCCCCATGCCGCTGCGGAACGTGTTGTCGGTCGGCAGCGGGTTCGGCGGCTTCCAGTCGGCCGTGGTACTGCGCAAGGAGGAGGCGGGAGCACGATGAAATCGGCGACGAGCCGGCGTTCCGCCGTCACCGGCATCGGTGTGGTGGCACCGAGCGGTGTCGGCGCGCGGGCGTTCTGGAAGGCGACGAAGGAAGGCATCACCTTCCTCGAGCCACTGAACCGTGACGGCTGCGACCGGATGCCGCTGCGCGTGGCGGGCATGGTCAGCGGATTCGAGGCGGCCGACGCGATCGAGGGCAACTACCGTGTGCAGACCGACCGGTTCAGCCACTTCGCGATGGCCGCCGCCGCCCTGGCGACGGAGGAGGCGAAGCTCGACACCCGCGGTGTCTCGCCCTTCTCCGTCGGGGTGGTCACCGCGGCGGGCTCCGGCGGAGGCGAGTTCGGCCAGCGTGAACTGCAGCGGTTGTGGGGGCGCGGACCGCGCTTCGTGGGCCCCTACCAGTCCATCGCCTGGTTCTACGCGGCCAGCACCGGCCAGATCTCCATCCGCGGCGGCTGCAAGGGGCCGTGCGGCCAGCGATAGTGCAGCGGCTGCAGGCCGAACACCCAGCGTGCGACCATCTCCGCGACGACGATGGAGACGGCGAGCGTCA
>CAYNNX010000276.1:0-4093 GCA_964398515.1 uncultured Streptantibioticus sp. | reverse complement strand
GCAGGGGGCCTGGACGCCCTCGCCCACGCCTGCCGCAGCATCCGGCACGGCGCCGACGCCATCGTGGTGGGCGCCGCCGAGGCACCCCTGGCCCCCTACTCGGTCGTCTGCCAGCTGGGCTACGAGGAGCTGAGCCGGGCCGCCGAACCGGACCGCGCCTACCTGCCGTTCACCGCGGAGGCCTGCGGATTCGTGCCCGCCGAGGGCGGCGCGATGTTCGTCCTGGAGGAGGAGTCGGCGGCGCTGCGCCGCGGCGCCCCGATCCGCGCCCTGGTGGCCGGACACGCCGCGACGTTCACCGGCGCCTCCGACTGGCCCGCCTCCCGGGAAGGCCTCGCCCAGGCGATCCGCGGCGCACTCCAGGATGCGCAGTGCGCACCCGAGGAGATCGACGTGGTGTTCGCCGACGCTCTCGGGGTACCCGAGGCGGACCGCGCCGAAGCGCTCGCCATCGCCGACGCGCTGGGCCGCCGTGCCGCGCAGGTCCCGGTGACGGCGCCGAAGACCGGCATCGGCCGGGCCTACTGCGGCGGCGCGGCGCTCGATGTGGCGGCCGCGGTGCTGGCCATGGAGCACGGCATCGTGCCCCCCACACCCAACGTCGGTGGTGTCTGCCACGACCTCGACCTCGTCACCGGCCTCGCCCGCCCGGCGGAGCTGCGCACCGCCTTGGTGCTCAGCCGCGGGCTGATGGGGTGCGACGCGGCACTGGTGCTGCGGCACGGCGTCGACGAGCCCGAGTGAGCCGTGGCGAGCAGCCCGCACGAAAGGAAGTGAGATGGACAACGGCAACACCCGCCTGAGCTTCGAGGAACTCGCGGAGTTGTTCAAGGTCCGGGCAGGCGTCCCCGTCGACCCGCAGGAGATGGTGGAGCGGCCGGAAGCGACCTTCGCCGACTTCGGCCTGGACTCCCTCGCCCTGCTCGGCATCGTCGGCGAGCTGGAGAACCGCTACGCCATACCCATCGGCGCCGACGCCGAGGCCTGCAAGACCCCCGGCGAACTCGTCGACCTCGTCAACTCCGCACTCGCGTGACCCGTCGACTCCCCAACCCGTGGAAGGAGAAGCGCCATGGCCGGACACACCGAGAACGAGATCCTGATCGCGGCCCCTGTCGGGCTCGTGTGGGACATGACCAACGACCTGGAGCGCTGGCCGCAGCTGTTCAGCGAGTACGCGGCCGTCGAAGTGCTCGGCCGTGAGGGGGAGCGGACCACCTTCCGGCTCACCATGCACCCCGACGAGAACGGCAAGGTGTGGAGCTGGGTCTCGGAGCGGGTGACCAACCGCGACGAACTGAGCGTCCACGCCCGCCGGACCGAGCCCGGCCCCTTCGTCTACATGGACATCCGCTGGGAGTACTCGGAGGAACCCGGTGGCACCCGGATGCACTGGACGCAGGACTTCGAGATGAGCCCGCGCGCCCCCGTCGACGACGACACCATGACCGACCTCATCAACCGCAACTCCAAGACCCAGATGGAGCTGATCCGCCAGAAGGTGGAGCAGGCGGCGCGCGACGGTGGTCGGCGGCCGGCCCGGGCCACCCGGAAGTGACGGCGGCGGGACGGCCGAGACGGCACAAGAGTGGGAAAGGAGCTCCACCCATGCACCGAGAGCTGATCGTCGCCCGGATGAAACCGGATTCCGCGACCGACATCGCCGGGGTCTTCGCCGACTCCGACCACGGTGAGCTGCCGGACCTGGTCGGGGTGAACGGGCGCAGCCTGTTCCAGTTCGGCGACCTGTACCTGCACCTGATCGAGGCGGAGCAGCCGCCCGGCCCGCGGGTCGCGCAGCTGCGGGACCACCCTGCCTTCCGTGCCATCAGCGAGCGGCTCTCGGCCTACGTACAGGCCTACGACCCGCGGACCTGGCGCGAGCCGAAGGACGCGATGGCCCACGAGTTCTACCGATGGGAACGCGGCTCACCGAACCGGTGACCGCTCGACACGCCCACCCCACCCGGAGGAAACCGTCCATGGTCGAGATCGACGACCGGCCACCCGTCCGCGCACCCGAATGGGTGAAGTGCGAACGATGCGCCGCCCTGATCTACGGGAAACGCTTCAGCCGAACCCTCGGCGTCTGCCCGGAATGCGGCTGGCACTCCCGGCTGACGGCCGGACAGCGCCTGGACAGCCTGCTCGACCCGGGCTCGGCGATCCCGATCGAGCCCGTGCCGTCCGCGCACGATCCCCTCGGCTTCGCCGACACCCGCCCCTACGGGGAGCGGCTGGCCGAGGCGCGGGCCGAGACGGGACTGGAGGAAGCCGTGGTCTGCGTGCGCGGCCGCATCCAGGACCAGCCGGTCGTCGTGGCCGTCATGGACTTCCGCTTTCTCGGCGGGAGCCTCGGCTGCGGGGTGGGCGCGCTCATCACCGAGGCCGCCCGCACCAGCCTGCGGTTGCGCGTGCCGCTGCTGCTCGTCACCGCGTCGGGCGGCGCGCGCATGCAGGAGGGCGTGCTCGCCCTGATGCAGATGGCCAAGACCGCGCAGGCCCTGGCCGAACTGGACGAGGCCGGAGTCCTCGTGGTCTCCCTCGTCACCGACCCCACCTACGGGGGCGTCGCGGCCTCGTTCGCCACGCTCGCCGACGTCATCCTCGCCGAACCCGGCGCCCGTCTGGGCTTCGCGGGTCCACGGGTCATCGAGCAGACGACCGGGGAGCGGCTGCCCGAGGGCTTCCAGACCGCCGAGTTCCTGCTCGAACACGGCATGGTCGACGACGTGGTGCCGAGGGCGGCGCTGCGCGCCACCCTCGCCCGGCTGCTCACCCTGCGCTCCCCCCGGAGCGGCCGCGAACACCGCCCGGCGCGGTCCGCCGACGGCAGCCGGCACATCCTGCGGCATGTGGAGCAGGTCGCCGAACAGGACTCGTGGGAGGCGGTGCGGCTCGCCCGCCACCCCGACCGCCCCAGCACGCTCGACTACGCGGGCCATCTGCTCGACGACTTCCATGAGTTGCACGGCGACCGCGTCGCCGAGGACTGCCCGGCGGTCGTCGGCGGGATCGGCCGCCTGGACGGCCTGCCGGTGATGCTGATCGGCCATCACAAGGGCGGCCGTGATCTCGCCGAACGCCAACGCCGCCTGTTCGGCATGCCCACCCCCGGCGGCTACCGCAAGGCGGCCCGGCTGATGCGCATGGCCGCCAAGCTGGGCCTGCCGGTGGTCACCCTGATCGACACCCCCGGCGCCAACCCGGGACCGGACGCCGAACGGGCCGGCCAGGCGGTCTCCATCGCCGAGAACCTGCGGCTGATGTCCGGCCTGCGGGTGCCCATCGTGGCCGTGCTCACCGGTGAGGGCGGCAGCGGCGGCGCCCTCGCGCTGGCGGTCGCGGACCGGGTGCTGGTCAGCGTCAACGGGGTCTACTCGGTCATCAGCCCGGAAGGATGCGCCGCCATCTTGTGGAAGGACGCCCAGGCCGCACCGACCGCGGCCAGCGCGCTGCGGCTGCACGCCAGGGAGCTGCTGCGCCTGGGTGTCGTCGACGGGGTCGTCCCCGAACCCGACGGCGGCGCTCACCGCGACCACGCGGCCGCCGCCACCCTGCTCGGCCGCGCCGTGGCGCAGTCCCTGGCGGAGCTGGCGGGGTACGAGCCCGGACAACTCGTCCGGGACCGCAGAAGCCGATTCCATCGCTTCGGCGTCCAGACGCACACGCACGCCGGAAGAGGTGCACCGTGATCGTGAACAACAACAGGGCCGCTCACCACGAGCCCGGCCGGCGGACGGCCATCCTCGAGGAAGCCGCCATCAGCCTCTCCGCCCCGCCCACCGAAGAAGGCGTGCAGACGCTGCTGGACGCGGTCTGCCGCAGCGTCACGGAGCTGGCGCGCGTCTCGCCCGCCCGGCCCGCCCGGATCAAGCTGCAGCACGGGCAGACCGCGGTCGAGGTGGAGTGGGCGCAGTCCGCGCCGGCCGACGCCCCCCACGCGGCCGTGGCAGCCGTGGAGGCGGCCGGGGCCGCGGTGGCGGAACCGGCGGCCCAGGCAGCCCCCGCGGCCCCGGCCCCCGCGGCCGCACCGCCCGCCGCGGACCCGCGGCGCTACCTGTGCGCCCCGATGGTCGGCACCTTCTACCAC
>CAYNNX010000275.1:4790-9962 GCA_964398515.1 uncultured Streptantibioticus sp. | reverse complement strand
AGTTACCTTCTTCACGGCACCCAGCCCCCGGCACTGGCGCACAGCGGCCCGGCACGGCACCGGACGGAGCGGTGACTTGCCTGCTCATCAGGGAATGTGAGGGCGCGTCAGCCATGTGCTCGGCGATCGCCACGTGAGACACGGGCGTCCGGCCCGCGTGTACGGGCAAATTCCCGGGCCGGTCGACATCGGTTTTTGCACCTACGGCCGATCAGGGGCCGGTGTCGTCCGAAGACGGCTGTGCGGAATGGCGTCTAAGGTGGAAGTGTTTTCCCTGACGCCACTCGGGCGATCCCGTCCGGCGCCCGGGGGCGCGGCCGCACATCGCGGGAATCGAATCGGCGGGATTCCGGTTGTCGTCCGCAGCGACCATCGGACTGAGGGAGACAGGCGTGTACGGCGATCCGGCGGCCATCCGCAAGATCCTCACCGAGCTCGGCGACACCTGGGCGGTGGTGGGGCTCTCCTCGAACCAGCGGCGCGCCGCGTACGGGGTCGCACGGGTGCTGCAGCAGTACGGCAAGCGCATCGTTCCCGTGCACCCGAGGGCCGAGACCGTGCACGGGGAGCGAGGGTACCCGTCGCTGGCTGCGATCCCCTTCCCGGTCGACGTGGTGGACGTCTTCGTCAACAGCTCCCTGGCCGGCCCGGTCGCCGACGAGGCCGTGGCGATCGGCGCCAAGGCCGTGTGGTTCCAGCTCGGCGTGATCGACGAGGACGCCTACCGCCGCACCCGGGCCGCGGGGCTCGACATGGTCATGGACCGCTGCCCGGCGATCGAGATCCCCGCGCTGGACTAGCCGAGGGCGGCTATTGGCACGTAGGAAATTGCGGTCAAAGCGGCGGTGCCGCGATGTGATGACGCTCCGGAAGGACATCGCGCTGCGCGGATTCCCACCCGGGCCCCTGCGGGTAGAATCCACGGGCCGGACAGGAAAGGAAAGTTCATCATGGCCCAGCGCGTAGTCACTTTGTTCACCGACGATCTGAGCGGTGAACCGGGTGACGACATTGCGACCCACACCTTCAGCGTCGACGGGATCGCCTATGAGATCGACCTCGGTCCCGACAGCTATGACAAGCTCCTGGAGGCGCTGACGCCCTTCTTGCAGGCGGGCCGGAAGGTGGGCGGGACGCGTCGGGGACAGGGCAGGCGGGCCGCGGTGTCCGGGCCCGACCCGGTAAAGGTGCGGGCGTGGGCCAGGGAACAGGGCATCGAGGTCAGCCCCCGCGGCCGGGTCCCACGTGACGTTATCGAAAAGTACAAGTCCGCCCACTGAGGTTCCGGCGGCTTTCCGGGACCGCCGGATACGGGAAGAATTCGGGCCGCACGAGGTGTGCGCGCGCCAGGGGGACCGGGGCGGACCCGGCCGTACGGTCCCCCGGGTCCGCCCCGGTCACGGCTTGCCGGCCGCGGGCTCGGTGGCGCTCGGCGACGGGTCGGCCGAGCTGCCGTAGGAGACGGCCCGGTCGTACAGCGCCTGGACGCCGGGGCCGAACACCACGCTGTACGAGACGTCGGGGGTGTCGCCTCCTTCCTCGTGACCGCCGATCACCCCGATCACCGTTCCCGGCCCCTGGCGGCCGGCGCCGGTGCCCGTGACCCAGGGGCTGCCGCTGGTGCCTCCCGTGAAGCCGCTGCACTGGATGCGCAGTTGGCTGTCGCCGTACGCGGAGATGCCGTTGGTGCAGGTGATCGGGGTGTCCGCCGTTTCCGGGTAGCCGGTGACGGTGACCTCGGCGTTCGCGGTCCCTCCGATGCCCAGGGTGTAGCCGCCGACCACGGACTGGACGGTGCGGCCGTTTCGGGGGGCCACCACGGCGAAGGCCAGATCGTGGTCCTCGTCGGAGTCGGCGGACCACTGCGCGTCGACGACGATCCGCTCCAACTGCCACACGCCGTACGGCGCGACGCCGTCGTGGTAGTCGGGGACGAACACCTGGGACGTGGAGTCCAGGCAGTGTGCGGCGGTCACGATGAGGTCCTGGCCGGGGCTGTCCACTACGCTTGCCGTGCAGTAGTGGTCCCCGTCCAGGCCGCCGGTGAACACCGCCCCCACCTGCGGCGGCATCGAGGACACCGGGAGCGTGCGCGAGACGCCGGGGTCCTCCGGCGAGGCCGTCGGGGAGGGGGTCGCGGAGGCCGGCGGGGCCTGGGACGCCCGGGCGCCGCCGGTTCCCGCCCCGGCCGACGGGGAAGGGGTGGGCTTCGGTGCCGGGGACGCGCTGCCGCCGGGCCGGGGGCGGGGCGTGGCGCGGGGGGTGCGAGACGCGGCGTCGGACGCGGCGGAGGTCTTCCCGGCCCGCCCCGCGAGCCTGCCGGCGGCCGCCATGCCGCCGCAGGCGACCAGGGCGCACGCCACGAGCACCGCAATGGCCCAGGACAACCGCCGGGCACCGCTGGCCCCCTGGCCCGACCTCGTCATGCGCGACACCTCACGTCCTCGTCCGGAAGACCCGCCACTGACGTCTGTTACCCGTAACCACAGGTTCAACAGTCGTACTGAGACGGTGATGTGAGCTGGGTGAGAATCACGTGATCCCGCGCGGCCCGCTAGCGCCAGTCAGCAGCACTGCCAGGCGAACATCGCCCGGTCGAAGCGCGCCGCGGCGAGGTCGTCGCGGCGGATCATCCGGTACAGGGCGCCGCAGTCACCCCACATCATCCCGGCGGAGTCGTCGCTGTCGAACTGGGCGAGCAGCAGCCACCGCCCGGCCTCCTTGGCGATACGGGGATCGCCCCAGGGCAGTTCGCCGCCGAGGGCGGCGCGGGCCACCTCTGTCTCCACGGGGTTCTGCACCGACTGGGGGCGGCCGCCGTGGCAGACCGCCGAGGTGGCCGACCACCGCGTCGCCGACACCGGCGGCCCGCAGGGCGGCGGCGGGATGCAGCAGGCCGATCCAGCCCTCGGCGACCTCGCCGGGCAGGTGTTCACGCGCGAGGGCGTGCCAGATCTCAAGGGCGGCGGTCATGGCAGCGATCCCCATGCCCGGTGCCACCGACAGCGGAAGCGATCTTCCCCTCCCCACCCGCCCACGCGGCCCGGCACTCTGTGATCCTGCGGGTGGAAGCCCTGAGCGGCGCCGCGACGGTGCGTGCGCCCCCGAGAAGGAGGACGTGTGTGATGGCTCGTCATGGAGCTGCGCTGGACCATCTCGATCGCAAGATCCTCGTGGCGCTGATGGCCGACGCCAGGGCGAGTTTCAAGGAGATCGGCGAGTCCATCGGCCTGTCCGCGCCCGCGGTGAAGCGCCGGGTGGACAGACTGCGGGAGGAGCAGGTGATCACCGGTTTCACCACGGTGGTGACCCCGAGTGCGCTGGGGTGGCATACCGAGGCCTACGTCGAGGTGTTCTGTGAGGGCGCCGCGCCGCCGAACAGGCTGGCGGACGTGGTGCGCAACCACCCCGAGATCCAGTCGGCCGTCACCGTCACCGGGCGTGCCGACGCGATCCTGCACATCAGGGCCCTCGACGTCGCACACTTCGAGGACGTTCTGGAGCGGGTCCGCGCCGAGCCGTTCGTCAGGGAGACCAACAGCTTCATCGTGCTGTCGCATCTGCTGCCGAGCAGTCCGGAGGCGGGTTCGGGGCGGCTGTCGTCGATTAACGAATAGCGGCTCTCAACCCTGTGCACGCAAGATAGTTGTGAGTTCGCGCAACTTTCCTCTCTTCCTTCCGGTCGGGGATGCCTCCATAGTGTTGGAGCATCCCCCTCGGTTTCCGCGAAAGGACTCCCTCATGCTGCCTGCCCGGACAGTGAAGCAGCGGCGATACCTGGTCTGCTCGCCGGAGTTCTTCGACGTCCGCTACTCCATCAACGCCTGGATGACGTCCGAGGAACCGGTCGACACCGCTTTGGCCGCAAAGCAGTGGGCGACGCTCGTCTCCGTTTACCGGGAACTGGGTCACCAGGTGGACCAGGTGACGCCGGTCGCCGGTCTGCCGGACATGGTGTTCGCCGCCAATTGCGCGTTGGTACTGGACGGGAAGGTCCTCGGGGCGCGTTTCCACGCGCCGCAGCGGCAGCCCGAGTCGGGCCACTACCGGGCGTGGTTCGAGGAGGCGGGATTCGAGTGGCGGCCCTGCGCCCACACGTGCGAAGGCGAGGGGGATCTGGTGCCGGTGGGCGGGGTGATCCTGGCCGGCACCGGATTCCGTACCCTGCCGGAGGCGCATATGGAGGTCCAGGAGTTCTTCGGCAGGCCGACGATCGGCCTGCGCCTGGTCGACGAGCTCTTCTACCATCTGGACACGGCCCTGTTCGCGCTCGACGACGACAACGTGGCCTATTTCCCGGGGGCGTTCTCGCCGGGCAGCCAGGAGGTTCTGCGCAGGCTCTTCCCCGATGCCGTCATCGCGACCCGTGAGGACGCGATGTGCTTCGGTCTCAACTCGGTGTCGGACGGCCGCCATGTCGTCATCTCCCAGGAGGCGTCCGGCCTTGCCCGGGCCCTCGCCGAGCGCGGTTACGAACCGATTCCGGTCGACCTCTCCGAATTCCGCAAGGCGGGCGGCGGTGCGAAATGCTGCACCCAGGAGATCCGCGTGTGACGGCGTCCGCCGCCACACTCAGCGGGGCGGCGGTACCGAGATCGCCAAGGTGATCTCCGCCGGGACGGCGCCCTTGTTGTGGTAGCCGTGGGGCACCGACGCGTCGAAGACGGCGGTCGTCCCGGCGGAGACCGGGTAGTCCCGGCCTTCGACGGCAAGGGTGAGTTCACCGGCGTCGACCCGGATCAGTTCGGCCGTGCCGGGCGGGTGCGGGTCGGAGTCGTGGCCCTCGCCGGGCATCAGCCGCCATGACCACAGTTCCAACGGTCCCGGCGCCTCCGTGCCGGCCAGCAGCGTGCCGTAGCTGCCGGCGGGCGTGGACCACAGGGGCACCGCCTGGTCGGCGGGGACCAGGCGGACGGCCGGGGCCTCGCCGTAGTCGAGCAGGTTGGCGACGCTCACGCCGAGCGAGTCGGCCAGGCGGACGACCGTGCCGATGCTGGGGTTGGTACGCGCCTGCTCGATCTGGATGATCATGCCGCGGCTGACGCCCGAGCGGGCGGCCAACTGGTCCAGCGAGTAACCGCGCTCCTGGCGCTGCCGCTTGAGGTTGCGCGCGAGCGACGCCGCGACCTTTTCGAGCTCCGGCACCCTGTCCTTCTCCGTCCCCGTCGGCGC
>CAYNNX010000275.1:0-4690 GCA_964398515.1 uncultured Streptantibioticus sp. | reverse complement strand
CCCGTCGGCGCCATCCCGCCGGCATCCCCTGGCGTTCCCCGGCGTGCTCCGCCGGTCCAATATTCTGGATGACGCCATTCAGCACAGTGCACTACGGTGTAGTGGACTCCATTGTCCACCACACTGTACTGCGAGGTGCCCTGTGACCGCGGTCTTCGCCCTGGCCACCAGTCTGCTCTGGGGGCTCGCCGACTTCGGCGGCGGGCTGCTCACCCGACGCCTGCCGGCGCTGACCGTGGTCGTCGTCTCGCAGACCGCTGCCGTCGTCGTGCTCGGCGCGGTCGTGACCGCCACCGGCGGCTGGAGCGAGGCGGGCCCCCGGCTGTGGTTCGCCGCCGCCGCCGGCGCCGTCGGCCCGGCCGCCATGCTCTGCTTCTACCGGGCGCTGGCCCTCGGCCCGATGGGCGTGGTCTCACCGCTGGCCACCGTGGGTGTGGTGGTGCCGGTGGGGGTCGGGCTGGTACTGGGCGAGCGGCCCGCCCTGCTGCAGTACGCGGGGATCGTGGTCGCGGTGGTCGGCGTGGTCCTGGCGGGCGGCCCCGAGCTGCGCGGTGCGCCCGTACGGCGCCAGGCCATCGCCCTCACCCTGGTGGCCGCGCTCGGGTTCGGCGCGGTGATGGCGCTGATCGGCGAGGCCTCGGTGAACGTCACCGGGCTCTTCCTCGCCCTGTTCGTGCAGCGCGTGGTCAACGTCGCCGTGGGCGGCGCGGCGCTCGCGGTCTCCGTCCGGCGCGGCGCTCCGGCCCTGCCCGAGGAGGGGCTCGCCGAGGTCCGGCGGCGCCTGCCGGGGCTCGCCTTCGTGGGACTCGCCGATGTGGCCGCCAACGGCTGCTACGCCGTCGCCGTCCACGGCGGCCCGGTCGCGGTGGCCGCGGTCCTCGCCAGCCTCTACCCCGTCGTCACCGCTCTCGCCGCCCGCGTCGTGCTGGGTGAGCGCCTTCGCATGGTCCAGGCCGCGGGCGCCGGCCTCGCCCTGGCGGGCTCGGTCCTCCTCGCCACGGGGTGAGCGGCCCACGGGCATCGCCGCCAGGTGCGGTACGGGAGGTCCCCGCCGGCCGGCGACGGTGGAGGGGGCGCGCGGATCGCCAGGGGCGCGCCTACGGGGTCGGCCGGGCCTCGACGACGGCCGTTTCCGGTTGCGGCTGCTCGGCGTCGAGTCGGGCCAGCGCCGCGAGCTGTCCGGGTGTGATGTCCTCGGGCAGCGGAACGGGGGGCGGGGTGCGCAGCGGCGGCTGCCAGCCGTGCGCCGGGTCCAGGCGGCGGACGATGCGGGCGGGCGCCCCCGCGACCACGGCGTGGTCGGGCACCTCGCCCCGGACCACCGCGCCCGCCGCGACGACGACGTTGCGGCCCAGGCGCGCCCCCGGCAGGATCACGGCGCCCGCGCCCAGCCAGCTCCCGGTGCCTATCTCGACCGGCTCGCTGCGCGGCCACTGCCTGCCGATGGGCTGGTCGGGATCGTCGTAGGAGTGGTTGTCGCTGGTGACGTAGACGTAGGGGCCGCAGTAGACGTCGTCGCCGAAGACCACCGACCGCGAGGCGATGACATGGCTGCCACGGCCCAGGACCACGCCGTCGCCCAGCCGCAGCACCGGGTCCGGGCCGAACTCCTGGCCCGGCATCATCCCGACCGTCAACGTGACCTGCTCGCCGATGATGCAGCAGTCGCCCAGCTCGATCCACCGCTCGCCGAAGATCGTGCCCTGCGGGTACGCCAGCCGGGTGCCCGGCCCGATCCGGCGGAAGCGGTACGGGCCGGGGCGCTCCGCGCTCACCGCGCCGGCCTCCCGGACCCAGCGGGCGCCCCGGTGGACCAGCCGCGACGCGGTACGGCGGCGCCAGGCCGTCAGGGATGAGAACACGTTTCTGTTCTTCGGCACTCGCACACCGTACCGACGCGGTGCGTCCGCCGCCGGGTCGGGGCGGTGTGATCCTCGCCGCCACCCGCCGTGAGACCGCGCCCGGCGTGAGGGGCGTTCAGTGCGCCGGGCCGCCGTCGGCGGACTCCCGGTGCGCCTTGACCAGTTCCAGGTACATCCCGGCGTTGACCGTGACGGCCTGGCGCTCCTCCTCGGTGAGCTCGCGCTTGACGCGGCCCGGCACGCCCGCGACGAGCGAGCCGGGCGGGACGCGCATGCCCTGCGGCACCAGCGTCTGGGCCGCGATCAGTGAACCGGCGCCGATGTGCGCGCCGTTCAGGACGGTGGCGCCCATGCCGACCAGGACGTCGTCCTCCACGGTGCACCCGTGCAGGACCGCGTTGTGCCCGACCGTGACGCGGGCGCCGACGGTGACGGGGAACCCCGGGTCCACGTGCACCGTGCAGTTGTCCTGAATGTTGCTGTCGGCGCCCAGGACGATCGGGCCGCAGTCGGCGCGCAGCACGGCGTGGAACCACACGCTCGATCCCGCGGCCATGGTCACGTCGCCGAGCACCACGCACGTCGGCGCGGCGAACGCCTCCGGGTGGATCCGCGGGTGCTTACCGCCCACGCCCGCGATCAGCGCACGCTGCGTCATCGCCGCCTCAGCCTCCGATGCCGGCGTCCTCGGTGACCGCCTCGTCGGAGGCGTCGGCGGCCCGGCGGGACAGGGCGCGCCTGCGCAGGACCAGGAAGGCGACGGCGCCGACGACGACGGCTGCGATCAGCCCCAGGTAGGAGAAGTCCTTCAGCCACTTCTCGGCGACGACGCCGACGTAGTAGACGGCCGCCGTGGTGCCGCCCGCCCAGGCGATGCCGCCGAGGACGTTGGCGGTGAGGAACTTCCAGTAGGGCATGCGCAGCACACCCGCGAGCGGTCCGGCGAAGATCCGCAGGAAGGCGATGAACCGGCCGAAGAAGACCGCCCACATGCCCCAGCGCTGGAAGGAGCGTTCGGCCTGCGCGATGTGGTCGGGGCCGAAGTGCTTGGGGAACCTGCGGCCCAGGCGTGCGAAGAGCGCCTTGCCGTAGCGGC
This sequence comes from uncultured Streptantibioticus sp., assembly GCA_964398515.1. Lineage (GTDB taxonomy): Bacteria > Actinomycetota > Actinomycetes > Streptomycetales > Streptomycetaceae > CAYNNX01. The sequence continues at coordinate 1,732 of CAYNNX010000275.1, read as the reverse complement.
GGCCGATCGCATAGCCGATGGAGTCGCCGAGCACCGCCCCGATCACCGCGCAGACGCCGACGACGAAGGGGTCGACCACCTTCTGGGAGGCCAGCAGCGAGGCGCTGACCAGCACGACCTCGCCCGGGAGCGGGATGCCGAGGCTCTCCACGCCGATCACGGCGCCCACCACGAGGTAGATCACGAGGGGCGGGATGTGCTGGAGCCATTCCTGGATGTGCAAAGCGGCTTCCTCCCCTGGGCGCGCACACGCCGTCCTGCGGTCCGGATCACAGGAAGCCTAAGCGACCGGCGCTCCCGCCGGAAAAGCCGCCCGCCCGAGCCCGGCCGATCGCGCCACTAGGCCTCCCAGTCCAGCGGAACCCCGAACGTGCGGGCCAGCCCCTCCCGTCCGGCGTCGGTGATCCGTACGACGCGCCGTGCCTCGCCGCGGCGGATCCAGTCCAGGGCGAACAGGCGCCCGGTCAGTGCCGCGCCGAGGGCGCCCGAGAGGTGGTGGCGCTGTTCGCTCCAGTCGACGCAGTAGCGCACGGCGGGTCGCCGCTTCGGCAGTGCGGCCGGGTCGACGCCGAACGCGGCCAGCACCTCCTGCCCGTGGGGCGTGACCCGGTAGGCGGTGTCGCGTCCCGGCGCGGACGGGCGGTCGCACTCGGCATCGTCGGCGCGGTAGCGGCCGTCGCCGCCCACGAGCACGCCCCGGGCGAGCAGTGCGTCCATCAGGGCGACGCCGAGGCGCCCGGCGAGATGGTCGTAGCAGGTGCGGCACCGCCTCAGCTGCTGGGCCCGGGTGCCCTCGCGCAGCGACCGCACGGGCTTGGCCGGGGAGACGCGGGCCAGCGCCTCCAGCACGTCGGAGACCTCCGGGCCGCTGAGCCGGTAGTAGCGGTGGCGGCCGTGCGCGCGGGCGGTGACCAGCCGTGCGTCGAGCAGCCGGGCCAGATGCGCGCTCACCGTCGACGGGCTCACCCCGGCCTCGGCCGCCAGCACACTCGCGGGCAGCTCGCGGCCGTCGCCGAGGGCGAGCAGCACCCGCACCCGGGAGGCGTCGCCGAAGACGGCGGCGGCGCGGGCGACATCGGCGTCCTGCTCCGGGCGGGACCGGACATCAGTGGTCATGGATCCAGGGTAGGCGGGCGACACTTCGCCGGCGGTCGAAACGTGAGCGCAAGCCCGACGACCATGTTTCGACGCCCGCCGAAGGTTTCCGGCGGAAGTCTGGAGCCATGGAACACACCGACGTCGCCCGCACCACGGCCCGCCCGCGCACCGACGATCCGCCGCCTTCACGGCCCGGCGGCTCGTGGCTGCCGCTGCTGGCCGTCTCCCTCGGTTTCTTCATGGTGATCCTGGACGTCACCGTCGTCACCGTCGCGGTCCCCGTGGTGGGCGAGCGGCTGGCGGCGGGCCCGACCGCGTTGCAGTGGGTGGTGGACGGCTACACGCTGGTGTTCGCCGCCTTGATGCTGCTGAGCGGCGGCCTCGGCGACCGGTTCGGCCACCGCCGGGCGTTCCTCGCCGGCCTGATCGTCTTCACGGTGGCCTCGGCGGCCTGCGGGGCCGCGACGAGCGTTGCCGTACTGATCGCGGCCCGCCTCGTGCAGGGCGCCGGAGCGGCGTTGCTGGTGCCCGCGTCGCTGGCGCTGCTTCGCGCCGCCTACCCGGAACGCGCGGCCCGGGCGCGGGCGTTCGGCGTGTGGGCCGCGGTCAGCGGGCTGGGCGCGGCGGCGGGCCC
>CAYNNX010000274.1:0-9984 GCA_964398515.1 uncultured Streptantibioticus sp. | reverse complement strand
GCGGACGCCTGCGGCTTGGCCGGCGGCGTCCCGGCACCCTGCGAGGGCTCGCCGCTCGCCGGGGCCTGCGCGGCGGCGCCTTCGGGCCCGGCGGCGCGCTCGGCGGCGCCCGGCTTGCGGCGCTGGTCGGGGATGCCCAGCTTGTCGGCCGCGTCCTGGAGCCACTGCGGCGGGCTGAGCAGGAAGGACGTCGCCTCCAGGTCGAGCCGCCTGGGCGGCTCGGGCTCCTCCTCGGCCTCCTGCGGCTGCTCCGGCGCGCCGTACTCCAGCCCGTACTGGCGGATCACCTCGTCCACCGGCAGAGCCGGCCACAGCGTGGTGCGGCCGTCCCCGCGGGCGATCACCAGCCGGGAGGCGCCGCCGTCGGAGGTGGGACCGTCCTCCCGGTCCTCGGCCCACGCCACGAAGCCCGCGTCGAACTCGCGGAGCCGCACCTGGCGCCGCTCGTACGCGGGAACGTCGCCGTTGACCCAAGCCTCGGCGCGCTCCTGCGCCTGCTCTCGCGTGATCATCGGGCGGGTCATCCCTCCACCGGGACGGCGCGCGCGAAGCCGCCGTCGACCATCAGGTTCGCCACGGTCTCCAGCTCCGGCGGGTTGCCCGCCAGCCGCAGCAGGAAAGCGTCGAAGTCGTCCCCGCACGGCAGCAGCAGCGCAGCGACCCTCTGCTGCGGCGAGTCCCACGCCTCGTCGGTGTCCCGCGCGTCGTCGTAGGCGCAGAACCACACGGTCCCTACGCCCTCGCCCTTCACCTTCAACGCCAGCAGCCCGCCCTGGACATAACCGATGCCCAGGTAATCCTTGGTCAGATGGTCGCGCAGGCACTTGTTGGCGTACCGCAGATCGTCGGTGGCCGCCTCGCCGCGCAGGCCGAAGAACGGCTGGTCGATCAGGAGGCCCAGCTCCGGGTCGAGCGCCGCGCCGACCGGCAGGCATCCGCCCGCCGCCTTCAGGAACGTACGGTACGGGCCCGGCAGCCGGTAGCCGAGGTCCTCCTCGATCTCCTGGACGCGCCGCTCCTGGACGGCCACCGGCTCCTTGTCCTCCGGCACGCCGAAGTGGACCGGGCGGCTCTCCTGGAGCGGGCGGGTGCCGCGCTTGCCGTGGTCGGCGGCGGCCGTCGCCAGTCCGCCGTGGTGCCGCAGCAGCGCCTTGACCTCCACCGGGATCAACTCCAGGCGGCGGCTGCGCACGACGTGGTGCCAGGTCCAGCCGAGCGGGGTGGCGACCGGCGAGAGCAGATCGGCGAAGAGCTCATGGCCCGCGTGGCACAGCGCGGCGTTGGCCGACACGTAGTCGGTCAGCCGCAGCTCGTCCACGCCGAACCCCTCCGGCGGCTCGGCGATCTCGGCGGCGGCACGCGCGTAGGGGGAGAAGTCGGGATACCCCTCCTCGTCCACCCGCACGCCCTTCGGGTAGCGGGCGGCCCGCACCGGGTCCGGGAAGTGCACGACCTGCCCGGCGTACGCCGCGTTCGGCGGGGCGGCCGTCGCCCCGAGCCGACCTGTCGTCATGGCGGATGCTCCCTGATGGATCTGCTGTCGCTGCGTCCGCACCACCCTATGGGGTGGGGCGGCACGCGGGAGGCGGCAGCTCCGGTCGGGCCCGGCCCCGCCCGACCGCTCCCCGTGCCCCTTGAGCGTCCCCCGGAACGGACCGCGGTACCCGGCGTGACGCGCACAACACCCTTCCTGACCAAGGTTGTTGAGTCGCCGTCGGGTCGACGGACGGCGCGCAACGGAATGTCCGATTCCATCACGGTTCACAGCGGCCGTATCCCTGCCCGCCTTTCACACCACCCGCCACGTTTGGCAGTCTGGCACCCGCACCGGGGGATGCACGGAGGGAAGCACGGCCTTGCAGAAGAGACGAAAACCGCAGAACGGGACGGCATCCGGGCCCGAGAGGACCCGGCCATCGGACACCGGACTGCCCCGGAGCACTCGGCCGGACGCGCAGCCGCCGGCCACCGCGGCACCGGCGGCCGACCCGCGGCTGAGCTGGAGCGGCGACGCCTTCGCCGCGCCCTCACCGGCCCGCATACCCACGCCGCGCCACCGCCGCGACGGCATCCTGCCCGCGGTCGCCGCCGCCCTGTCCGTCCGCGGTGAAACCCTCACCTGCACCGGCAGCAAGAGCGAGACGCCGCCCCGACTCCACCCGCTCGTCGCCGACTTCATCGCCGCCCTGCCGGTCGCCCAGCGCGAACGCGCCGCGGGCCGCTGTCCGGAGACCATCCTGCTCTCCCGCTACCTGACCACCGTCGACGGGCGCCGCAGCCCCCGCGCGGCCCGCAAGCCCCTCAGCCACGGCGAGGCCCGCAAGGCCCTGAAGAACGCCAAGGTGACCGCCCGCCGCATACGCGAGGACGGCGACCCGGCCCACGGCTCCTACGCCGCGCCCTGCCGCACCTGCGCCCCGCTCCTCGCCCACTTCGGCGTACGCGCCGTCGACCCGGCGGACGGTTCGGCATGAACACCGCCCGGACCACCACGACCCGCTTCCCGGTCGCCGTCGACGCCGCGCTGCGGGCCGCCGGCTGGCAGCCCGGACGCTGGGACATCAAGCAGGCCGAAGCCTGGGCCGACGAACTGCGCGCCTACGTCTCCCCCGGCGGCCACCGGCACGCCGTCTTCCCCGCCGCCATCGAGGCCTGGGCGGAGTTCGGGGACCTCACCATCACCGGCGGCGACACCCCCGGCCGCGAGCTCGCCCCCACCGGTGTCGTCGTCGACCCACTGCGCGGCCTCCACCTGGCCCGCACCTTCGCCGACCTCGGCCACGCCCTCGGCACCGAGGTCTGCCCCCTCGGCGAACAGTCCGACGGCCACGCCCACCTGGCCGTCGACGCCGAGGGCCGCGTCTACGCCATCGACCACACCGGCGACTGGTACCTGGGCGAGACCTTCGACCACGCCCTGACGACCCTCGTCACCGGCACCAGACCGGTACGGCTGACGCCGTGACGGCCGGTGGGGACCGGGTGACGGGACCGTGAGCACACCGAGCGAGGCGGGCCACCCCTGTCCGGGCGCCGGCCGCACCGGCGTCGCGGGGTGGCCGGAAGGCTCGGCCGGTCAGACGACCTCGCGGGCCGGGATGACCGCCGAGACCCGGAACCCGCCGCTGCGGCCGGGTCCCGCGACGAAGCCGCCACCCAGGGCCGTGACGCGCTCCTTCATGCCCACCAGGCCGTTGCCGCCGCTGGGCAGTCCCGCCGACGGCTCCCCGGCGGGCGGCCCGTTCTCCACCAGGACCGCGATCTCCTCGGTCCGGTAGGCCACCCTGACCAGCGTCTTCGCGCCGACCGCGTGCTTGTGGACATTGGTCAGCGCCTCCTGCACCACCCGGTAGGCGGTCTGCTCGACGGGCGCGGCGAGGGGACGGCGGTCGCCCTCCTCGGACAGCGAGACCGCCATGCCCGCCGCCCGCGACTGCTCCACCAGCACCCCGAGCTGGGCCAGCCGCGGCCCGTCGGCCTCGACAGCGTTGTCAACCTCCGGAACCCCTCGGCTCTCGCGCTCCGGCACCACGGCGGGGGCGCTCTGCCCGGTGCGCAGCACGCCCAGCATCTGGCGCAGCTCGTTGAGCGCCTGGCGGCCCATGTCCCCCAGCAGCTCGGCGCCGGCCGCCGCCCGCTGCGGATCCTTCGCCACCACCGACCGCAGCGCCGACGCGTGCACCACCATCAGGCTCACCCGGTGCGCCACCACGTCGTGCATCTCACGGGCGATGCGGGTGCGCTCCTCCATCCTGGCGCGCTCGGCCCGCTCCCCCGCCTTCTCCGCCAGCAGCGACAACTCGCGCTCCAGGCCGTCGGCCCGCTCCCGCAGCGTCTCCACCAGCCGCCGCCGCGCCCCCACGTACAGCCCGAGCAGCACCGGAGGCGCCGTGACGCCCACCGCGACCAGCACCGCGATCACCATGGCGGCCCACGAGGCGGTAGGGTAGCCGCCGCGCACCATGTCCCGGCGCATCTCCACGAACGCCACCAGCAGCGTCCCGGCCACCGTCATGGAGGCCAGCGCCGTGATCGTGCGCCGCGGCACGTCCGAGGCCGCCAGCGTGTAGAGGGAGACGATCCCCAGCACCAGCCCCATCTGCGCCGGGGTCACCGCCAGCGCGATCAGCACCACCGCTATCGGCCAGCGCCGCCGCACCAGCAGCGTGGCGCCGACGAGCAGCCCGAAGACCGCGCCGACCTCCGGCGGCATGCCGCTGTTCGCGGTGAACAACGCCCCCTCGGCCGCGCACTCCACCGCCGAGACCACGGCGAGCAACACGTCCAGCACGAAACTTCGGCGTCTCGCCCACCACCACGGACCCCCAGCAGACGAAGCCCGGGCAGACCGCCCGGGCACGTCCGTCTCCGTGACCCCCGTCATCGTCATACCCGCCAGCCTAAACGCCCGCCGCCAGGCCGAACCGTTCGCCCCGATTTCCGGCATCCGCCCTCAGAGCGGCCAAGCCCGGCGGCAGCGCCACCGCATATCCTGGCCTCGTCGGACAGCGCGGTCCGTGTCATCAGCCGTTCCCCCGCAAGGAGCCGCATCTGTGAGCAGCGCCGACAAGATCCCAGCCACCCCCGACCGCCCGGCTCCCGACGCACGAGAGGAACGCAGCGCCGCCCTGCGCGCCGACATCCGTCGGCTCGGCGAACTCCTCGGCGACACCCTCGTCCGCCAGGAAGGCCAGGACCTCCTCGACCTCGTCGAACGTGTCCGTGCCCTCACCCGCAGCGACGGCGAGGCCGCGGCACGGCTGCTCGGCGAGACCGATCTGCCGACCGCCACCAAGCTGGTGCGCGCGTTCTCCACCTACTTCCACCTCGCCAACATCACCGAGCAGGTCCACCGCGGCCGCGAGCTCCAGGCCCGCCGCGTCAGCGAGGGCGGCCTGCTCACCCGCACCGCCGACCTGCTCAAGGACGCCGACCCCGAGCACCTGCGGGAGACCGTCGAGCGCCTGGGCGTCCGCCCGGTCTTCACCGCCCACCCCACCGAGGCGGCCCGCCGCAGCGTGCTCAACAAGCTGCGGCGCATCGCCGAGCTGCTCGACGCCACCGCGGTCGCCCCCGGCGACCGGCGCCGCCGGGACCTGCGGCTGGCGGAGAACATCGACCTGCTGTGGCAGACCGACGAGCTGCGGGTCGTGCGCCCCGAACCCGCCGACGAGGCCCGCAACGCCATCTACTACCTGGACGAACTCCACCAGAGCGCCGCCGCCGACGTCCTGGAGGACCTCGCGGCCGAACTGGAGCGCATCGGGGCACCGCTGCCGGCCGGCACCCGCGCCCTCACCTTCGGCACCTGGATCGGCGGCGACCGCGACGGCAACCCCAACGTCACCCCCGAGGTGACCTGGGAGGTGCTCAACCTCCAGCACGAGCACGGCATCAGCGACGCCATCGCGCTCGTCGACTTCCTGCGCGGCGCCCTGTCCAACTCCATCCGCAACGCCGGAGCCAGCCAGGAACTCCTCGACAGCCTCGCCGCCGACCTGGACAACCTCCCCGAGATCAGCCCGCGCTACAAGCGGCTCAACGCCGAGGAGCCGTACCGCCTCAAGGCCACCTGCATCCGGCAGAAGCTGGTCAACACCCGCGAGCGGCTCGCCTCCGGAACGCCCCACAACCCCGGCCGCGACTACCTGGGCACCACCGAACTCCTGCGCGACCTCACCCTCCTGCAGGACTCGCTGCGCGCCAACCGCGGCCGCCTCATCGCCGACGGCCGCCTGGACCGCACGATCCGCACTCTCGCCTCCTTCGGCCTGCACCTGGCCACCATGGACATCCGCGAGCACGCGGACGCCCACCACCACGCCCTCGGCCAGCTCTTCGACCGGCTCGGCGAGGAGTCCTGGCGGTACGCCGACATGCCCCGTGACTACCGCCGCAGGCTTCTCGCCAAGGAACTGCGCTCCCGCCGCCCCCTCGCCGGCACCCCCGCCCCCCTCGACGCCGCCGGCGCCAAGACCCTCGGGGTCTTCCACACCATCCGCGAGGCGCTGGAACGCTTCGGCCCCGACGTCATCGAGTCGTACATCATCTCCATGTGCCAGGGCGCCGACGACGTCTTCGCCGCCGCCGTCCTCGCCCGCGAAGCGGGCCTGATCGACCTGCACGCCTCCGTCGCCAGGATCGGCATCGTGCCGCTGCTGGAGACCACCGACGAGCTCCAGCAGGCCGACCGCATCCTCGACGACATGCTCGCCGACCCCTCCTACCGCAAGCTCGTCTCCCTGCGCGGCGACGTCCAGGAGGTCATGCTCGGCTACTCCGACTCCTCCAAGTTCGGCGGCATCACCACCTCCCAGTGGGAGATCCACCGCGCCCAGCGCCGCCTGCGCGACGTCGCCCACCGCTACGGCGTACGGCTGCGCCTCTTCCACGGCCGCGGCGGAACCGTCGGCCGCGGCGGCGGCCCCACGCACGACGCGATCCTCGCCCAGCCGTGGGGCACCCTCGAAGGCGAGATCAAGGTCACCGAGCAGGGCGAGGTCATCTCCGACAAGTACCTGCTCCCCTCGCTCGCCCGGGAGAACCTCGAACTCACCGTCTCCGCCACCCTGCAGGCCTCCGTCCTGCACACCGCGCCCCGCCAGCCCGAGGAGGCGCTCGCCCGCTGGGACGCCACCATGGAGAACGTCTCCGAGGCCGCCCACACCGCCTACCGCAAGCTGGTCGACGACCCCGACCTGCCCGCGTACTTCTTCGCCTCCACCCCCGTCGACCAACTCGCCGAACTCCACCTCGGCTCACGGCCCTCCCGCCGCCCCGACTCCGGCGCCGGACTCGACGGGCTGCGCGCCATCCCCTGGGTCTTCGGCTGGACCCAGTCCCGGCAGATCGTCCCCGGCTGGTACGGCGTCGGCTCCGGCCTCAAGGCGGCCCGCGAGGCGGGGCTGGGCCCAGTCCTGGACGAGATGCACGCGCAGTGGCACTTCTTCCGCAACTTCCTGTCCAACGTCGAGATGACGCTGGCCAAGACCGACCTGCGGATCGCCCGCCACTACGTCGACACCCTCGTCCCCGACCACCTCAAGCACATCTTCAGCACCATCGAGGCCGAGCACGAGCTGACCGTCAGCGAAGTGCTGCGCATCACCGGCGAGCGCGAGCTCCTCGATGCCAGCCCCGAGCTGAAGCAGACCTTCCACGTACGCGACGCCTACCTCGACCCGATCTCCTACCTCCAGGTGGCGCTTCTGCACCGGCAGCGGGAGGCGGCCGCGCGCGGCGAGGAACCCGACCCGCAGCTGTCCCGGGCCCTCCTCCTGACCGTCAACGGCGTCGCCGCCGGCCTGCGCAACACCGGCTGACACCGGACATCGAGGGGCCGACACCCGTCGGCCCCTCAAGGCGGCGGCCTAGCTCAACGCGAAGGCCGCCGCCAGCAGCACCACCCCGCACGCACCCGACCCCCACGCCGTACGCCGCATCCGCAAACCGGCCGCGATCACCGGAGCCGCCAGCACCAGCGCCCCCGCGAACGGCAGGATCGCATGCGCGACCCCCGCCGTCCCGGTGCGCACCGCCGCCTCCGAACCGGGCACCACCGACACCTGGATCGTCTCCCCCACCTGCCGCGTCGCCGACTTGTCGACCGTCACCCGCCCCTGCACCGGCCCGCCGCCCCGCGGCGTGAACGCCCCCGAACACGTGTCGTCACCGCAGGCCTCCACCCGCATCGAGCCCTGCTCACGCCCCGGCTGCAGCACGTCACGACCGTGGCTCCACGACACCCACACGCCGGCCGCCAGCACCAGCAGCACCACGGCGGCCGTCGCCACAAGCTTGGCCAGCAGCAACAGCCCGTACGCACTCTCGCCCAACCGGCGGGCCCGGCTCCGTTTGACCATGGCGGCGATCCTTGGCCATAACCCGCCGCCCGGTCAACCACCGCACCCCCGCGGCCTCAGCCGTTGTACGTACTCTGCGCCCGCTCCAGACCCTCCGCGATCAGCGCCTCGACCGCATCCGCCGCCCGGTCCACAAACCAGTCCAGCTCCTTGCGCTCCGCCGAGGAGAAGTCCTTCAGCACGAACGACGCCACCTCCATCCGCCCCGGCGGCCGCCCGATACCGCACCGCACCCGCAGATAGTCCGGCCCCAGCGACTTCGTGATCGACTTCAGCCCGTTGTGCCCGTTGTCGCCGCCACCCCGCTTCAACCGCAACGTGGCGTAATCGATGTCGAGTTCGTCATGGACCGCGATCACATTGGCGACCGGCACCTTGTAGAAGTCACGCAGCGCCGTCACCGGCCCACCCGACAGATTCATGTACGTCATCGGCTTCGCCAGCACCACCCGCTGCCCCGACAACCGCCCCTCGACCACCTGCGCCCGGCTCTTGTGCGCCTTGAACCGCCCGCCGATCCGCTCGGCCAGCAGGTCCACCACCTTGAAACCGATGTTGTGCCGGTTACCGGCGTACTCCGGCCCCGGATTGCCGAGCCCGGCCACCAGCCACGGACCCTCCGGCGCGCCTTCGGTTGCGCTCATGCTCATGCCGTCCATTCAAACGAAGCGCCGCCCCGCTCCAGCGGAGCGGGGCGGCGGTACAGCAGAAGATGTCGGAGCGACGCCCCGGATCAGGCCTCCGCGCCCTCGGCCTCTTCACCCTCGCCCTCGGCAGCCGGAGCCTCGGCCTGCGCGGCGACGATCTGCAGCACGACCGCGTCGGGCTCGACCGCCAGCGAGGTGCCCTTGGGCAGCTTGATGTCCTCGGCGTGGATCGCGTCACCGGCAGCCAGGCCCTCCACCGAAACGGTCACCGCCTCGGGGATGTGGGTGGCCTCGGCCTCGACCGGCAGCGCGTTCAGCACGTGCTCGATCAGGTTGCCGCCCGGCGCCAGCTCGCCCTCGACGACGACCGGAATCTCGACGGCGACCTTCTCGCCCCGCTTGACCTGCAGCAGGTCGACGTGCTCCAGGAAGCCCTTGATCGGGTCCTTCTGCACGGCCTTGGGGATGACCAGCTCGTTCTTGCCGTCGACCTCAAGGCTGATCAGCACGTTGGCGTGCTTCAGCGCCATCATCAGCTCGTGGCCCGGCAGGCTCACGTGCACCGGGGCGGCACCGTGACCGTAGACGACGCCGGGAACCCTGCCCTCACGGCGGGTACGGCGGGCAGCGCCCTTACCGAAATCGGACCGCAGCTCAGCGGTGATCTTCACCTCAGCCATGTCAGCACTCCTCGTGGATTGAGTCGGGATGAAAACTGCCGCTCGGTCCACGACGGACCTGCTCCGAGATGTCGAAAGCGCGTCGATAACGGAGAACCACCACACAAGGAGGCGGCCTCCCTCGCCGAGCAACCCAAGGAGTCTACCCGGCGGGAAGGCCGCCTCGAAAATCGATCAGTCCAGCCGCGCGATCAGCTCGGCCGAGCCATGCGCACCACTCCTCAGTGCGCGTCCTCGAACAGGCTCGTCACCGAGCCGTCCTCGAACACCTCACGTACCGCGTTCGCGATCGTCGGCGCGATCGACAGCACCGTGATCTTGTCCAGGTCCAGCGCCGCCGGCGTCGGCAGCGTGTCGGTGAACACGAACTCGCTCACCTTCGAGTTCTTCAACCGATCAGCCGCCGGCCCCGACAGCACACCGTGCGTCGCCGTCACGATGACGTCCTCCGCACCGTTGGCGAAGAGCGCGTCCGCCGCCGCACAGATCGTGCCGCCCGTGTCGATCATGTCGTCCACCAGCACACACACCCGGCCGCGCACGTCACCGACGACCTCGTGCACCGTCACCTGGTTGGCCACGTCCGGATCACGCCGCTTGTGCACGATCGCCAGCGGCGCACCCAGCCGGTCGCACCACCGGTCCGCCACCCGCACCCGGCCCGCGTCCGGCGACACGATCGTCAGCTTCTCCCGGTCCACCTTCGCACCGACGTAGTCCGCCAGCAGGTCCAGCGCGAACAGGTGGTCAACCGGACCGTCGAAGAAGCCCTGGATCTGGTCGGCGTGCAGATCC
>CAYNNX010000273.1:0-9993 GCA_964398515.1 uncultured Streptantibioticus sp. | reverse complement strand
AGGGCGCCAACTGCCTCAACCTCGCCACCGCCGCAGGCGCGATACTCCTGCGCGAAAGCGACGACCCCGCCACCGTCCTCACCACCACCCCCGCAGCCCTCGACGTACTCCTCCGCGGCATCAAGGCGGGCCGGCTCGACGCCCCAGCCGGAAGCTGAGCCTCCTCGGCTTCCTCAGGCCCGTGCCAATCGCGGGCCCTGCGATCCAGGTGACATCTGAACGTATTCAGATTAAGCTCGGCAGCATGGAGACGATCGATGTCCGCTTCAGTGATCTCCTGCGCGACCCGAAGCGGGTCACCGCGCAGCTTGACCGCGTGCCCGCTCTCCATGTGCACCGGCGCGATGCAGACGACCTCGTGATCACCACGGCGGCACGGGACGGCCGACGCCAGGAAGGGGCCTCGGCGGTGACCGAGCTCTTCATGGCGCTGATGCGGCACGACGCCGGAGCACGAGCCATACTCACCTCACTCCCGGAGGTGTACCCGTGGGTCCGTTTCCTCCCGACGGTGGACATGCGGCAGTTCACCACGGAGTTCGTACAGACTCTGCGCGCTTGCGCGGACGTCGACACCTACGACGCCCTGCACCAGCTCATCCTGGTCTGGCGGAAGACGGCTGCGATCTGGGCGGACGAAGACCTCGCCCGGCACTTGCAAGAACCGCTGCCGGGTGACGACTTCGGCGAGGTGGGCAACCCCGAATGAGCCCGAAGAGGGGGGACCTGGTCCCGACGCCGTCGGTTCGCGACGAGTGGCATCTGCGTTTCGGCCACAAGGACGCGGCAGCCGACTGGGACGAACTTTGCCGACAGGCCGCAGCGAACGTCCGCGCATGTGTTGAGACGCTCCGCAACGACCCCTGCCCGCGGCAGCCCACCGACCGACAGCACCCATTGGCGGGCTCGTTGGGGCACCGGGAGTTCGGGGGAAGATCGCTCCCCCAATGGGAGTACGAGGTGACGAGTGGCGGGCGCGTCCGCTACCTGGTGGACGCAGCCAAGCACACGGTATGGCTCGTGTACGCGTCACTGCGGCACCCCAAGGACACCGACAGGTGACGCGACTCGCCCGCCCTACACACCCTTCCCCGCGTTGCGGATGACCACCGTTCCCGCGACCTTGTCGTGCAGGCACTGGTGGTTGGGGCGGTCCCACAGCAGCCAGAGGGAGTTGAGCAGCCCGAGGAACGGGACCACGGCCATCGGGATGCGGACGAGCCAGCGGGCCAGCGCGCGGGGGAAGCCCGGCAGCCGGGACGGCTCGTCCAGCAGGACGACGCGGGTGCCGACGCACCGCTTGCCCAGCGTGCGGCCCCACATCGCAGTCTGGATCGGGTCGTACAGCAGGAGCACCGCCGCCAGGGCCGCCAGCAGGGACGTCAGGAAGCCCCTGTCCGCCGGATCGCCACCGCCGGCGCCGATGACCATCCCCGCCACGGCGGCGAAGAGCACGTAGAGCACGAGCATCGACAGCAGGATGAACACCGCGTCGAGCACATAGCCGCCCAGCCGTTGCCCGGGGCCGGCCAGCACCGGCGGAGCGCCCGGCGTGTCCTTGACGTACGGCCACGCCTCCGGCGGGAGAAGGCCGCCGGGCGGCGGGTACGGCTGCGCACCGTACGGCTGCTGCGGAGGGGGACCGTAGGGAGCGTCAGGAGGAGGACCGTACGGCTGACCGAAGAAGGGTGGTTGGCTCATCGTGCGGCCATTAAAGCAATGCCATGCCGTACGGCATCGCCGGACCTGCGCCGGGCCTCACAGGCGGGGATCGACGGCGCGGATGTCGTGCTGCCGGGGTTCGCCGATGACTCCGGCGACGATCGCGGCGAAGTCGTTGTCGACGTGCAGGACGGTCAGTCCATGGTGTACGGCCGTCGCGCACACCAGCAGGTCGATCGGGCCGGAGCCGCGATGCTGCCCCTTCTGAGTGAGCTTGTACTGTGCGGTGTCCACCCAGGACCACGCCCCCTTGGGCACCGCGGCCAGGCCGAAGAGGTCGTCCAGGTCTTCGGCGAGTTCATCGCGGTGGGACGCGCTCCTGGCCGACCGCAGGAACTCGGCTCTGGTCGGCTCGCAGATCTTCAGCAGCCCCGATTCGATGGGACCCGTCCACCGCAGTCGCGCCTCCGCGTCGCGGAGCAGATGCCAGATGGCCGAGGTGTCCGTCAAATAGCCGAGCAACGGCACCCCTTCACGCACCCTTGCGGGCTTCGTACGCCTCGATCGCCTCGTCGAACTCACCGCGTGCGGCCCGCGCGGAGAGCTTCTCCAGCGCCTCCAGCCGCTTCAGGCGTCGAACGTAGTCACGCAGCGCGCCGTTGATGGTGTCCTTTTTCGTCGAGGTGCCCATCAGCCGCATGGCCTCGGCAAGCACCTCGTCGTCGATCTCCACATTGGTCACACCCATGACGCACCGCCCTGATGTATGTGATGTGGCCCAACTACCCACATAGCATACGTCAGCCTCCGCTTCGTCGCGCCCTTCGGTGGGGGCGGAGGTGCCGCCGAAGGTCCGGTACGCGGGCCCATCCGCCGCGCCTGCGCCCGGCGACGCCGTACCGCCCGGCCGCCCGGCCGCCCGGCTCAGCGCTGAACGCCGGATGCCCCTGCGGAGCGTCGTTCTCATCGGGAAATCCCCGGCCGGTCATTAAACTCTCAGCCATGACCGCCTCAGCGACGCCTGCCGCCTCCCGCCGGATCGAGACGCACGACGAGCTGACGCCGAGCGACGCCCGGGCCGTGCTCGACCTGATCGAGCGGGCCGCGGCCGAGGACGGCCAGGCGGCCGTCTCCGAGCAGGGCAGGCTCAATCTGCGGGGCGGGCGCCGCCCGGGCATCCGGCATCTGCTGGTGACGGCCGGCGACGAGCTGGTGGCGTACGCGCAGTTGGAGGACACCGACCCGGTCGAGGCACCCGCCGCCGAGCTGGTCGTCGCGCCCGGGCGGCGCGGCCGCGGTCACGGACGGGCGCTCGGGCACGCGCTGCTCGGCGCGTCCGACAAGCGGCTGCGGGTCTGGGCCCACGGGGGCCACCCCTCCGCCCGGCACCTGGCGGCCCAGCTCGGGCTGTCCCTCTTCCGCGAGCTGCGGCAGATGCGCAGGCCGCTCCCGGGCGATCCGCTGCCCGATCCGCAGCTGCCGCCCGGCATCACGGTCCGGGCGTTCCGTCCCGGCGAGGACGACACGGCCTGGCTGGAGGTGAACGCCGCCGCCTTCGCACACCACCCCGAGCAGGGTTCGCTCACCCAGCGCGACCTGGACGACCGCAAGGCCGAGCCGTGGTTCGACCCGGCCGGCTTCTTCCTGGCCGTACGAGAGGACGACGGCCGGATCGCCGGCTTCCACTGGACCAAGGTCCACGCGGCGGAGCGGCTCGGCGAGGTCTACGTCCTCGGCGTCCACCCCGACGCCCAGGGCTCCGGCCTCGGCAAGGCCCTCACCGTGATCGGCCTGCGCCACCTCGCCGAGGACCGGGGGCTGCCCGCCGCGATGCTCTACGTCGACGCCGACAACACGGCCGCGGTCACGGTGTACGAGCGGCTCGGATTCACCACGTACGAAACGGACTTGATGTATCGGACGGAGACCTGACCTTCACACGGTCTGCCCCGTTTGCCCAGGTCGTCGCCACACCCTCAGTTGGCATCCGCCGCGCTGCTTTGACAAGGTGATCGGTCTCAGCAGTAATACGGGGAAGGGTTGGGGGATGACGGATCTCGCCCTCGCGAGTTCGACGATGGACGACCTTAGGCGGACGTTCACCACGATCACCGGACGCCTGGACGGTGCACGACGGGCACTGGCCAACACCGACCACGAGGTGGTCGGCGCCCAGTCCCTGGCGGACCGGCTCCACGGTTTCGCCAGTGGCTGGAAGTACGGCATCAGCCAGATCGGCCAGCACAGCGACAGCACCGTGAAGATGATCGACGGGATCGGCAAGACCTTCGACCAGGCGGACATCGAGCTCGCCAACACCCTCCAGAAGGCCGGCGGCAACACCACCGCCGCTGGCGGAGGGAAGTGACATGGGCGACCGCCAGCATCTGATCGACCTGTTCGGCCACGATCCGACACCCGGCGAGGTCGAGCCGACGCGCGGCCTGTCGCGCCAACTGGGCGGCATAGCCACCGACTTGAACATGACGATCACGGAACTCTTCTCGATCGACATCACGGCGTGGAAGGGCAAGGCCGCCCAGGCGTTCTCCGACCACGTCGAGCACGATGTGCAGCCGCTGATCCTCAAGGCTCAGAAGTCCTTCGAGGGCGCCTCGCACGCCCTGGGCACCTGGGCCGACCGGCTGGAGGGGTTCCAGAACGAGGCCAAGGCCCTGGACAGGGAGGCGGTCGACGTCCAGAACGCCCGCCAGAAGGCCGATGCCACCGCCAAGGTCACCAGTGGAACCCCGGCGCCCACCCCGTCCGGAACCGACCACCCCGGCGACAGCCACGACAAGGCGGTCGCCGAGGCGAACACCGCGCAAAGCCAGCTGCAGAAGAAGTACGACGACCTGGTCCGCCGCTACAAGGATGAGGCCAAGAGGCTCGGCGACGCCCTCGAGGACGCCGGTCACATCGCCCCCGCCAAGCCCGGTCTCTTCCACGACATCCTGCACGGCGTCGAGCACGCCTGGGACGCGACGACGGACTGGGTGAAGCAGCACGCCAACCTGATCAAGGCGATCGCCGACGTGCTGAGCGACATCAGCGCGGTCCTCCAGATCGCCGCCCTCATCTGCGCCCCGTTCGAGCCGATCGGCGCCATCCTCGAAGGGCTCGCGCTGGCGACCGGCGGGCTCGCCCTCGTCGGCGACCTGGTCGCCAAGGCCGGTGGCGCGAAGGTGAGTTGGACGGACATCGGCATCGCGGCCGTGGGCGTCCTCCCGGGCCTCGGCACCTTCGCCAGAGGCGCCACCGACGCGGCCAAGGGCGCCGAGGTCGCCGACCGCGCGGCTCAGCTCAGCCGGGCGTACGAGACCACCGTCAAGGCGGCCGAGCCCGAGATGGGTCTCGCCTTCGGCACCACCGCGGAGGGGATCTCCGGCGGCGTGAAGTTCAAGAACGTCGTCCTGTTCGGGCAGAAGGCCACCCAGGAGCTCACCGCGACCAGCTTCAAGGGGCGGCTGGCCCTGGTCGCCGAGGACGAACTGGCCTCCGGCGGCATGGTCACCTCGAACTTCCACATGGTCCTGCAGAACTCGATCTTCAGAAGCGTCGTCGGAGGGGTCAAGGACGGCAAGGTCCTCAACTTCCTCGACAAGACGGGCACAAAGGTGCTCAACCCCGACCGTCTCCTCGGCCAGAGCATCGACGCCGGCGTGAACGGCGTCGTGACGGGCACCAGCATCGGCGGCCACATCCCCGAGTACCGGCAGCAGTTCGGCAGCCGCTTCCAGCACATGGCCGGCGCGATCTGAGGGTTGGGAATTCGATGAAGTGGTCTCCCGCTCCCGGCGAGAGCGAGCACTACCGCACCCCGATCACGTTCGCGACGGGAACGGCGCCGCTGGTCGAGGGCAAGCGGTGGTTCCGGGACACCGGCCGCCGGGACATCCAGCGCGAGCTGCCCGGCTGGCCGCAGGGCCCGGACTTCGACTCGAACTCGGCCGGGGAGCGGGCGGCGAACGTGGCGACCGGGGGGATCCTCGGCGCGATCCCGGTCGTGCTCAACATCCTGTCCAGCCTCGGCGGAGGCCCCCCTGCGCCCTACGGCAGGGGCGGCGGGCCGGCGCCCAAGGACGCGGCGGACGAACCCGAGAACGAGGTCGAGGACTTCCCGGTGATGTGGGCGGCGCCCGGCACGACCGCCCGTACTCTGCCCTGGCAGCTCGACCCCTCCCGCTGCCCGCAACGGCGATTGACGCCCTATCAGACCACTGCCGTCCTCACCGACCGGCGCCTGCTGTTCATCGGCGCGTGGCCGAAGGACAGCGAGCCGCCCAGTGTGCTGTGGGAGCTCCCGCGGCGAGACCTCGCCGGTGCCGAGCTGATGGAGTTCAGCCACGCCAGGGCCGACTTCCGCCTCGCCTTCACCGACGGCTCCTGGGTACGGCTCAGCACCCATGACAACGCGCGCAGCAGGCGGCTGGTGAATCTGCTCAGCGGCGCATCCCGGATCCTCCGGGCGACGGAGCTGACCCCCGGGCAGCGGCAGCGTGTCACCGACTACGCCGCCGCCTTGCCCTGGGAGGCCCGCACGGTCCTCACCCTGCTTCCCAGCGGTGCCGTCCACGCCGAGTTCTTCGACGTGAAGGACGGCGGATCCGTCGCGATCAGGATGGGCGCCGACGGGCAGTCCGTTCCCCCTCAGCCCGGCGACCTCTAAGCGAGTCCTCCTGCCATGACTTCCCCTGCCCCCGCCCTCGACGCCGCCGGCGAGCAGGCCGGCCCGGTCGGCATCCAGCTCGCCGGCATCCCGCCCTTGTCGTTCGACGTCCCCGAGGGGTTCCACGCCCTGCCCCTCGCCGACACACGGGAGGAACGGGCTGCGCGTGCCGCCGAGTTCGCCCGGCAGCTCTTCCCCAAGGGGAACGAGGAACTGTGGAACGCCACCGCGCAGTTCTACGCCCTGGTCGCCCTGCTGATGAGCGGCGGCGGCCTCGCCTACGCCGCCATGGGCCTGTTCGGCGTCGAGGACGGTGTCGCCCACTGCGCCTTCAACGTCGCCGCCGTCCGGTCCGAGCACACCTCCACCGAGGTGGCGGCACAGGGCATACGCGCGATCCTGGCCGACGACCCCGCCAACGACGTGCGGTGGATCGACCTGCCGTGCGGCCCGGCGATCTCCTGCGTCACCCTGCGCGAGGTGACGTTCAAGGCGGAGATCACCGAAAGCGGTGAGGACATCAGCTTCCTGACGGGCCAGATCCAGGTGCACGTCCCGTTCCCCACCGGCCCGTACACCGCGGTCTTCACGTTCGACACCTCTGCGCTCAAGGACTTCGGCGACTTCTGCGACATCGCGGCCGCCATCGTGCGAACCGTCAGCTTCCCCGACCCCGAATCCGCCGAAGGCGCGGAGTGACCGGCGGCGAAGCGGTCGGCGCACCCCCCGCGAGGCCCAGTCGCGGCGCGCGCATCTGGGAATCCGGGTGGATCGGCGGGCCGACCCACCCGGCGGCCTGCGCCCGCGGCCTTGTCGTGCTCACGTTCACGCTCGCCGTCATCGGGGCGATCGCGGTGCAGTGGTGTCACGCGACCTATGCGGGGGCGTTCGCCATCGTCGACCTCGTGCCCGCCGTGGTGGGGGTCTGCGTCGCGATGGCCGCCGTTCTCTACTGGCTGCACGGCTCCTTCGGCCAGATCTTCCTGTTCTTCTTCGCCGCGATGCTCTCCGCCCTCGTCGGCGGGGTCGCCCTGTCCGACGCCGTGTTCGCCGCCCGCGGAGTGGCCTCACCGGCGACCGTCACCGCCTACGAGCACCACACCGACCTGCGCACGACGTACGTCACCTGCCGGGTCACCCTTGAGGACGGCACCCGCGTCGACCGGCCCGTCCGCTGCGCCGACCCGCGCGTCGGGCAGCACGTGACGGTCACCGTCGACCCCGGAGGGCTCGCTTCCCCCGCGCTGGGCGACCGGACCAGGCGGAACGCGGCCGTCCGCTGGATCGAGGGGATCGGCCTGCTGCTCACCGCCGGCTCCGTCATCGCCGCCACCTGGGCCGGCGAACGCCTGCGGCTCAAGGGCGAGCCCAGCCCCGCCGAGGCCCCCAACCCCCAGTACTACCCCCGCCGCCGCTCCTCGCCCGAGTACGGCACCGGGGCCGCCGCCCACTGAAAGCCGAACAGCAATGGACTGGTACCCCGCCGCGGGCGAGACCTCGCTGCTGCGCACGCCGATCTCGTTCGCCTCGGGATTCGCGGACACGGTCAGCGGGCTGCGCGCCTACCGCGACCCCGACCGCAACGACATCGAGCCCGAACTCGCCGGCTGGCCCCCGGGCCCGGGGCCGTTCACCCTGCACAGCAGGGCCGACCAGTCCCTGCAGCGCGGAGCCAGGGGTCTGGCCAAGGGGATTCCGCTCGCCATCGACCTGGCGCTGAGCGTGTTCGGCTCAAACGGCGCCCTGTTCCGCCCGAGGTCGGCGGCGTCCCGCGGGGAGCCGCAGGAGCCGGAGAACGAGGTCGAGGACTTCCCCGTCATGTGGGCGGCCCCCGGCACGATCGCCCGTACCCTGCCCTGGCGGCTCGACCCCGCCCGGCGGCCGGAGCGCTACCGGACCGACCTGGTCGCAACCGACCAGCGGGTGCTCGTCCTCGGCATGGGCCCGGACGTCGCGGCCCCGGCCGAGGTCCTGTGGGAGGTGCCGGCGGACGCCGTCGCGAGTGCGGTCGTCAAGCCGTTCAGCGACAAGGGCGCCGATCTCCGGGTCGTCTTCCGGGATTCCTCCTGGGCCAGACTGACGACCGGCCTGGCCGAGCGGACCGGCAAGCTGGTGGGCATCCTGTCCCGGCGTCATCGGCAACTCGCCGAGGGCGAGCTCACCGCCGCCCAGCGCCGACGCGTCGCGGAACTCGTCGCGTCCCCGCCCATCGAGGTGCCGAAGTCGGCCGGCCCGGTCCTTCCCGTGCGGCGGCCTCCGCGACTGGCGAAGCTCCCCAGCGGCATTTTGTCGGTGGAGATCGATGTGCCGCTGTCCCGGGGCCCGTTGACGACGCTCACGTGCTACCTCGACGCCGCCGGCGCCTCGGTCCTTCCCAAGCAAGACGACCTGTGACGTACGCACCCCGCACCGTCTGGCGCACGGTCACCGCCCTGCTCAGCGGGCTGGTGTTCGTGGGCATCGGGGCGGGGGTCGGAGCCGTGCTGATGCGCTACGGGATCCACGACGAGCAGGGCAAGATCCTGTCGGGCGCGGTTTTCTGCTCGACGTCACCTTTCATCGGCGTGTGCAAGTGGGCGCTGCGCGGGCGGCTCGCGTACGCCGCAGGCGCCTTCCTCGCGGCCTTCCTGGCCGCGTTCTGCGGTGCCCGCGCCGTGGACCGGGGGCGGGAGGTGCTCCACCCGGAGCTCGGCCGCTACGGGCCCGAGACCCTCATGCGGTACTCCGTCCTCGTGCCGCTCGCCGCCATGGCCGTCTTCGTCGTCGTCTGCGCCGTCAGCGGCCACCTCAACCCGAACCTGACGAAGAGAGGGAAGCCGCGGAGGCGGCCGAGCAGGAAGCCGCGCAGAAGGCCAGGCCAGCGGGGGGCGGGCCGGGTGGGGCGCCCCGCACATAAGCCGCCCGCTTTCCTGACCGCCATGTGCTCGTTACCAACGATTCAAACTCGCTTGCGAGCATCCGTGAATGCAGCCCGCTGTCCCGATCCACGCGAGCGCCGCGACGAGCGAGCTCTCCCCGCGCCGTGCGGGGACCCGGTCGCGGCGGCCCCGACCTGCCGGTTTCGCCGAGCGCGCAGGAGAATGGGATGACGTACCGGATCCGGAGGAGGGCGGCGCACCGATGACTGCCACAGACCCCTCTCACCCCGCGCAGACACCTGCACTCAGCGCGCTCGGGGCTCACCGCTCGCTGGGCGTGCCGGACCTCGACGGAGACGCGGACGACGTACTGGAGGCAGGCGCGGCCGGGACCGCGATCGCGGCCGAGGAGGAGGAGCTGCCGCAGGGGCGCTTCCTGGACCGGGAGCGCAGCTGGCTGGCGTTCAACGAACGGGTGCTGGAGCTGGCCGAGGACCCCGCCACCCCGCTGCTGGAGCGCGTCAACTTCCTGGCGATCTTCGCCGGCAACCTGGACGAGTTCTTCATGGTCCGCGTCGCCGGCCTGAAGCGCCGCATCGCGACCGGGGTGGCGACGCGCTCGGCCTCCGGGCTGCAGCCGCGCGAGGTGCTGGAGCTGATCTGGAACCGTTCGCGGGAGATCATGGCACGGCACGCGGCCTGCTTCCAGAACGACGTGGCGCCCGAGCTGGCCGCCGAGGGCATCCACATCATCCGCTGGCAGGAGCTGACCGACAAGGAGCAGGCCGGCCTGTTCACGCTCTT
>CAYNNX010000272.1:0-10098 GCA_964398515.1 uncultured Streptantibioticus sp. | reverse complement strand
GGTGGTGGGACTGGAGTCGGGCGCCGACGACTACGTGATCAAGCCGTTCAAGCCCAAGGAGCTGGTGGCGCGCGTCCGGGCGCGGCTGCGGCGGGCCGAGGAGCCGACCCCCGAGCAGCTGGCCATCGGCGATCTGGTCATCGACGTGGCCGGGCACTCCGTGAAGCGAGGCGGCCAGGCCATCGCGCTGACTCCGCTCGAGTTCGACCTGCTCGTGGCGCTCGCCCGCAAGCCGTGGCAGGTCTTCACCCGCGAGGTGCTTCTGGAACAGGTCTGGGGCTACCGGCACGCCGCCGACACGCGGCTGGTCAACGTGCACGTGCAGCGGCTGCGCTCGAAGGTCGAGAAGGACCCCGAGCGTCCCGAGATCGTGGTGACCGTGCGCGGTGTCGGCTACAAGGCCGGGCCGGGCTGATCCGCGTATGGCGGCGGGTGAGGGCTTCGGCGTGACGCGACACGAGGGTGCCGACCGCACGGCTCGCGGGCATGAGCATGCCCATGACCAGCAGGAGGGCGACGCGGGCCATGAACGCGGGCGGCCGGAGAGCCGCCTGGCCGACCTGCTGCGCGGAATGCTGCCCGTGCTGCGGCTGGCGCTGCGGGCGACGCGGCGGCTGCTGCTGCCCGCCGCACGGCTGTGGCGGCGCAACCTTCAGCTGCGGGTGGTCGCCACCACGCTGCTGATGTCGCTCGGCGTGGTGCTGCTGCTCGGCATCGTCGTGATCGGGCAGGTGCGCAACGGTCTGCTGGAGGCCAAGACCCGCGCCGCGCAGGGACAGGCGCTCGGCGGCTTCAACGTCGCCGAGAGCATGGCGGCCGGGGCGAGCGACCCGCGCGGCCAGGGGGACACCGGGTCCGGCGGCCTGCCGGCCCCGTCCGCCGGGCGGGCCCAGACCGATCCCGGCACCTGGATGACCAACCTCGTGCAGCAACTCGCCAGCGGCGGCCAGGGCGTGTACTACGTCGTCGCCCTCAGCTCCGACGCCGACCAGCAGCGCTACCTCTCCGACAGCCCCAGCACCCGCGGCCCGCGCGCGTCCGGCGACGTCCAGCCGGACATCAGCGTGCCCCAGGCGCTGCGCACCGCCGTCGCACAGGAGCCGGGACCCCACCAGCGCGACACCCGGATCGTGCGCGAGGGCGACCCGGACGGCCAGCCCGGCCTGGTCATCGGCAAGCGCCTGACCGACGCCGGCGGCAGGGCGTACGAGCTGTACTACCTCTTCCCGTTCACCCAGGAGGAGAAGACCCTCAACCTGGTCGAGACGACGCTGGCGACCGCGGGCGTCTTCGTCGTCGGGCTGCTGTGCGCCATCGCCTGGCTGGTGGTACGGCAGGTCGTCACGCCGGTGCGGATGGCCGCGGGCATCTCCGAACGGCTGGCCGCCGGGCTGCTCCAGGAGCGGATGAAGGTCAGCGGCGAGGACGACATCGCCCGGCTGGGTGAATCGTTCAACAAGATGGCGCACACCCTGCAGACCAAGATCCAGCAGCTGGAGGAGCTGTCGCGGATGCAGCGGCGCTTCGTCTCCGACGTCTCCCACGAGCTGCGCACCCCGCTGACCACCGTCCGCATGGCCGCCGACGTCATCCACGACGCCCGCGAGGACTTCGACCCGGTCACGGCCCGCTCGGCCGAGCTGCTCCAGAGCCAGCTCGAACGCTTCGAGTCGCTCCTGGCCGACCTGCTGGAGATCAGCCGGTTCGACGCCGGAGCGGCGGCCCTCGACGCCGAGGCCGTCGACCTGCGCGAGGTCGTACGGCGTGTCGTCGACGCCGCCGAACCCCTCGCCGAGCGCAAGGGCGGCAGGATCCTGGTCCGCGGCGACGAGCAGCCCGTCATCGCCGAGGTCGACGCCCGGCGCGTTGAACGCGTGCTGCGCAACCTGGTCGTCAACGCCGTCGAACACGGCGAGGGCCGGGATGTGGTCGTACGGCTCGCCTCGGCCGCCGGAGCGGTGGCGGTGGCGGTCCGCGACTACGGCGTCGGCCTCAAGCCGGGGGAGGCCACCCGGGTCTTCAACCGCTTCTGGCGCGCCGACCCCGCACGTGCCCGGACCACGGGCGGCACGGGGCTGGGCCTGTCCATCGCGCTGGAGGACGCTCGGCTGCACGGCGGCTGGCTCCAGGCGTGGGGCGAGCCCGGCGGCGGTTCGCAGTTCCGGCTGACCGTTCCGCGCACGGCGGGCGAGAGCCTGCGCGGCTCGCCCATCCCCCTGGAGCCCGAGGACTCGCGCCGCCAGCGCGGTGCCGCATCCGTCCCGGCCGATCCCGGGGCACGTGCTTCGCGGGGAGCGGCCACGACGCCGTCCGGACGCGCGGCCGGTTCCGCCGCCGACGGCCACGCCGACGTGCCCGCGGCGCGGTCGGCGATCCCGGCGCTGCCGGCACCACCCTCCAGCCACCGGCCGACCGCCGATCCGGCCGCGCTGCCGGGCAACGGCTCGCGGGTCGTGGCACCGCGTACGGCAGAGGCGGCGGAGACGGCCGCGGACGCGCAGCCCGCCGGTTCCGTGCGGGCGGTCGAGCCCGTGGAGCCCGCGGGCGCGGCGAGGGCGCTGCAGCCGGGGCAGACGGTTCAGGCGGGGCAGGAGCAGGACCGCTGAGGAGTCCGAGGGGTCTGGGGAGGACGACAGCCATGGCATATGCCGACCGCCGCGTGCTGGCGAAGGCGGGGGCCCTGCTGGGCTGCACCATGCTGCTGGCCGGGTGCGCCTCGATGCCGGACAGCAGCGAGGTCAACAAGGTCGGCGGCGAGCCGCGCCTGGACAACGACCCCCAGGTGCGGGTCTTCGGCGTCCAGCCGCAGAAGAACGAGAAGCCGCTGCAGATCGTGCAAGGCTTCCTGGAGGCCACGACCAGCGACGAGGCCGACTACCAGACCGCGCGCAAGTACCTGACCGGTTCGGCCGCCAAGTGGGATCCCTTCGCCGGCATCACCGTCGTCTCCGGCAGTGACGGGCTCAACCTGTCCCCGGGGCCGGGCGCGGGCGGCCGCGACGACGCCGGCGACACGATCGCCCTCACGGCGACGCAGGTCGCGGCGGTCGACCGCAAGAACTCCTACACCCCCGCCCAGGCCCCGTACCGGACCACTTTCCACCTCGTCAAGGTGGGCGGCGAGTGGCGGATCGACAGCCTGCCGGACGGGCTGGTGCTGAGCGACTCCGACTTCCAGCGGATCTACCGCTCCGTGAACGTCTACTACTACGCCCAACTCGGCCCGGACGCCGATCGGACGCCGGCGGCCCAGCACGTCCTCGTGGCGGACCCCGTCTACCTGCGGCGGCGGATAGACCCGGTGACATCCACGGTCCAGGCGCTGCTGGCGGGACCGAGCACCTGGCTGCAGCCCGTCGTCGCCTCCGCCTTCCCCCCCGGCACGCGCCTCGCGGGCCAGAACCAGAAGCTGGCGCTCGACGACTCCGGCAAGTTGCGCGTCCAACTGGGCGACACGGCCGCCGGCATCGGGCACGACCAGTGCGAACGCATGGCCGCACAGCTGCTGCACACGGTGCAGGACCAGACCTCGGCGCAGGTCGGCTCGGTGGAGCTGGCACGTGCGGACGGCGGCAGCGTGTGCACCCTCAACCACGACCAGGCCCAGGCCTACGCGCCGTCCCGCATCGAGGGGAGCGGTTCGCAGCAGTACTACGTCGACGACGAGCACCGGATGGTCGCCGTCTCCGGCAACGCCGACAGCGCCCACCGGGTGCTCGGCCCCTTCGGCGAGCCGCAGGCGCAGCTGCAGTCCGTGGCCGTCTCGCGTGACGAGGAGCTGGCGGCGGGCGTGCGCACGGACGGCCGGTGGCTGGAGATCGCCCCCCTGGCGGCCGCCGGCACCGCCCGCCACGTGCTGACCAGCGCCGCGCCCGACGCCGCGCACGGGTTCACCGCGCCGAGCTGGGACGGTCTGGGCAACCTGTGGGTGGCCGACCGCGACCCCGCCCATCCCCGGCTGCTGATGCTGCGGGACGGCACGCCCACGGAGGTCTCGGTGCCCAACCTCGCCGACGGCCGTATCAGCGCGCTGCGCGTGTCGGCCGACGGCGTGCGGATCGCGCTGCTGGTGACGAGGGGCAACCGCACCACGCTCCAGCTCGGCCGCGTCGAACGCTCCGGCACGCCGGACCATCCCGTCGTCGCGGTCACCGAGCTGCGCGCGGTCGCACCGCAGCTGGAGGACGTGGAGGCGGCCTCCTGGGCGGGCGAGAGCCGCCTGGTGGTCGTGGGCCGCCGGTCGCGGGGCGTGCAGCAGCTGCAGTACGTCGACACCGACGGTTCGGCCGCCTACACCCCGACGCTGCCCGGCATCAGCAAGGTCTCGGCGGTGGCCGCCTTCGAGGACCAGAAGCGCCCGCTGCTCGTCGACTCGGACGACGAGGGGATGTTCCGGCTGCCTCCGGACGCGAACTGGGAGCAGGTCTCCCCGAACGGCACGTCGCCGGTCTACCCGGGCTGAGCCGCGCCGCAGGCGGACCTGCGCAGAGGGCGGCCACCTCGCGTCGCCGTTGTCCACAGGCGGTTGTCCACAGGGGTGGCGGGTGATTCCGCCGACCGGCAGAGTGATGGCCATGCGGGGCTGGTGGCGCGAGATCGCCGATCTGGTGCTGCCGGTCGACTGCGCCGGGTGCGGTCGCCCACGCAGCACGCTGTGTGACGCCTGCGCCGACCGGCTGTACGGCCCGGGCACCGTACGGCGGGTCCGGCCCGACCCGGTGCCGCCAGGACTGCCTCCGGTGTACGCGGCGGCGGCGTACGGGGACGAGGCGCGCGCCGTGCTGCTCGCGCACAAGGAGCGCGGCGCGCTGCGGCTGGCCGAGCCGCTGGGCGCGGCGCTGGCGGATGCGGTGCGGGCGGCGGCGGGCGTGACGGACCGATCGCTCCCCGGGCCGCAGGCGCCGGGAGGGCGGAACGGTCTGCTCCTCGTCCCCGTTCCCTCCTCCCGCCGGGCCATCGCCGCCCGAGGGCACGATCCGCTGCGGCGGATCGCCTTGAGCGCGGCGCGCGAGCTGCGGCGGGGCGGGGTGGCCGCGCGGGTGCTGCCGGTGTTGCGCCAGCAGCGTGTGGTGGCGGACCAGACCGGCCTGTCCGGCGCCGAGCGGCTCGCGAACCTGGCCGGTGCGCTGGGCGCCGCCAGGGGGAGCGAGCGGCTGCTGGCGGGCGGCACGGCGATCGTGGTGGACGACCTCATCACCACCGGCGCGTCGCTGGCTGAGGCGGTCCGTGCCGTGCGGGCGGCGGGCGGCCGGGTGCGGGCGGCGGCGGTGGTGGCCGCCACGCCGCGGGCCTTCGCATGAGAAACCGGAACTCGTTCTCCGAGCGGTTCGTTGCAGGTGGTACCGGGTTAACCGGGACCGGACGGAGGTGAGGCGCGGCAGGGGGTGCCGAGCGTGACCCGGGGGAGCTATGTTCGGGAGTGAGGAGTGACAGGCGCTATGTCGGTGGTGACCGATGACGCGGCTTTCGGTGTCGAAGGGGCGAGCGGTTCACTCCGGGTGCCGCGACGCGTGCCGTGAACCATGCCGCGGCATCTGCCGTTATAGGAGCGGCAAGGGGGGCCTGCGGGACGTCCGGCTGCCGTGCGGCGGTCGGTCTCGGGGGCGTCATCCAGCGGTTCCGGCATCCCTCGATCGGGTGGGGTTGTGAACTTCCCCTTGGGGGAGGAGGAGGTGTAAGCCGCGACTCCGCTGCTTCGGCGACACATGGAGTTCGCCGAGTGTTCGCGGGGTAGCTGTGTGGACGCAGTGCCGGAGGGACCGGTGCCCGCCGGCCTTAGCGCAAAGGATGTGCCCCGCGAGCGGGGTGATCCGGGAACGGAGTTCTGCGTGGACATCGTCGTCAAGGGCCGTAAGACCGAGGTGCCCGAGCGGTTCCGCAAGCACGTCGCCGAGAAGCTCAACCTGGAGAAGATCCAGAAGCTGGACGCGAAGGCCATGAGCCTGGACGTCGAGCTCTCCAAGGAGCACAACCCCCGGCTGGCCGACCGTTCCGACCGGGTGGAGATCACGCTGCGCTCCCGCGGCCCGGTGATCCGGGCCGAGGCGTCCGCCAGCGACCCGTACGCGGCGCTGGACAGCGCTGCCGGGAAGCTGGACGCGCAGCTGCGCAAGCTGGCGAACAAGCGGCACATGGAGCGCCGCGGAGGTCGCGCCGCGATGAGCGTCGCGGCGTACACCGCACCGCTGGCGAGCGTGGGGGAGGGCGACGGCATCGAGCGCGAGACGGAAGGTGTCCCGACCACCAGGATCGGCTCGCTGGAGGTCCAGGGAGAAGGTCCCCTGGTGGTCCGCGAGAAGACGCACACCGCGTCCCCGATGTCGCTCGACCAGGCGCTCTACGAGATGGAACTGGTGGGGCACGACTTCTATCTCTTCGTCGACGCCGAAAGGAACCAGCCAAGTGTTGTCTACCGGCGGCACGGCTACGACTACGGCGTGATCTACCTCAAGGAGGACCCGGCGGCGCAGGAGGCCCCGACAGGGGCGGGGGGCGCACTACGCCGTTGACCGATGCAACCTTGGCGCCCCCGCTTGCGACGGGGGCGCCAAGGCGCCCCATGGTCGTTGCCGCGCCAACGGCATCCTCCTACCGCTGTACGGGCATGGAATCATGGCGTGAGCGCCAACCGGCGGCCCGCACAGCCGCGTTGGCCCAGCGCTGCGCGCGCAGTCTCATGAGGCACTGGCCTGAGGGGGAGGAACCGATGCCGGACAGCTTCGAGTCGGCGGCCGTGGGAGGCGAGGGCGGCCGGGACACGGGCGAGCGGCGTAGGGAGCCCATCAGGGTCCTCGTCGTGGACGATCACGCCCTCTTCCGGCGCGGCCTGGAGATCGTGCTGGCGCAGGAGGAGGACATCCAGGTCGTCGGCGAGGCCGGCGACGGGGCGGAAGCCGTGGAGAAGGCCGCCGACCTGCTGCCGGACATCGTGCTGATGGATGTGCGGATGCCCAGGCGCGGGGGGATCGAGGCGTGCACGTCCATCAAGGAGGTCGCCCCCAGCGCGAAGATCATCATGCTCACGATAAGCGACGAGGAAGCCGATCTCTACGAGGCGATCAAGGCGGGGGCCACCGGCTATCTGCTGAAGGAGATCTCCACGGACGAGGTCTCCACCGCGATCCGGGCGGTCGCGGACGGGCAGTCGCAGATCAGCCCGTCCATGGCCTCCAAGCTGCTCACCGAGTTCAAGTCGATGATCCAGCGCACGGACGAACGCCGCCTGGTGCCGGCGCCGCGGCTGACCGACCGCGAGCTGGAGGTCCTCAAGCTGGTGGCGACCGGGATGAACAACCGGGACATCGCCAAGGAGCTGTTCATCAGCGAGAACACCGTGAAGAACCACGTGCGCAACATCCTGGAGAAGCTGCAGCTCCATTCCCGGATGGAAGCCGTGGTCTACGCGATGCGCGAGAAGATCCTCGAGATCCGCTGATCGCCGCGCCCACCGGTCGTCCCCGTCGGCAGCCATCGCGGGGCGCCCCTGCCGGTCGCTCCGGCCGGACGTCTCACCGGACGTCGGCCCTGCGGCGTATCGCGGCCCGGCGGCGGACAGGCGGAGTCAGCCCACGGCACGCAGCTCCGCCTCGAGCGCCGCGGCGAGCTTGGCGTCGTCGACGCGCTCCACCCGTATCGCGTCGCACCCCACCCATTCCGCGGCCTCTCGCAGCGCCTGGGCCATCGGCGGTATCGCCTTGGGACCGGCCACCGAGAGCTGCCGGGCGACCAGCGTGCGCCCCTCGCGTGCGGGGTCGACGCGGCCGACCAGTCGTCCGCCGGCCAGCAGCGGCATCGCGAAGTAGCCGTGAACGCGTTTTGGCCTGGGAACGTAGGCCTCCAGCCGATGGGCGAAGCCGAAGATCCGCTCGGTACGGGCGCGATCCCAGATCAACGAGTCGAACGGGGACAGCAGCGTCGTGCGGTGGCGGCCGCGCGTCGGGCGCGACAGGGCCTCGGGGTCGGCCCAGGCGGGCTTGCCCCACCCTTCGACCTCCACCGGGACGAGCCCGCTGTCGGCGATCACCGTGTCGACCTGCTCGCCCCTGAGCCGGTGGTAGTCGGCGAGGTCCGCGCGGGTGGCCACGCCCAGGGAGCGGCCGGCGAGGGCCACCAGGCGGCGTATGCACTCGGTGTCGGACAGCTCGTCGTGAAGGAGGCGGTCGGGAACGGCCCGCTCGGCGAGGTCGTAGACCCTTTTCCAGCCGCGTCGTTGAGTGCACACCACATCGCCGGTGTCCAGCAGCCATTCGACGGCGATCTTCGTCTCGGACCAGTCCCACCACGGTCCGCCGTTCTTGGCGCCGCCCAACTCCGTTGAGGTCAGCGGCCCTTCGGCCTTCAGCCGGTCCAGGACGGCGGCGCAGGACCGGGCGGCGTCGTCGAGCACATGCCAGCGGTGGCCCTTGGCGCTCCGTGCCCGGCGGCGGAAGGCGAAGTGCGGCCACTCCTCGACGGGCAGGATGCAGGCGGCGTGCGACCAGTATTCGAAGGCGTGATTCCCTGTCCAGTAGGCGGCCTCCACGGCCTTGCGGCCGACGGAGCCCAGCCGGGCGTAGGGGATCAGTTCATGTGAGCGGGCCAGGACGGAGATCGTGTCGAGCTGGACCGCGCCGAGATGGCGGAGCACGCCGCGCACGCCGCCTCGCCGGTCGGGCGCGCCCAGCAGGCCCTGGGCGCGCAGGGCGATCCTGCGGGCGTCGTCGGCGGACAGGGCGACCTCGGTGCGCGGCGGGCTCGTCATGGGGGTCAGCGTAGGGGGCACCACTGACAGCGCCCGGCCCGACGATCGCGCGCCGTCGGCCCGTCCGGCCGGGAACGTCTTCCCGGCCGCCCCGACGGCGTCTCGGCCCTCAGCCCTGCTCGTACGGCAGATACGGCTGGTCGGCCGTCGCCAGTCCCCAGTCGGACGGGAGGAGGGAGCCCGTCCAGGCGTCCCGGCGGGTGCCCTCGTGCACGATGCGGGCGCGCAGGGTGCCCTCCATGCGGAACCCGAGCCTGGACGCGACCGCCCGCGAGGCGGTGTTCCCCGCTTCCGCACACCACTCCAGGCGCTCCACGCCGAGGTCGGTGAAGGCCCAGCGGCACACGGCCCGGGCCGCCTCGACGGTGCAGCCGCGGCCGCGCATCTCCTTGGCGGTCCAGTAGCCGAGCTCGGCCTGCCGTTCCGCCGTGCGGAGCTGGGCCAGCCGCACCAGGGCCATGACGCCCACGAGCCGGCCGGCGTCCCTGGTGAACACTCCGAAGGTGTACGCGGTGTCCGTGCGCCATCCGTCCGGGCAGCTCTCGTTGACGAAGCGCTCGGCGTCGGCCGTGGTGTAGGGGGAGGGCACCGGCGTCCAGCGCGGGATCTCCGGGTCCTGGCAGGCGGCGTGCACCGCGGGTGCGTCCGCCGGTTCGGGCAGGCGCAGCACCAGGCGCTCGGTGCTGAGGGTGACGGGCTCCATCAGGGCAGTATCGCCGGGGCCGGGCGGCGGGGTCGAACTCGTTTGCGGCCCCCGGTCGCGGCACCGGGCGGGCCGACAGCACGCCGGTCCCACGGCGGACCTCCCGACCGCCTGGTGTCCTCGCTTACGATGGCCGTTGCAGCGGGCCCTACAAGGATGCCCCCACGGGCGTCCGGCAGGGGCGAGGGAACCACCCGCTGTGCCCAGCGCGAGAGTAACGTGCCAGGCCCGACCGGCAAGGAGCCAGCCTACGTGTCCGTCTTCGGCAAGATCCTGCGCGCAGGTGAGGGAAAGATCCTGCGCAAGCTGCACCGCATCGCGGACCAGGTCAATTCCATCGAAGAGGACTTCGTCAACCTGACGGATGCCGAGCTGCGGGCCCTCACGGACGAGTACAGGCAGCGGTACGCCGACGGCGAGAGCCTGGACGACCTGCTTCCCGAGGCGTTCGCCACCGTTCGCGAGGCCGCCAAGCGCGTGCTCGGCCAGCGCCACTACGACGTACAGCTCATGGGCGGCGCCGCGCTGCACCTGGGGTACGTCGCCGAGATGCGTACCGGCGAGGGCAAGACGCTCGTCGGCACGCTGCCCGCGTACCTGAACGCGATCTCCGGCAAGGGTGTGCATCTGATCACGGTCAACGACTACCTCGCCG
>CAYNNX010000271.1:7068-10115 GCA_964398515.1 uncultured Streptantibioticus sp. | reverse complement strand
TCCGGCCACGCCTACGGCAAGGCGCTGCGCACCGTGAAGTCGTGCGTCGGCAGCACCTGGTGCCGCTACGGGGTCCAGGACAGCGTGAAGATGGCGATCTCGCTGGAGCTTCGCTACCGCGGTCTTCGCTCCCCGCACAAGCTGAAGTCGGCGGTCTCGGGGTGCGCCCGCGAGTGTGCCGAGGCCCGCGGCAAGGACTTCGGCGTCATCGCCACCGCGAACGGCTGGAACCTCTACGTGGGGGGCAACGGCGGCGCCGATCCGCGCCACGCCGACCTGCTCGCCCAGGACCTCAGCGACGCCGAGCTGGTCCGGCTCATCGACCGCTTCCTGATGTTCTACATCCGCACCGCGGACCGGCTGGAGCGCACCAGCGTGTGGCTGGAGCGGATCGAGGGCGGCCTGGAGCACGTCCGGGACGTGGTCGTCCACGACTCGCTGGGCATCTGCGACGAGTTGGAGGCGCTGATGGCCGCGCACGTCGCCGCGTACCGCGACGAGTGGGCGGAGACGGTCAACGACCCGGAGCGGCTGCGGCGCTTCGTCTCCTTCGTCAACGCACCCGGCACGCCCGACCCGGCCGTGCGGTTCGTCCCCGAGCGCGGCCAGATCAGGCCGGAGCCGATCGTCGTGGCCTCCCCCGCCGACCTCTTCGAAGGGAGCACCTCCGTATGACCTCCGTCTCCGTCACCACCGCGCGAGACACCTCAGTGGCCAGGGTCGAGATCCGCGCCGGCGGCGGCTGGTTCGCCGTCTGCGACCTCGACCTGCTCATCCCCGGCCGCGGGGTCGCCGCACTGCTGCCGGACGGCGGCCAGGTGGCGCTCTTCCGGGACCGGGCCGGCCGCCTGTACGCGATCGCCAACCGCGATCCGTTCACCGGCGCCTACGTACTCTCGCGCGGACTGACCGGCACGGCGGACGACCGCCCGTACGTGGCGTCACCCCTGCTCAAGCACCGCTTCGACCTGGTCACCGGGGTCTGCCTGGACGACGAGACGGTCTCGGTCCCGGCCTACGCCACCCGCACGGTGATCACCTGACGGTCTAGGCTGGCCCGACGCCGCTAGCCGTGGAGGTGTCGGGTGCAGCATTCGATCGCGTTGCCGCTGTGGGACACGGGCGCGGGACAGGGCGTACGGCAGCTGGCCGAGTTGGGCCTGGCGGTCGTGCTCTCCACGCTGATCGGGCTGGAGCGCGCGATCCAGCAGAAGAGCGCGGGGCTGCGGACGCACGCGCTGGTCGGCGTGGGCAGCGCGCTGTTCATGGAGGTCTCCCAGCACGGCTTCAACTCCGTGCTGGGCCTGGACCACGTCTCCTTCGACCCCTCCCGGGTCGCCGCGCAGATCGTCTCCGGGATCGGCTTCATCGGCGGCGGGATCATCTTCGTGCGCCGGGACGGCGTGCGCGGGCTCACCACGGCCGCCACGATCTGGCTGACCTGCGGCGTCGGCATGGCGTGCGGCGGCGGCCTGCCGGTGCTGGGGGTCGCCGCGACCGCCGCCCACTTCCTCGTGGTCCGCGGATATCCGCTGGTCACCCGGCGCATCCCCGCGGTGCACACGCCGGAGCAGGGGCAGTTGGCGCTGCTGTACCGGGTGGGCAGGGGCACGCTGTCGCGCGTGCTGGAGCACTGCACGAGCGACGGCTTCCGGGTGGTGGACGCCCGGGTGGACCGCGCGCCGTGGAAGGAGGCCGCGGAGGAGGCGCCGCGCGAGGCGGGGACCGCGGAGGTCCAGCTGACCATAGAGGGCCGCGGCAGCCTGCCCGAGCTGGTGGCCCGGCTGTCGGAGCTGGACGGCGTGCTGAGCGTGTGGTCCCCGGCGGCGAACGGCACCGACTGACTCACCGCAGCCGCGGCCGCTCCTCCACCGCCCGCGCCTCCCCCGCCGCCTCGGCCTTGCGCCGGGCCCGCAGCGCGCGCACCCGGCCCCGGCTCGCGCAGGCGGGAGCGGGGCACCAGCGGCGCCGGCCGGTCGGGTCGGAGAAGACCCCGCGGCAGTCCTGCTCACCGCAGACGACCAGGTTCTCCCGCTCCGGGCCGGAGAGGTGGTCCACCGCCTGCCGGGCGATCCGGGCGAGCGCCGCCGCCGCGTCGGCCGGAGGCTCGCGCACCAGCCGGTCCGCCACGGCCAGCCGCACGGGGTCGGGGTGGCCGGCGATGAAGTCCGCCAGATCACGGGCGGCGCGCTCGGGCGGGCGTTCCCCGGCGACGGTCGCCATGGCGAGCGCCCGCAGGGTCTCCCGAAGCCGCCTGGCCCGTTCCACGTCCGCGTTGCCCGGCGGCGTCGCGGGGGCGAGCTCGCACCGCGCGAACCACTCCGCCAGCCGCTCCGGCGTGGCGATGCGCTCGACCGGCCGGGCGCTGAAGGTGCGCCCGCTGGTCGCGAGGAGGTTGAGCCAGGTGGCTCCGCAGTCGAGGCGGAAGGCCAGCGGATCGTCGGTCACGAAAAAAGCGTAACGCCACCACCGTTACGGTGCTACGTTGTAACGCATGAGGCGTTACAACGATGCATCCGAGACGTCCGAGACGAATCGGCTGAGCAAGGCACGGCTGGACCGGGAGGCGGGGTACCGGCTGCTGGACGAGCTCCAGGACGAGCAGACGCGGCAGGCCGCACTGCCAGGGCTGGAGCGCATGGCGCCCGGCTTCCCGGACTGGATCGTGACGAGCCTGTTCGGCGGCACCTACCAGCGGGAGGGGCTGTCACCGCGGGACCGGCAGGTGGCCAACCTCGCCGCCCTGACCGCACTGGGCGGCGTGGAGCCCCAGTTGGCGGGTCACATCCGCACCAGCCTGCGGATCGGCATGAACGAGCGGGAGATCATCGAGGTCCTCGTCCACCTGGCGCCGTACGTCGGCGTGCCCAAGGCGCTCGCCGGACTGCGGGTCGCCGCGGCGGAACTGGCCGGCGGAGAGACGACCCGATGAGCGGCGAGCCGACGAGCGAGCGCAGCGAACGAGAAGCCGAACGCGACCAACAAGCACCGCGCGGCGAGCCGACGAGCGAGCGCAGCGAACGAGAAGCCGAGCGCGACCGGCGAAC
>CAYNNX010000271.1:0-6968 GCA_964398515.1 uncultured Streptantibioticus sp. | reverse complement strand
GCGGCGAGCCGACGAGCGAGCGCAGCGAACGAGAAGCCGAGCGCGACCGGCGAACGACCGACGACGAAAAGGCGCCACGCACCGCCGTCCGTACCGTGCTCGGGGACATAGACGCCGCCGAGCTGGGTGTGTGCGACGCGCACGACCACCTGTTCTTCCGCAGCCGGCAGCTTCCCGGCCAGGAACTCGACGACCCGGCGGCGGCCGCCGCCGAACTGCGCGCCTTCCGCGAACTGGGCGGCGGGAGCGTGGTGCAGTGGTCCCCCTACGGCACCGGGCGCCGCGCCGACGCGCTGCGGGAGGTGTCCCGGTCGGCCGGGGTCCACGTCGTCGCCGCGACCGGGCTGCACCAGGCGGCGCACTACGATGCCGAGCTCGTCGCACGCGTCATGCCCCGGCTCGCCGAGCTCTTCGTCGGCGAGCTGACCGAGGGCATCGGCGGCGGCGCCGGCCCGCGCGCCGGGCTGATCAAGGTCGCGGGCGGCTTCCACGGCCTGGACGCGCACGCCCGCCACGTCATGGCGGCCGCCGCCGAGGCCCACCACGCCACCGGCTCGCCCGTCGCGGTCCACCACGAACTGGGCACCGCCGTGCTCGACGTGCTCGATCTGCTCTGCGGCACGCTGGGCGTACCCGCCGAACGGGTGATCCTCGGCCACCTCAACCGCCACCCGGACCTGCGCGTGCACCGCGACGCCGCACGCTCCGGCGCCTTCCTCGCCTTCGACGGACCGTCCCGCGCCAACCACGCCACCGACTGGCGGCTGCTGGACTGCCTCGCCGCGCTGGCCGAGGCGGGGCACGCCGGGCAGGTCCTGCTGGGCGCCGACACCACCACGGCGGGCGCCCGGGCGGCGACCGGCGGCGGGCCGGGCATGCCGCACCTGCTGCGCGTGCTGCGGCCGCGGGTGGAACGGGAGTTGGGGGTGGAAGCCGCCGAGGCGATCTTCCGGGCCAACCCGGCACGGGTGTTCGCCGTCGCGTGGCGCTGACTGTACGTCAGCATCCCTCGCCGCCGGGCGATTTCATGACTTCGCCATGCACGATCCACATGGCGCCGCGATACTTCTTGACCATGCCGGAGCCGACACCGAACCACCCAGTGATCAGCCGCCGCCGTCTCCTCACCGCCGCGGGCGGCCTCGCCCTGGCGGGGCCGCTCGCCGCCTGCGGGTCCGACACCGGCCGCTCGGGCAGCGGCAGCGGGGTCCGGCTCTCGCAGTGGTACCACCAGTACGGGGAAGCCGGTACCCAGCAGGCCGTCCAGCGGTACGCGGCGGCCTACCGGCAGGCGAAGGTGACCGTGCAGTGGCGGCCCGGGGACTACGACCGGCAGACCGCCGCGGCGCTGCTGACCTCCGACGGCCCGGACGTCTTCGAGGTCAACGGACCCACGCTCGACCAGATCCAAGGCGGCCAGGTCGTCGACCTCACCGACGAGATCGGCGCCGCCCGAGACGACTTCAACCCGGCCGTGCTGGCGCCCAAGACGTATCAGGGCCGGATCTACGGCATCCCGCAGACCATCGACACCCAACTGCTCTACTACCGCAGAAGCCTGCTGGCCAAGGCGGGTGTGCGGCCTCCGCAGTCGCTGGCCGAACTGGTCGACGCGGCACGCGCGTTGACCACCAAGGACGTCAAGGGGCTCTTCCTCGGCAACGACGGCGGCGCCGGGGTGCTCGGCGGCACCCCGCTGTACGCGGCCGGGCTGCGGCTCGTCACCGACGACGGCAGGCCCGGCTTCGACGACCCGGCCGCCGCCCACGCCCTGGCGCAGCTGCGCACCCTGTGGACCGACAAATCGTTGCTGCTCGGCGCGCCCGCCGACTGGTCGGACCCCTCGGCGTTCGTCCAGGGACTGACCGCCATGCAGTGGTCCGGCCTGTGGGCGCTGCCCCAGGTCCGCAAGGCGCTCGGCGACGACTTCGGCGTGCTCCCGTTCCCCGCCGACGGCCCGCACGGGCAGCCCGCCGTACCGGTGGGCGCCTACGCGGCGGCGGTCAGCGCCCGCTCCGGGAACCGCGACGCGGCCAGGCGCTATGTGAAGTGGCTGTGGGTGGACCGCACCGACTACCAGGAGGACTTCGCCCTGTCCTACGGCTTCCACATCCCCGCGCGCATCTCGCTGGCGAAGAAGGCGACCAAGCTGCAGTCGGGCGCCGCCGCCGACGCCGTACGCTTCGCCACCGACCACGGGCACGCCCGGCCGCTGCTGTGGACCGACCGCTCCGACACCGCGCTCGGCGACGCGCTGACCCGCATCATCAAGGACGGTGCCGACCCCGCCGCACAGCTCAAGGGCGTCCTCGCCACGGTCACGGCCGAGCTGCAGCGGGTGCGGCGGCATGCTCGCTAGGCTGCTGGGGCCGCAGAAGCGCAACCTGTGGTTCTGGGTCTTCACCGGGCCCTTCGTCATCGGCCTCGGCGTCTTCGTCTACGTACCGCTGCTGTGGAGCGTGGCGCTCAGCTTCTTCGACGCGCGCGACACGGTCACCCCCACGCGCTTCGTCGGCTTCGCCAACTACGCCTCGGTGCTGGGGGATCCGGCGTTCCGCTCCAGCCTCGCCACGTTCTCGCTGTTCGCGCTCTTCATCGTCCCCGCCACCTTCGCGGTCTCGCTCGCGCTGGCGCTCCTGGTGGACAAGGTGCGCTTCGCCCGCGCGTTCGTCCGCTCGGTCTTCTTCCTGCCGACCGCGTGCAGCTACGTCGTGGCGTCGCTGATCTGGAAGATGTCGCTCTTCAACGGGGTGCGGTTCGGGCTCGCCAACACCGTGCTGCGCTGGTTCGGCGCCGACCCGGTGGCCTGGCTGTCGGTGAGCCACCCGCCGTGGTACTGGCTGGTGATCACCACCGTACGGCTGTGGCTCCAGGCCGGCTTCTACATGATCCTCTTCCTCGCCGGGCTGCAGCGCATCCCCCGCGCCCTGTACGAGGCGGCGGCCGTGGACGGGGCGCGCCCCGGCTGGCAGACGTTCCGGCACATCACCTTCCCGCAGCTGCGGGCGACCTCGGTGGCCGTGGTCCTGCTGCTGGTGATCAACGCGTTCCAGGCGTTCGACGAGTTCTACAACCTGCTCTCGTCCGCCCGCGGTTATCCGCCCTACGCCCGGCCGCCGCTGGTCTACCTCTACTACGTGGCGCTCGGCCAGGGCCAGGACTTCGGGCTGGGCAGCGCGGGCGCGGTCGTCCTGGCCCTGCTGATCGTCGTGGCCACGGTGGTGCAGGCCCGCTGGTTCGGCCTCGGCCGCAAGGAGGCGGTGTGATGCGCGGCGCGTACGACAGGCTCGGCAGGGCGCTGCGCGGCGCGCTGGTCGCCGCGCTCGCGGTGCTCTTCCTCGTGCCGTTCTACGTGCTGGTGCGCGACGCGCTGGCGAGCGAGCCGGACATCACCGGGCCCGCCTGGACGTTCCTGCCGCGCAGCCTCCACTGGGAGAACGTGCGCGAGCTCTTCGACGACCCCTCCGTGCCGATGGCGCACGCCCTGTGGAACTCCACCGTGATCGCGGTGCTGACCACCACCGGCACCCTGCTGCTGGCCTCCCTCGCCGGGTACGGCCTGGCCCGGATCCCGTACCGCTACGCCCAGCACGTCTTCTACGCGATCCTGGGAACGCTGGTGATCCCCTCGGCGGTGACGTTCGTGCCCAGCTTCGTGCTGGTCTCCTCGCTGGGCTGGGTCTCCAGCCTGCGCGGGCTGGTCGTGCCCACGCTCTTCAACGCCTTCGCCGCCTTCCTCTTCCGGCAGTACTTCCTGGGCTTCCCGCACGAACTGGAGGACGCGGCGCGGATCGACGGGCTGGGGTACTGGCGAACGTACTGGCGCGTGGTCGTGCCGAACTCGGCGCCGGTCTTCGCAGCGGTGGGGTCGATCGTCTTCATCGGCTCGTGGAACGCGTTCCTGTGGCCGCTGGTGATCGGGCAGGACCAGCGGGCGTGGACCGTCCAGGTGGCGCTCTCCACCTTCACCACGGCGCAGAGCGTCAACCTGCACGAGCTGTTCGTCGCCGCGGCCGTCTCCGTCCTGCCGTTGCTGGCCGTCTTCGTGGGGCTGCAGCGGTTCATCGTCGCGGGCGTGGAAAGGTCAGGCATCGACGACTGACCGGAACCCCCGACGGACTCGACCGACTCGACGTAAGACGTACGCAAGACGTGAGGAGTGCGCTGCGCGATGGGCTGGACCACGAACGACATCCCCGACCTGAGCGGCCGGACCGCGGTGGTCACCGGGGCCAACAGCGGCCTCGGCTACCACACGGCCCGCGAGCTCGCCCGGCGCGGCGCCCGCGTGCTGCTGGCCTGCCGCAGCGAGCCGCGCGGCACGCGGGCCGCGGCGCGGATCAAGGCGGAGGCGGGGAGCGACGCCCAGGCGGAGTACCGCCATCTCGACCTGGCCGATCTGTCGACGGTCCGCGCGTTCGCCGCCGGTCTCGACGCCGAGCGGCTCGATCTGCTGGTCAACAACGCGGGCGTGATGGCGCTGCCGTACGGGAAGACCGCGGACGGCTTCGAGACCCAGTTCGGCGTCAACCACCTCGGGCACTTCGCGCTCACCGGGCTGCTGCTGCCGCGCCTGCTGGCCGCGCCCGGCTCCCGGGTGGTGAGCGTCTCCAGCGGCTTCCACGCGCTGGCGAACATCGACCCGGGCGATCTGAACAGCGAACGCTCCTACCGCCGGTGGATCGCCTACGGGCGGTCAAAGACCGCCAACCTGCTGTTCGTCCACGAACTGGCCCGGCGCCTGCGCGACGCTGGCGCCGACGTCACCGCGGCCGCCGCCCATCCGGGGTACGCGGACACCGGCCTCCAGACGGCTGGGGTGAAGCTGGAGGGCCGCAGGCTCGCCGAACGCGTCGTACGCCTCGTCAACCGCACCCTCGCCCAGCCCGCCGCCGCCGGGGCCCTGCCCACGCTCTTCGCGGCGACCGCCCCCTCGGTCCGCGGCGACGACTTCTTCGGCCCGTCGTTCCTGGGCTGGCGCGGCGGCCCGGCGAGGTCCTGGCGCGCCCGCTGGACGCTCGACGACACGGCCGCCGAACGCCTGTGGCACGCGTCGGAACAGCTGACGGACGTGCGGTACGACCTGCCGGCATGACGTTTCCGGCCTGACGGGTGAAGGGGCGGGGGCGGCGCCTCCGCACAGGCGCCGCCCCCGGTGAGGGTTTTCCGTGGTGGTCCGGAACCTTCCGGTGAACCGGTGAGCCTTCTTGGGCCTACCGGTGGTCGCTCCCCTCCGAGCTGGAGGCGGCACGGCCCGCCTCCAGCCGTGCGACCGGTACCCGGAAGGGAGAGCAGGACACGTAGTCCAGGCCCACCTCGTGGAAGAAGTGCACCGAGTCCGGGTCGCCGCCGTGCTCGCCGCAGACGCCGAGCTTCAGGTCGGGGCGGGTGGCCCGGCCGGCCTCGGCGGCGCCCCGGACGAGCGAGCCGACCCCGTCGCGGTCGATGGTCTCGAAGGGGCTGACGCCGAAGATCCCCTTCTCCAGGTACGCGGTGAAGAAGCTGGCCTCCACGTCGTCGCGGGAGAAGCCCCACACGGTCTGGGTCAGGTCGTTGGTGCCGAAGGAGAAGAACTGGGCGGCCTCCGCGATCTGGCCCGCCGTCAGCGCGGCCCGCGGCAGCTCGATCATCGTGCCCAGGGTGAGCCCCAGCTCGACGCCGTGCGCCGCCTCCACCTCGGCGATGACCTGCTCCGCCTCATCGCGCACGATCTCCAGCTCCTGGACCGTGCCGACCAGCGGGATCATGATCTCCGGCCGCGGGTCGCCGCCCGCGGCGCGGCGCTCGGCGGCGGCCTCGGCGATCGCCCGCACCTGCATCGCGAAGAGCCCGGGGATCACCAGGCCGAGGCGCACCCCGCGCAGGCCCAGCATCGGGTTCTGCTCGTGCAGGCGGTGGACGGCCTGAAGCAGCCGCAGGTCGTTCTCGTGCGGCTCGTGGCGCGCCTCGGCGAGCGCCACCCGCACCGACAAGTCGGTGATGTCGGGCAGGAACTCGTGCAGCGGCGGGTCCAACAGCCGGACGGTGACCGGCAGTCCGTCCATCGCCTCGAAGAGGGCCACGAAGTCCGCGCGCTGGAGCGGCAGCAGCGCGCCGAGGGCCTCGGCCCGCTCGTCGTCGTGGTCGGCGAGGATGAGCCGCTCGACCAGTTCCCGGCGCTCGCCGAGGAACATGTGCTCGGTCCGGCACAGCCCGATGCCCTGGGCGCCGAAGCGGCGGGCCCGTGCGGCGTCCTCGGCGTTGTCGGCGTTGGCCCGCACCCGCAGCCGGCGCACCCGGTCCGCGTAGGCCATGATCCGGTGCACGGCCTGCACCAGTTCGTCGGCGTCGTCGGCGCCCGCGTGCATCCGGCCCTCGAAGTACTCGACGACCGGGGACGGTACGACGGGTACCTCACCGCGGTAGACCTTGCCGGTCGAGCCGTCGATGGAGATGACGTCGCCCTCCTCGACGACCACGCCGCCGGGAGCGGTCAGCCGGCGCTTCTTGGTGTCGACCTCCAGCTCCTCGGCACCGCACACGCACGTCTTGCCCATCCCGCGGGCGACCACGGCGGCGTGCGAGGTCTTGCCGCCGCGGCTGGTCAGGATGCCCTCGGCGGCGATCATGCCGTTGAGGTCGTCGGGGTTGGTCTCCCGGCGGATGAGGATGACCTTCTCGCCCGACCGCGACCACTTCACGGCGGTGTACGAGTCGAAGACCGCCTTGCCGACGGCCGCGCCCGGCGAGGCGGCGATGCCCCGGCCCAGCATCTCGGGCCCGCCCTTGCCGCCGGCGTTCTCGTCGAAGCGGGGGAACATCAGCTGCGCCAGCTGCGCCCCGTTGACCCGCTGGAGCGCCTCGGCCTCGTCGATCAGGCCCTGGTCGACCAGCTGGGTGGCGATCCGGAACGCGGCCGCGGCGGTGCGCTTGCCGACCCGGGTCTGCAGCATCCAGAGCTTGCCGCGCTCGACGGTGAACTCGATGTC
>CAYNNX010000270.1:0-10118 GCA_964398515.1 uncultured Streptantibioticus sp. | reverse complement strand
GCGCCGGGCGGTCCGCGATCAGCGACTCGTACTCGTGGACGGCCGGGCGGCAGCCCTCCAGCACCGAGGTGTCCCCGGGGCCCACCACGACCAGGTGCTCCACCGAGCCGAGCTGCGGCAGCAGCGGCGCGAGCAGCGGCAGCAGCGATCCGTTGACCAGGATGACGCGGTCCGCGGCGTGGTTGACGATGAACGTCAACTGGTCGGCGGGCAGCCGCAGGTTGAGGGTGTGCAGGA
The DNA here is from genome assembly GCA_964398515.1 of uncultured Streptantibioticus sp. Classification (GTDB taxonomy): domain Bacteria; phylum Actinomycetota; class Actinomycetes; order Streptomycetales; family Streptomycetaceae; genus CAYNNX01. The sequence continues at coordinate 9,881 of CAYNNX010000270.1, read as the reverse complement.
CGGCGCCCATGCAGGGGATGGCGAAGTACGCCTCGACGTGTTCGGCGTTGTTCCACATCAAGGTGGCGACCCGGTCGCCCGTGCGGACCCCCAGCTCGTCCCGGAGCGCGCTCGCCAGCCGTGCGGCGCGTTCGCCGGTCTCGCGGAAGGAACGGCGCCGCGGCTCGCCCTCGCCGGTCCAGGTCGTCAGCTGCGAGCGCCCGTGCACGCTCGCGCCATGCGCCAGGATGCGTGTGACGGTCAGCGGTACGTCGTCCTGCATCGTGCTCAGCACCGGGGCCTCCCTGATCGTGATTACGCCGTAGTAATCTCCCGGTGATTGTGCTGGCATACCGGCCGGTATGTCACTACCGGAAACCGGATCCGCGCGGCCTCGGCGACCGAGGCGGCATCGAGGAGTTCACCTGGGACAACCGCGGAGGGCCAGGTGCGGCGCCCTTCAGGCCTGGAGTTCCGGGTCCGTACGCAGCTTCATGAGGGCGCGTGAAACGGCGCTCTTGACGGTGCCCACCGAGACCCCCATCACCTCGGCCGTCTGCACCTCGCTCAGGTCCTCGTAGTAGCGCAGCACCACCATCGCCCGCTGCCGGGTGGGCAGCCTGCCTATCGCGCTCCACAGCGCGTCCCGCTGCGCCTGCTGCTCGGCCGGGTCGGGCCCGACGGTGCCGTGCTCCGGCAGTTCGTCGCAGGCGAACTCGTCGACCCGCCGCTTGCGCCACTGCGAGGTGCGCGTGTTGACCAGGGTGCGGCGCACGTAGCGGTCGAGCGCCCCTCGGTCGTCGATCCGGTCCCACGCCAGATACGTCTTCGTGAGCGCGGTCTGCAGCAGGTCCTCGGCGTCGCACGGGTTGGCGGTCAGGGAACGCGCGGTGCGCAGCAGCACCGGCCCCCGGTCCCGTACGTAACCGGTGAAGCTGGTGAACTGCTGAGCGCTGGTGCACACAGGCGTGGTCATGGGTCAACGCTACGAGTGCGCACCCGCGGCCGGGATCGGCCGCAGGTCCACAACGGGGGTCACCCTCAAGTCGTAGGGGTGGGGGCGTCCCTACCTCCCGAGGGTGGACATGTACCAGGGATCCTCCGGGGGTTCGGCCGGAGTCGGGCCGTCGCCGGCGAAGGGCCAGTCGCCCTGTCCGGGCAGGCCCGGCTGGAGCTCGGGCGCGTTCATCGTCGGCGGGAAGTCGGGATCCTCGGGGATGGTCCGGACGCCGTTGACGATCGCCACGGGGGCGTCCACCAGATCGCGGTCGATCGTCAGCGCCCTGCCGCCGTGGCTCTCGCGGACCTCGCCGGCGAACTGGTGGACCCTGCGGTGCGGGCGCCAGGCCGAACGCGGCAGCTTGGGCTCGCCGTAGATGTCGGGGTCGACGTTCCACCGCGCGAACCACATCAGGGCCGGCAGGTCCGGGCGGCCCAGGCGGCGGGCGATCTCGAGCTGCGCGATCCCGGTCTCCGCGCTGCTGTAGAAGCCGGGCACGTAACCGCGGGCCCGCAGGGCGCGGTTCCACCCCTGCATGAAGGTGAGGACCGGCTCGGTGCAGCGCGGGCTGCGCACGTCGTACGCCTCGATGTCGAGGAAGACCGGGGTCCTGCGGGCCAGCCCGAGGGCGGCCAGCGACCTGGCTGCGTCGGCGGCCTCGGAGGCGCCCTGGGAACCGGCGTGTTCGGCGTCGATGGGGAACGAGCGTTCGCGTTTGGAGCGGGCGCACGGCGACTGAGAGCCGACGTAGACGGGCAGGATCCGCCACCCCATCCTCGCCACCGCCCGCACCCAGGCGCGGTTGAGGTTCGGCTGCTGGCAGCTGCGCGCCCGCCCCCCGACGTACGTCCCGACCGCCCGGTACGCGGAGTGCCGCCAGGCTCTCATCGCGTCCAGATCCGGCGCCGAGCAGACGTCGAACGCCCAGCCGTGGAAGAGGCGGACACCGGCGGCGCGCAGGTCGCCTGTGGTGGGGGTCGGTGCGACCGCCTGAGCGTCGGGCAACGTGTCGTCTCCGGCGCTGGGGGGTGTGATCGGGGGCGCAACGGGGCGCGCGGTCGGGGACGGAGCGGGAAACGTGGCCGGGGACGGGATGGGACGCGTGGTCGGGCGCGCCGTGGGGTGCTCTACCGGACGGGTGACCGGGCGCGAACCGGTGCCGCCGACAGGCCCTCCGGGGCGCGAGACACCGCCGATGCGCCCTGTTCCGGTCACCGGCCGTTCCGGTCCGGCGCTTTGCTGCCCTGTTCCGGTGGAAGGCCGATCTCCTTCGGCGCCCGACTGGTCCGTCCCCGTGCCTGTCGCCGTCCCCGCCGCCCGGCTGCCCGGCTGATCGGTTCCGGCCCCGGTGGCGCCCTCGGCCGGGGCGCCGGACCCGGGCGGCATCGGAGGGCCGGCGCCTTCGGCCGGGGAGATCCCCGTGATCAGACAGACGAGCGCGGCCGCAGCGGCGAGCGCAAATCGGATGATCCGGTTCCTGAGGCGCATGACGCCGAGTGAAGACGGCCTCAGCGGTGCGACGTGGCAGGCACGCCCGGGCGGCCGCGCGGTTCAGCCGTTCGCGGGCCCTTCCACACCCGGCGCCGACACGCCGCCCGCGCGGCCGCCCGCCCGGGCCCTGCGAGACCGTCCGTCCCCGCCCGCCTCACCCGTCCCCCCGCAGCAGCAGGCCCGACGTCGGCACACCGGTCCCCGCGGTGACGAGCACGTGGCGAGCGTCCGGCACCTGGTTCACCGAGGTACCGCGGATCTGTCGGACGGCCTCCGCAATCCCGTTCATCCCGTGCAGATACGCTTCGCCCAGCTGTCCGCCGTGCGGGTTGACCGGCAGCCGGCCGTCGAGCTCCAGGCCGCCGTCCGCGGCGAAGGCGGCCGCCTCGCCGCGTCCGCAGAAGCCGAACTCCTCCAGTTGCATCAGCACGAACGGAGTGAAGTGGTCGTACAGCACCGCGACGTCCACGTCGCCCGGCGCCAGCCCCGACGTCCGCCACAGCTGCCGCGCCACGACGCCCATCTCCGGCAGCCCGGTCAGATCGTCGCGGTAGAAGCTGGTCATCTGCTCCTGCGCGCGCCCCGCGCCCTGCGCCGCGGCGCCGACGACCGCGGGGGGCCGGGGCAGATCGCGGGCGCGTTCGACCGAGGTGACCACGAGCGCCTGCCCGCCGTCGGTCTCCTGACAGCAGTCGAGGAGCCGCAACGGCTCGACGATCCAGCGGGATGCCGCGTGATCGGCGAGGGTGATGGGCTTGCCGTAGAAGTAGGCGGCCGGATTGGTCGCGGCGTGCCTGCGGTCCGCGACCGCGACGGGACCGAGGACGCCGGGGTCGAGGCCGTAGGTGTGCAGGTAGCGCCGGGCGGCCATCGCGACCCACGAGGCCGGCGTGAGCAGCCCGAACGGAAGCCCCCAGCCGAGCGCGACCCCCTCCGCGGAGGCCTCCCTGTGCTGGACCCCGGAGCCGAACCGGCGGCCCGAGCGCTCGTTGAAGGCCCGGTAGCACACCACGACCTCGGCCACCCCGGCCGCCACCGCCAGCGCCGCCTGCTGCACCGTCGCGCAGGCCGCGCCGCCTCCGTAGTGGACGCGGGAGAAGAACGACAGCTCACCGATACCGGCCGCCTGGGCGACGGTGATCTCGGGACTGGCGTCCATGGTGAACGTGACCATGCCGTCCACGTCGGCCGGGGTGAGCCCGGCGTCGGCGACCGCGGCCCGTACGGCCTCCACGGCGAGCCGCAGTTCGCTGCGCCCGGAGTCCTTGGAGAACTCGGTCGCCCCGATCCCCACGATCGCGGCGCGCCCGCCGAGGCGGTCGGGGGCTTGCGGGCTCATCGTGCGGTCCCCTCCGGCAGGGCGACGGTGACGCGGCCGGTGACGTGGTGGCCGATGCCCTTGGCCCCGGTGACGTCGATCTCGGCGGTCCGGCCGTCCACGGCGACCACCCGCCCGGTCAACACCATTTCGTCTCCTGGGTAGATGGGCGCCCCGAGGCGGATCCGCACCGCCCGCAGCCGAGCCCCGGTACCGAACCGCTCGGTCACGTAGTCGGTGACGTAACGGCCGACCAGCCCGTTCGTGGTGAGGATGTTCATGAAGATGTCCGGCGACCCCTTGGCCCGTGCGGCCTCGGCGTCGTGGTGCACGTCCTGGAAGTCCCGCGTCGCGATCGCGCCCGCCACGATCAGGGTGCGCGTGACCGGGACGCGCAGCTCGGGGAGTTCGTCACCGGCCCGCATACGTGTCGCCTCCGCAACTGTGGGACCTGTCGTCGGACGTGTTGCCGGATGTGTCGTCGCAGGCCCGGAAGACCGGGAGCGTCAACTCGCCGTCCACACCGTCCGCGCTGTCCACGGTGAGGAATTCGAGCGCGACCGGCATCCCGACGCGCACCTTGTCGTGCGGAACCCCGGTGATGTTGGTGATGATCCGCACGCCTTCGGCGAGCTCGACCAGGGCGACCGCGTAGGGCGGGGAGAAGGCGGGGAACGGAGGGTGGTGCACCACGACATACGAGTAGACCGTTCCGGCACCGCACGCCTCCTGCGTCCGCCAATCCGGCGAGCCGCAGGCGTTGCACCCCGGCAGCCAGGGCAGGCGCAGCGTGCCGCAGTCGGCGCACCGCTGGATGAGCAGCACGTGACGTGCGACGCCTTCCCAGAAACCGGCGTTGTCGCGGTTGACGACCGGCCGCGGGCGGGAGGCGGGCGCGCGGGGCTTCTCAGGGGCGGGCGTGTTCGCCCCCTTCGCGGTCCCGTCCCTCTCGGCGCTCCCGTTCTCTTCCGCGGGCCCTTTCTCCTCCGCGGACGCGTTCTGCCGGGACGCGCTCCGCGCGGAGGTGTCCTTCCCTGACGCGACATTCCCGGAAGCGTCCTTTCCGGGCGCGTACTTGAGGATGCGGAAGCGGTGCGTGCCGATGCGTTCGCCGCCGGACCACACGTCCGTTTTGGTGGTGACGAAGTAGCCGGTGCCGAGTCTCGTCGTCTTGCGCGGCGAGACGGACTCGATGACCGCGTCGAACGCGACGTGGTCGCCGGGGTACAGCGCCCGCAGGTACTCCTGTTCGCAGTCGGTGGCGACGACCGAGGTGTATCCGGCGGCGTCGAGGGCGCCGAGCAACTCGTCGAAGGGGCCGGAACGGGAGACGTGGCCGCGCAGGCCGGCCATCGTCCACACCTGGAGCATGGTCGGCGGGGCCGAACCGTCGGAGGGCACGGGGTGGCCGATCGCCTCACACCAGTGCCGGATCATCGGCGTGTTCACCGGGTCCGGCCCGCGGCCCCCCTCGGCGGCTACCCGTCCCAGGTACGACCTGAGCCGCTCGTACAGCGCGTCGCCGGTCTCGCTCACCGCGCACCCCTCCGCGTTCTCGGCCGGTTCCGGGGATCTGACTTTCCGTCAGATAACCTCTCGATGTCAAGGAGGCGGCGGACGAGGACACCAGGGGGCGTCAGGCGGCACCGGGCGGCGCCGATGCAGGCCGACGAAAGTTGTCCACAGCCTGTGGACAACGCGCGGAGGGGCGCCGGACGCGGAGAAACGGCTGCGCGACGGCACGGGGCGTGCCGTCGCGCAGCCGTATCACCAGTCACCTTTGAACGTGGAACCCGTCACCCCACCAGGTCACCTCACCGGGTATGCGCCGGGGCCCACGCGTCGCTCACCACCACACCTCCCGGAAGTCGATGTTCACATTGTTCTGATCGATTCGCGTGAGGCCGGAGCCGACGACGTTGGCCGTGTTGTTCTGGTTCGCGGCCCCCGCACCGGTGGCGACCTGCGTCGCGCTCGTCACGTTGGCCACCGAGTGGTGATCGGCGAACCCGCCGTTGTCCGCCGACGCGGTCCCGGTGAAGAGTGTCGCCGCCAGCGGCAGTGCGGCAAGCATGGACAGGGCGCGGGCGGTACGGACGTTGCTCATCTCAATTCCCTCCCAGAAACCGGAAGTTCACGATCTGCGCGGAGTGGTCGGCCGGCCCCTCCGCCGGTTCGCGGCGTCGCGAGATCAGGGTTGCCCATCCCAAGCCCCCGGAACCACACCGGTGCCGCCTTTTAGCCCGCAAGCGTGATGATGTGTCGAGATAAACCTTCTCTGTCAGATCATCGGCCGTGTCGCATGTTTGTCCCCGTAGAAGCCTTGGGGGGCAGGAAGAGAGACGTTACGTCCGAAACAGCGGAAGACCGGACCGACCGGAGCCCGCCGTGAGCGCTACCAGTGGGCGGGGCGGTTGAGCGTCCGGGGCAGCCTGGTCGCGGCGTCCCCCTTGGCCGCGTTGAGCTGGGACTGGGTGAGGAAGAAACTGCCCGTGAGGTCGGCGCCGCTCAGATCGGCGTCCCGGAAGTCCGCCCCTATCAGGTCGGCCCCGCGCAGATCGGCCTTGGTGAGGTCGGCCGCGATGAGATAGGCCCCGCGAAGACTGGCACCCCGCAGATCGGCGCCCTTCAGCTTGGCCCCTATGAGATCGGCTCCCCTGTGGTTCTTCCTGGGGCCCGGGACGTCGGCCCGCACCAGTTCGCCGGCACGCAGCAGCAGCGCGTTGACCTGCTGCCGGACCGCCGCGACGTCCAGCCCGGCGAGCTCCTCGGCACTGCCCCGGGAGAGGCGGTCGATGTCGTTCAGCGCGCGACGCAGATCCCGGTGGACCGGGCGGGCCGCCGGCAGCGCCAGCGCCTCGGTCACGTACCAGAGCAGCTCGTGCAGCTGCCGCATCACGGGGAAGACCTCGAACATCTGCCGAGCGGTGTGCGGTGCCCGCCGCCAGTCCCGGCCGGCGAAGGTGACCTGCGACACCTTCTGCCCCGCCCCGAAGCAGTCGAAGACCGTGCACCCCGAGAAGCCACGCTCACGCAGGTGCGCGTGGATGCCGCAGCGGAAGTCCGCCTGCAGGTTCGCGCACGGCTTCCCGGCCTCCTTGTCCACCGCGAAGTCGGACGACGCCGCGAAGGGCAGCGCGACGCAGCAGAGGCCGAAGCAGGCGGCGCAGTCGGCCTGAAGACTCAGCCGCCCTTCACCGCTCCCGGCGGAGGGGCCTTGACGCTTCTGGGACACGGTGCGTGATCTCCTGCCTGCCGCGACGCGAGCACTGCTTCCCACCGTGCCCGTGGACGAGCCTCCATTCTCCCCGACGGCGCGCGGTGGCCCGGCCCCGCGCGGGCCGCTCCCCGCGATCGGGCTGCTCCGCGCCGCTCAGGCCGACGGGCGCGATCGGGTCGGCCCGCGCTCCGGGACATCGGTCGGCGAGAGACCGACGAACCGGGGCGCACAGGCGGACGCGCTCCGACTGCGCGAGCGCGAGCAACCGGTCGAACGCGGTGAGGTCCTCGCGAACGTCTCCTCGGGTGACCCGCAGCGGACCAGGCCCGTTCAGCAGGTGCGCGCGCACGGCCCCACAGCCTCGCCCGTCCCGTGCTGGACCCCTTCCACGGGGTGCGGGCCCCGCCTCCGACCACCCGGCGCCGCCGGTCCCCGACTCCGGGAAGGACGGGCTCACGGCACGGCCGATTCACCCGTTCGCTTGATGCGCCAGAATTCGAACACGTGCTTGAATCCGGGGTATGGCGTTCACCTTTCCCGAGGATCTCCTGCAGGCCCAACGCGACTGGTACGCCGTGTACCGGCAGCTCGCCGGCGCGGAGTACGAGGCCGAGACGACGGTTCTGCGGCGCAGGCTGCAACGGCTGTCGGTGCGGATCTCGACGCATCCGTACTGGGCGAGCCTGCCCGGCACCGCCCCGGCCGCACGGATGGAGCTCAAGCAGATCGCCTGGGAGGCGGCACGAGAGGAGACGGAGCCACGCGCACACTCCTGACCGGGACGCGGTGCGGGCGGGCAGCCGGAGTGAGGGGACTTCCCGGGCACCTCATGGCGCAGCACGGCATCGCAGCCACTCGTCGGCGGCCCGCGGCTCACCTCGGCCGAGCTCGACCGCCACACCGCAACACGCCCCTCATGACTGACGTGCCGTCTCGCCACGGCATGCCGGCATCTCGCTTCGGGCCAAAGCGGCGTTGCTCCGGGAGAGTCGGCCCGGCGCGCCGGCCACAGCCTGAAGGGCGGTTGTGGAGTCGTCACCCTCAACACAAGGGGCTTAGTGGGGCTTTCCAAGCCTTGGCGAAAGTCGGATGGGAAGACAGCGCCCGGGTCCGAGCGACCGGGCAGCGAATGGTCAGGGCCGAATACGGTCCCCAGCAGATGGCTTGCAGCACATGTCACGCAGACAGCCGCCGAGCGAGCGCGGGGGAGCGGCCCACACCCGGCCCCCAGACATCGTCCGGCCCTGGGACACCGGCAAGCGAACACGAGAGGGAACTCGAACGCGAGCCGTAGGAAGAGGGGGCGCCGCGCGAGCACGATCAGGACTCGGCGGACCGCTCTCGGCAACGCCCTGCGATACGCGGTAGAGCGCAAGCTCCTGCCGACCGACCCGCTCTTCGGGTGCGGCGGCTACGCCGTCACGCGGCCGACCGAGGCCATGAACCTTCGGGTGAGTGAACTGCACTCTCCCTGATACGGGTAGGGGCGTCCTGCTGCCCTCTGGTAGCTCGCCGCGGGTCGAGCGGATCGAGCAGGCGCTGAGGGGTGTTGAGGCGTTGGTCGGTCCGTGGCGCGATGTCGGTCGCACCCGGCGAGCCGCCGCAGGACGCCACCGTAGGAAGCAGCCGCCTGACCACGAGCAGCCCCCTGCCCCCGCCGCGCGGACGGGGGCTGCTGCCGGCCGTATGCGGGCCGCTACGAGCCTCCTTCCACCGGCCCTAGCTGTTCACACACGTGTTTCCGAACGTGGGATTGAGGAGGCCGATGATGTCGATGGCGTCGCCGCAGACGTTGAGCGGAATCTGGATCGGGACCTGGATGACGTTCCCCGAGACGACGCCGGGGGAGCCCACAGCCGCACCCTCGGCGCCGGAATCGGCGACGGCGGTTCCGGTACCGGTGATGAGGCCTGCGGCGGCCAGGGCAATCGCGGGGATGGTCGTACGTACGCGCATGGTTCTTCCTGCCGCTTAGGGGACGTTCATCCTGAGCATGGGCCGTCGGAGGATCACGAAAACGGCGCTCACGGGGGCGCTCGGGGCGCACGCACCGTCCGGTTGTCCCACCAAGCGCGGTGCCCTGGGCATGAACGGCACAGGGCGTGTCCCCTGGAGACGATCAGCCCGGCCGGAGCTGTCCGACCGCGGTGAGGGTGACCGACGCCGTCCACCAGCCGTGCGATCCACACGGGTCCTGCGTCGTGTGGTGCACGAGCCACACCCGGGTGTTGGTCTTGAGCACCCGCTGTCCGGCCCGGTCCGCGGTGAGGGTGACGGACACGACGCGGTGAGGGTCGGTGCCTGGCGGCGTCGGAACGTACAGCCGTGCTCCAACTTCGCCGGTTGGGTACGACACGCAGTGAGCGTCGGCACAGGCTCGCAATGTCGCCTGCGGGTGCGATCGCGTCCACGCCGAGACGTCCACCTGGACAACGGGAAACGGAGACACCGCCGACGCAGCGCACACCGTCGGCGGTGAGGGGGCGGCGCAGCCAGCGACCGCACCGACCACGACCGTGCCGACCCCAAGCAGTCGGACCATGCCGAAGCTCGGCGCACCCCACCCTGTCGAACGACGACTCATAGCCGTTAGACCTCGCTGCACCAATCCTGGTTGGCACTGTGGCAGCAACTTCATGACGGCACCACGAGTAGCAACGGGCCGATGACCAGCACGATCCCCAGCTCGACGCATGATTCAGGCGGGTGTCGGACCATGCCCGTGCCGTGCCTGCTGCGTGCCCGAAGAGGTGGGGAACTACGGGGAACAGCGGTCAACGACAGGCAGCGGGCACGAGAACGGCCCCCGACCAAACTTCCTGGTCAGGGGCCGTTCTCACCGCTCTACCTGCGGAGGGTGTGGGATTTGAACC
>CAYNNX010000269.1:7354-10161 GCA_964398515.1 uncultured Streptantibioticus sp. | reverse complement strand
CGCCCACCTGGACCTGCCCAAGTCGGTCGAGGGGTACTACCAGGAGACCGGGCGGGCCGGGCGGGACGGCCTGCCTGCGACCGCCTGGCTGGCCTACGGCTACCAGGACGTCGTCCAGCAGCGGAAGATGATCGACACCTCGGACGGCGACGAGGCGCACCGCCGCCGCCTCGCCGCGCACCTCGACGCCATGCTGGCCCTGTGCGAGACGGTCGAGTGCCGCCGCGTGCGACTGCTCGACTACTTCGGCCAGGAGGGCACCGCGTGCGGCAACTGCGACACGTGCCTTACGCCCCCGCAGTCCTGGGACGGCACGGTGGCGGCCCAGAAGATGCTCTCGGCGGTGTGGCGGCTCAAGCACGAGCGGCGTGACGAGTTCGGCGTGGGGCACGTCGTGGACATCCTGCTGGGCAGGAAGACGGCGAAGGTGATCCAGAAGGACCACGACGCGCTGAAGGTGTTCGCCGCGGGCACCGAGCTCTGCGAGGCGGAGTGGAGCAGCGTGGCCCGTCAGCTTCTGGCCGAGCGCCTGCTCGCGGTCAAGGGCGACTACGGCGTGCTCACGCTCACCCAGGGCAGCGAGGAGGTGCTCTTCCGGGGCCGCACGGTGGCGTTGCGGCGCGACCCGCAGCGGGCGGCCCGCCCCGCGAAGGTGCCGGGGCAGCACCGTGCCGCGGCCCAGGTGGACCTGCCCGAGGAGGCGGTGCCCGTCTTCGAGCTGCTGCGCGCCTGGCGCGCCGCCACGGCCAAGGAGCAGGGCGTGCCCGCGTACGTCGTCTTCCACGACGCGACGCTGCGGGAGATCGCGGTCGCCTCACCGTCGAGCCTGGCCGAGCTCGGCGCGCTGAGCGGCATCGGCGAGAGCAAGCTGGCGAAGTACGGGCAGCCGATCCTGGACCTCCTGGCCGGTCAGGCCGCCGGAGAGCCCGCCGGGTCCGCGGAGGCCGCGGCATCCGGGGAGCCCGCCGGGTCCGAGGAGACCGACGAGGAGGGAGCCGCCTAGCGACGGTGGTCACAGCTGTTCGTCGCGCAGGACCTCCAGGTTGAGGAAGCGGGGTTCACTGACGCACATCGAGCGCAGCTGCTCGGCGATGCGCCGGGTCTCGGGCAGGTCGCTGTTGCGCATGGCCTGCTCGTACGAGGGGAACTCCACGATGTCCACATAGCGCGACGGGTTGTCACGATCCCGCGTGTGCAGCTCGTGGGTCGCGGTGCGCCTGCCCTCGGTGGCCTGGATCCACTTGTCCAGGACGCCTTCGGCGTCCTCGCCGCGAGTGGTCTCGTACTCGATGATCTGGACGAACGTCATACCGCTCAGCCTCCGGCCTTCCGGATCGGCCCTATGTGTCCATGATGCGGCTTCACGATGCGGCGATGCGGCGCTGACATCGCGATGAACGGCGGGCCAACGCGCCGCCGCCGGTTCCGTCCCGTTTCGTCGACGGACGTAGGGTGGCCGGTGACGGCCTCCGCACAACCTCACCGGCCCGGCCGGCCGATCGAACCACGAGGAGCGAACGATGTCCGAGACCACCGCAGACCACGCCCAGCCCAGCGGCGGGACCCCCTCCGCCCGGCTGGACCGGCTGCCGCAGTGGGAGGCGCTCGGAAAACACCGGCAGCAGCTCGCGGAGGTGCATCTGCGGGAGCTGTTCGCCAAGGACCCCGAGCGCGGTGCCCGCTACACCCTGGAAGTCGGGGACCTGCACATCGACTACTCCAAGCACCTTGTGACCGACGAGACCCTGGCACTGCTGCGCGAACTGGCCGAGGTGCGCGGGGTGGCCGAGCTGCGGGACGCGATGTTCCGCGGGAAGAAGATCAACACCACCGAGAACCGCGCCGTCCTCCACACCGCGCTGCGTGCCCCGCGCGACGTCGTGGTCGAGGTCGACGGCCACAACGTCGTACCGATGGTGCACGCGACGCTCTACAAGATGCAGGTCTGCGCCGACCGGGTCCGCTCCGGCGACTGGAAGGGCCACACCGGCAAGCGCATCAAGACCGTTGTGAACATCGGCATCGGCGGCTCCGACCTGGGCCCGGCGATGGCCTACGAGGTCCTGCGCCCCTACACCATGCGGGAGTTGGACTTCCGGTTCGTCTCCAACGTCGACGGCGCCGACCTGCACGAGGCGCTGCGCGGCCTGGACCCGGCAGAGACGCTGTTCATCATCGCCTCGAAGACCTTCACCACCGTGGAGACCATCACCAACGCCGTCTCCGCCCGCACCTGGCTGCTCAACGGGCTCGGCGGCGACGAGGCCGCGGTCGCCAAGCACTTCGTGGCGCTGTCCACCAACGCCGAGAAGGTCACCGAGTTCGGCATCCACCCGGACAACATGTTCGAGTTCTGGGACTGGGTCGGCGGCCGCTACTCCTTCCCCTCGGCGATCGGCCTCTCCCTGATGATCGCCATCGGGGCGGAGCAGTTCCGCGAGATGCTGGCCGGCTTCCACCTCGTCGACGAGCACTTCTGCACGGCCCCGCCGGAGGAGAACGCGCCGCTGCTGCTGGGCCTGCTGGGCGTGTGGTACGGCAACTTCTGGGACGCCCAGTCGCACGCGGTCCTGCCGTACAGCCACTACCTGTCCCGGTTCACGGCCTATCTCCAGCAGCTGGACATGGAGTCCAACGGCAAGTCGGTGACCCGGCAGGGCGAGCCGGTCTCCTGGCAGACCGGTCCGGTGGTGTGGGGCACGCCCGGCACCAACGGGCAGCACGCGTACTTCCAGTTGCTGCACCAGGGCACGAAGATGATCCCGGCCGACTTCATCGGCTTCGCCCGGCCCGTCGACGAACTGGGC
>CAYNNX010000269.1:5417-7344 GCA_964398515.1 uncultured Streptantibioticus sp. | reverse complement strand
CGGCCACCACGATCTGTTGATGGCCAACTTCTTCGCCCAGACGCAGGCCCTGGCGTTCGGCAAGACCCCCGAGGAGGTCGCCGCCGAGGGCGTGCCGGCCGAGCTCGTCCCGCACAAGACGTTCCGCGGCAACCACCCGACGACCACCATCCTGGCCGAGGAGCTCACCCCCTCGGTCCTGGGGCAGTTGGTCGCCCTCTACGAGCACAAGGTGTTCGTCCAGGGCGCGATCTGGGACATCGACTCCTTCGACCAGTGGGGTGTCGAACTCGGCAAGGTCCTGGCCAAGCGCCTGGAGCCGGTACTCGTCGAGGGTGAGGGCGCCGAGGGCGCCGAGGCTCTGGACAGCTCGACCGCGGCGCGGGTCCGCCGCTACCGGACGCTACGCTATCGCTGCCGAACAACCGCGGGTTGTCCACCGGCTGGGCACAACCCGCCCGCCCGTCGCCCACATGCGAGGAGCCGCGGTCCACCGAGTGGTGGACCGCGGCTCCTTCGCTACCGGCTCTATCGCCTCTATCGCCTCTCCCGACGGACAGCCTGCGGCTCAGCCCAGCCGGGTGAGCTTGGCACCGATGCCGGGCTCGGCCAGCGCGGTCTGCAGGACGACCGGGACCACCGTCTGCCCCGAGCCCGATCCGAAGCTGAGCGTGCCGACCGCGGTGCCCGCCTTCGCGTTGTGCGGGACGCCCTTGCCGTCCGCGGAGAGCGTCAGCCGGGCCTGCATGCCGGGCCAGCCGATCGCCGTGAGATCCTCGCCGGCCAGCACCGGGGTCTGCCCGCCGAGCCCGTCGTCGACATAGCCCACGATCTGGCCCTTCTTCACCACGACCGCGGACGTCAGAGCGTTCTGCACGTCGGTGATGAGCTTCTTGCTGGCGCCGAGCGCCTTCTCCAGGCTGGCGTCGGGCGAGTACCCGCTCTGCTGGCCCATCACCACGCCCAGGATGAGCTGCGGTTTGCCGTCGACGGTCCGCTGCGCGGCCCACATCAGGTTGCCGCCGGCCGGGGTGCTGGACCCCGTCTTGATGCCGAGCACGCCCGGGACCGTGCTCAGGAGGTGGTTGTTGTTGTAGATCTTCGGAATGCCGGGGATCGCGGCGTTCGGCATGGCCACCACCTGCCGGAACGTCTTGTCCTGCATCGCGGCCCGGGCCAGCTTCACCTGGTCCACGGCCGTGCTGCGGGTGCCGGCGTCCAGGCCGCTGGGGTCGGTGTAGGTGGTGCTGGCCATCCCCAGCTGCTGGGCCGTCGCGTTCATCTTCTTCACGAACGCGTCGTCGGTCTGCGCGTCCCAACGCCCCAGCAGCCGTGCGATGTTGTTCCCGGAGGGGATCAACAGCATCTCCAGCATCTGCCGCTCGGTGAACTGCTGCCCCTTGTGTACGGGCACGGTCGACTCGTCGCGGTTCTTGGCCTCCCTGTCGGCCTCGTCGTCGATGGCGATGGTCTGACCGTTGTCGTTGCCGGCCAGCGGGTGGTCCCGCAGCACGATGTACGCCGTCATCGTCTTGGCCATGCTGGCCGTCGGCGCGGGATTCTGCGCCCCGAACGTGCCGATGGAACCGAGCCCGTCGACCGAGACCGCCGCCTGGCCCTGGCTCGGCCACGTCGGAGTCAGCGGGCCGCCGGGGAACGTGAACGTGGGCGCGCTCGTCAGCCTCAGGGAGGGAGCGGGCAGCGGGCGCAGCATCTGCACCACGCAGTAGACGATCACGAGCAGGACGACGAGCGGCGTCCAGATCTTCACCCGCCGCACGAGGGTCCGCAGCAACGTCTCCGGCGGCGGCGGGGTGTTGGTCAGCTCGGCGAGCAACCTCAACGGCTCACCGGGCGGCGGGGGCAGCGGCTGCTGCTTGGTCTTCTCGGGCGAGTACCCCTGCCCGGCGGCGGCCGACTCCGCGGACGGCTTCGCGGACGGCTTCGC
>CAYNNX010000269.1:3606-5317 GCA_964398515.1 uncultured Streptantibioticus sp. | reverse complement strand
GCCTCAGCCCCGGCCTTCGCGCGCCCGGAGTCGGCCGGCTCGCCCTCGGCGGTCGCCGTGTCCGCCGCCTCCGCATCCTCCGCCTCGGCCGGCTCGCCCTTCGCAGGCTTCGTTCCGGCGAGATTGCGCTGCGCATCCCGGGACTCGGCGGCCGCGGAACCGGCCGCCTCCTCGACCGCCGATCCGGTCTCCGCTCCCGCCTCCCGGCCCTCGCCCTCCACCTCATCCGAGGGTTCCTCCGCAGATTCCTCCGCGGGCGCAGCCGGGGCCACCTGCGCGGCGGCGCCGGAACGCGGCGTAGCCGTGCTCGTACCTCCGGCGAGCGGCGTGTCCGGTGCCGATACGTCGTCCGACGTAGATTCGGCGTCGTCCACAGGGTGTGCGCGGGCCTCGGGGTCCGCCTCCGCGGTGGCGACCGCCGCCGTCTCGCGGCGTACCGCGAGACGCGGATCCGTCGACCGGCCCGCCCGTTCGGTCGTCTCCCCCGACGACTCCTGCTGTTCCGCCCTGCCGGGGGAATCGCCCGCCACCCAAACCTCCCGTACACATCAGGCGGGGCGTCTCGCGCGACGCCCCGCTGCCCGTATCCCAGTGTCCTGTGCCCGCCGTGCCGCCCGCGCCAGACCCGCCGACAGCTTCGACGACACCGATGCCGCCGGCCCTGCCGGTGCCTCCTGGCCTCCGGAAAGCGTTCCACGACACCTCGCCCACCCCGCTAGACGAGAACGACATACCTGTCGGTTCCCGCCGATATGGCAAAGGCGCTCTCGACACATCGGTGTGAGAGGCGTCACCCTGTCATTCATCCACGCGGGGAGGCATGGATGGGCAGGAGCCGCAGAACAATTCCGGAGGAGCTATTGCTGCTCGCCCTGGACCCGACCACAGGGACCACGGCGCAGCCGCAGTCGCTCGACCTTGGCCTTGCCGGGGCCCAGCTCGTGGAGCTGGCCTTGGCGGGACGGATAGCCCCGGACGGGGATCGTATCGCCGTGGTGCACCCACGGCCGACAGGTGATCCGACTCTGGACAGCGCTCTCGAACTGCTGCGCAGGCGCGGCAGCCCGGTGCGCGCGGTCCACTGGATCGGCGGGCCCCGGCTGGGGCTGCGCCAGACGTATCTCGCGCATCTCGAACGGTGCCGCATGGTGCACGCCGTGTCGGGCCAGATGTGCGGGGTGCTGCCGACCACCCGCTACCAGGCGACCGACACCGCGGTCAGCCGTGAGATCAGGGCACGGCTGGACAGCGCGATCCGCACCGGCGTACCGCCGGACCCGCGGACCGCCGCGCTGGCCGCACTCGCCCACGCGGTGGGGCTCGGCAAGCATCTCTATCCGGGCAACGAGGGCCGGTCCTCGCGGTCGCGCCTGCGGGACCTCATCAGGTACGACCCGATGGGCGGCCTGGTGGCGCACGCGGTGATGGACGTCCAGAACGGCGTGGCGGTCTCGCCGCGCAGGGCGCCCGGCCAGCCGCGCGGTGCGGCCCGCGGCATGGCCAGGGCCGGGGTGCGCTGACGGGCGCCGCCGAGAGCCGTACCGAAGGCAGTACCACCGCGGGCCGCACAGGCCCGCATCCGTCCCCGAGACCCGGTACGGGAGCCGCCAAGGCGTGGGGGGGGGGGGGGGCGGGTGGGGGCGCGGCGGCCCCCCCCCCCCCGAACGCCCCCCGGGTGGGGCCGCAGGCGCCCGGGGCCGGCACCTCGAAG
>CAYNNX010000269.1:0-3596 GCA_964398515.1 uncultured Streptantibioticus sp. | reverse complement strand
GGCTCAGCGGCCGGACATCTGCTCCAGCCTCTCGGGATCTCGGTCCCCTGGCACGGTGATCTTCGAGGCGGTGGCCTCGATCTCGCGGCGGTCGTCGGCCGGGAGGTAGACGGACGCCGCCCCCCGGTCCGCCACCCCGCACGCATTCCCCGGACGATTGCGGCCATTCGCCAGCGGGACGATGACCGATAGTGGGAGGCTGCTGACCCGTAGTACACCGGTAGTACAAGAAGCGGTCCGTGGTCGGAGGTGCGGTTCCTGTGGCGTCCAGCGTCAACCCCACTGTCAGACGGCGCCGATTGGGTTCGGAACTGCGTAAGCTGCGCGAGCTCAAGGGGATGACGGCCGAGGAGGTCGCCGCCCGGCTGCTGGTCTCGCAGTCCAAGATCAGCCGGCTGGAGAACGGCCGCCGCAGCATCAGCCAGCGCGATGTCCGCGATCTGTGCGGGGTGTACGGGGTCGAGGACGTGCGCATCGTGGACTCACTCATGCAGATGGCCAAGGAGTCCCGGCAGCAGGGCTGGTGGCACGCGTTCGGCGACGTCCCGTACAGCATCTACATCGGCCTGGAGACGGACGCGGCGTCCCTGCGGGTCTACGAGCCGCAGATCGTCCCCGGGCTGCTCCAGACCAAGAACTACGCCGAGGCGGTCATCGCCGGGAACCTGCCCGAGGCCCCGCGTGAGCAGGTGGAGAAGCGGGTCAGCGTCCGGATGCGGCGCCAGGAGCGCATCACCGAGCCCGACCGCCCGCTGCGCATGTGGGCCGTCATCGACGAGGCCGCGCTGCGGCGCGTGGTCGGCAACAACGAGATCATGCGTGAACAGCTCGTCCACCTCCTCGAGTTGAGCAGCATGCCGAACGTCACCGTGCAGTTGCTGGCATTCGACGCAGGGGCGCATGCGGGCCTCAACGGGCAGTTCACGATCCTGGAGTTCGCCGACGCGACGGACGCGAGCGTCGTCTACCTCGAAGGGGTCACGAGCGACCTGTACCTGGAGAAGGACAGCGACGTGCACACCTACAGCATCATGTACGAGCACCTGCGGGCGCAGGCCCTGAGCGCGGAGCAGACGCGTCAGTTCATCAGCGATGTGGTGGACGAGTACTCCTGAGGACACCCCTGACTACAGGGCGCGGCATAGTACGCCTGTGACTGAGGTGCACGGAAGAGTCGCAAGCAATATGCCATCCGGTCGAGTGAACGGCCGTCCCGCCCGGTGATGTTGACGGGTAGCGTCGATCTCGTCCTCAGGTCCACGCGGTCCACGCGTTGGCGCACAGGGCGCACAGGGCCTCTCGCACACACCGGAGCGGAACATGGGAATCAAGCTGGGCAGCTCGCACACATGGAAGAAGTCGTCGTGGTCGGGCGGTAACGGCGCCTGCGTAGAGGTGGCCTCCCCGGCCTCTTGTACGGTGGCGGTGCGCGACTCCAAGGACCCCCAGGGTCCGTCGCTCACCTTCTCCCCTGAGGCATGGACGGCCTTCGTCTCCGATGTGGACGCCGGCGTCTACGACATCGGCTGATCCACTGAGCCACGGCAGAACCGTTCGTTGAACCCTTCCTGAGCCCTCTCGACTGGTCGCCGTCCTGGCCGAGGGGGCTCGCCCCTTTCCTGGGCAGGCCCGGCACGGCCGCCCGCGTCACGCGTCCGGGTAGCGATCCAGCCACGCCGCCACGGAGGCGCCCGGGGTGTGCAGCGCCGATGCCTGGGTCATCTCCATCGCGAAGTCGTCGGCGAGTTGCAGGAGCGGGCCGCGCCCTTCGAGCTCCACCAGCCATGCGGGCGGCAACGCGGTCTCCCCGTGCTGCGCACCCAGCAGGTTGCCGCAGATGGAACCGGTGGAGTCGCTGTCGCCGCCGTGGTTGACCGCCAGCAGCAGCCCGCGGCGCACGTCCTCGGCCACCAGCGCGCAGTACACGCCGATCGACAGCGCCTCCTCCGCGGTCCACCCCTGGCCCAGCGACTCGACCCGCTCCGGCGTCGGCAGCCCCTGCCGTACGGCGCCGAGCGCGCGCTGCAGGGCCTCGGTGGTCTCCTCGTGGCCGGGGCGCCCGGACAGGTGGGCCAGGGCGTGCTGGACGGCGGCGTCGAGGGGTTCGCCGCGCGCGAGGGTGTGCACGATCAGCGCGAAGGCGCCGGCGGCCAGGTATCCGGTGGGGTGGCCGTGGGTCTGTACCGCGCATTCGACGGCGATCTGGAAGACCAGTTCGGGCTCCCAGCCGACCAGCAGCCCGAAGGGCGCCGACCGCATCACCGAGCCGCACCCCTTGGACCCGGGGTTCTTGGGCTCGGCGAGGGTTCCCATGCGCTCGTCGGCGAGCCCGGACAGGCAGGCATTGCCGGGGGCGCGCCTGGAGTAGAGCCACTCCTCGCGGGCGAGCCAGCCCTGGTCCCTCTTGCGCTCGTCCGGCCCCCATTCCTTCTGCGTCGCGGCCCAGCGCAGGTACGCGCGGTGCACGTCGGTCGGCGGGTGCCAGTTCCCGCCGTCCCGCCGCACGTGCGCCCGGATCAGGCCCTCGACGGTGAACATCGTCATCTGGGTGTCGTCGGTGATCGCACCGCGCCGCCCGAAGGCGGGAACGTAGTCGGTCACCCCCTGCTCGCCGTAGGTGCGGCGGATCGACTCCAGCGAGTCGAACTCGATCCCCGCGCCCAGGGCGTCGCCGATCGCGCCGCCCAGCAGACAGCCCCGGACCCTGCTCCGGAAGTCCTGCTGCTCCGCCCGCCCCCATATGCCGGTCACGTGACCCCTCCCCTCCGGTCCGCCGGAGCACTGTAGTCGAAGTGGACATGTGCTGGACATGCCTTCATTCAGGACAACGGGTGCCAATCAGTCCAGAACGGGCAGCAGCTCGGGCAGGCGGCCGTCGAAGGACCGTCCGACGGCCTGCCGCTCGGCCGGGACCTCGCCGTACAGGGTGTCCCGCTGCCGGGCCGGGCGTCCGGCGGCCTCGGCGATCGCCACCAGGTCGCGGATCGACCGGTAGGAGCCGTAGCGGGAGCCGGCCATGCGCGAGATGGTCTCCTCCATCAGGGTGCCGCCCAGGTCGTTGGCGCCCGAGCGGAGCATCTCCGCCGCCCCTTCGGTGCCCAGCTTCACCCAGCTGGTCTGGATGTTGCGGATGTGCGGGTGCAGCAGCAGCCGGGCCATCGCGGTGACCGCGCGGTTGTCGCGGTGCGTCGGGCCGGGCCGGGCGATGCCCGCCAGGTACACCGGCGCGTTGGTGTGGATGAACGGCAGCGTGACGAACTCGGTGAAGCCTTGCCGCCCGGAATCCAACGCGGCCTGCTGGATCCGGGCGAGCAGCCGCAGGTGGCCCAGCCAGTGCCGAGGCTGGTCCACATGGCCGTACATCATCGTCGAGGAGGAGCGGATGCCGAGGGAGTGCGCCGTCGTGACCACCTCCACCCACGTCGCCGTCGGCAGCTTGCCCTTGGTGAGCACCCAGCGGACCTCGTCGTCGAGGATCTCGGCCGCGGTGCCGGGGATGGTGTCGAGTCCTGCCTCCTTCGCCGCTGTGAGCCACTCCCGGATCGGCATCCCCGTGCGCGCCGCGCCGTTGACGACCTCCATGGGCGAGAAGGCGT
>CAYNNX010000268.1:0-10172 GCA_964398515.1 uncultured Streptantibioticus sp. | reverse complement strand
TTCAACCTCGACCGGGCCCTCGGCTGAGGCGGCCGGGCGGACCGGTTCGCGGGGGCGCCGCACCGCACGCCCACGGCAGGCGGCGTCACAGCAGTCCGGCGCGGGCGGCCTGGATGCCGGCCTGGAACCGGGTGCGGGCGCCGAGCGTGTCCATCACCTCGCGCACCCAGCGCTGCACGGTACGCGGGGAGACCCCCAACTGCCGCGCGATGCTGTCGTCGGTGAACCCGGCCGACAGCAGTGTGAGCAGCTCCGTGTGGCGGTTCACGGCCGCGTCGGCGGGCCCGCGCGCGTCGGGGACGCGCACGGCCCGGTGCCAGTACGCGGTGAACATCCCGGTGAGCGCGTCCAGCAGCGAGGAGGCGCGCACCAGCAGCGCCGCGTTCAGCTCGGAGCCGGAGGCCACCGGCAGCATCGCCCAGCGGTCGTCCACCACGACCAGCTTGCACGGCAGTTCGGGCAGGACGCGCGCCTCCTCGCCGGCCGCCACGGCGTCGCGGATCTCGGCCAGCCGCCCCGGGGCGCTGACCGAGCCGGCCTCGTAGACCGCCCGGATCCGCACGCCGCGCTCGACGAGCGTGCGCTCCAGCGCCGCGTCGGCGCGCGCGATGTGCGGGGGCTTGTCGAAGACCAGCAGGCTGTGCCGGGCTCCGTCCTGAAGCTGCCGCCAGCGTTCGGCGATGGCCTGCTCGCCGGTGACCACCTCGACCAGGTCGCCGGCCTGCGGCTCGTGGCCGCGCCGGTAGGCCCGCATCAGCTCGCCGAGACGGCCGCGCACGCGCAGGAGTTCCGCCTCGCGCCGCAGCACCAGCGCCTCCACGGCGACGTCCGGCGCGACGGCGGACCACTGCACGGGCACCGAGGTGCGCCGGCGCACCAGGCCGCTAGCGGTGAGCGCGGCGAGGAGCCGCTCCGCGCGCTCGGTGGTCACCCCCAGATCGTCGGCGAGCCCGGGCGTGGTGCGGCGGGGGACGGCCAACAGCCGTAAGTACGCAGCCTGTTCCCACTCGGTCAGGCCGAGCCCTTCCAGCAGGCCGCCCGTGAGGCCGCGGGGGCCGCCCCCGGCCGTGAGAGAGATGTCCGGCACCGGCCCGACCCCCTTCACCTCCGGACGGGGGCGCGTTGTGCTGCGCGCCCGCGCGGAACCGGTCACGCCCGCCCGCCCGTTGGCATCATGTCATGTTCCCGCCATGTCGTCTTCCGGCCGGACCCGTCCCCTTGAGGCGGTCTGGGGCCCGACTCACGATGAAGCCCGGTTCGACGCCCCATCCCTCCTCCCCCCACAGGAGACCCCTTCATGGGCACGTGCATAGGCACCAGACGCACCATCGCCAAGGGCAAGGCCACCGCCGCCGGACTGCTGCTGACGGCGGCCGCGCTGGTCCCGGTGAGCGCCGGCTCCTCCGTCGCCGCCTCCGGCGGCTTCGCCCCGCAGGCCCGGCACTTCCAGGACAGCAACTGGGGCGGCTACGTCGCCCAGGGCGGCTTCTCCACCATCAGCGGCTCGTGGACCGAGCCGCACGTCACCTGCAACACCACCGACGACCTGTTCGCCCCCTGGGTCGGCCTCGACGGCTACGGCTCCCAGACCGTCGAGCAGACCGGCGTGCAGACCGACTGCTCCAGCGGCTCACCGGTCCTGTCCGCCTGGTACGAGATGTACCCGGCGGCCCCCGTCTACTGGAACGACCCGGTCGACGAGGGCGACAGCATCACCGCCGGCGTCGTCTCCAACGGCGGCGGCAGCTACACGCTCACCCTGACCGACAACACCAAGGGCTGGACCGAACACGTCGACCAGAACCTCGGCGCGCAGAACGCCAGCGCCGAAGCGGTCATCGAGTCGCCCACCCAGAGCTATCCGTCCTTCGGTCAACTGGACTTCTCCGGCGTCACGGTGGACGGCCAGCCCTTCGACGCGACGAGTCCCCAGGCCCTCACCAGCGGCGGCTACACGCCGGGACCGCTGCAGAACGGCTCGTTCTCGATGACGCCCGGCGGCGGGTTCGCCCGCGCCCCGCACGCGACGCGGCCGCAGGCGCACCGGCCGGGCACGGTCCGCTACTGACAGCCCGCCCCACCGCCGACGGCGGCCCGGCCCCGGCCCATCCCGCCGCACCGGGGCCCGGCCGCCGTCCGGCGCTCACGGCACGGCGGCGCCCTCCGCGGGCCGGTGGGCGAAGCTCTGCCGGTAACGGGTGGGCGTGACCCCGACGACGGCCCGGAAGTGGTGGCGCAGCAGGGCCGCGCTGCCGAAGCCGCAGTCGCGGGCGATCTCGTCGACGCCGAGCGGGGTCGACTCCAGCAGGCGGCGCGCGTGCAGCACGCGTTGCACGGTCAGCCACCGGTGCGGCGTGGTACCGGTCTGGGCGGCGAAGCGGCGGGCGAAGGTCCGTTCCGACATCCGAGCCCGGCGGGCCAGAGCTGCGACGGTGTGCTCGCCGCCGAGGTTGTCGAGCACCCAGGTGAGCAGCGGCTGCAGGCCGTCGCCACCGTGCGCGGGCATCGCCGGTGTCACGAACTGCCGCTGCCCGCCCTCCCGTTGGGCCGGTACGACCATGCGGCGTGCGATGGCCGTGGCGGGGCCGGAACCCAGCTCACGGCGGATGACATGCAGGCAGGCGTCGATGCCGGCTGCCGTTCCGGCGCTGGTGACGATGGTGCCGTCGTCGACGAAGAGGACGTCGGGATCGACCCGTGCCGCCGGGAAACGGTGGGCGAGTTCGGCCGAGTTGCGCCAGTGCGTGGTGCACGGCCGCCCGTCGAGCAGACCGGCCGCACCGAGGGGGAACGCCCCGGTGCACACCGACAGCAACGTGGCGCCCCGGGCCGCCGCACGGCGCAGGGCGTCGAGGACGGCGGGCGGGTACTCGTCCCTGACGTCGCACGCGGGCACCGCCACCAGGTCCGCGCCGTCCAGCGCGTCCAGCCCCGAGCCGGCGGTGATCGACATACCGCCCTCGGCGCGCAGGGCCTGCCCGGGCCGCTCGGCGCACACGCGGAACTCCATCGGGGGCACGCCGTCCTCGCTCCGGTCGACGCCGAAGACCTCGCAGAGCACACCGAGTTCGAAGGGGGCGACGCCGTCCACCAGGACGGCCGCGACGCTCCGCAGCATGCGCTCAGGGTAGTTGGCAGGATCTTGCCCTTCAACGGCAGTGCTGCCACTGTCGACAGGACCTTCGGGAAGCGCATGCTCATGCCATGACCGGCATGATCATCGCATCCATGACGCTGGGCTTCATCGGGATCGCCTGCGGCGCCCTGGTGATCCGCCACGGGACCGGCGGCGGACGCGGAACCGTACCGGCGCTGCGCGATGCCGCCGAACCGGCGCCCGCGACCGGCGAGCCGGAAGCACGCCGGGTCGTCATCGGCGTCAGCGGCTCCTGGAGCAGCCTGGCGGCGCTTCGCCGGGGCTGCGAGCTGGCGGGCGCTCTGGGCAGGACGGTGGTGGCCGTGGTCGCCTGGTCCCCGCCGCAGGGCGAGGCCGCCTACCGCCAGGCGCCCTACCCGCCGCTGGTCAGGATGTGGGAGCGGCAGGCGGCGCAGCGGCTCGCGGCGGCCTTCGACTCCCTCTTCGGCGGAGTGCCGCGCGGCCTGCGCGTCGAACGGCTGACGGCACGCGCCCCGGCCGCATACGCGTTGTGCGCCGTGGCGAACCGGGAGGACGACATCCTGGTGATCGGCGCGGGCGGGCGCGGACTGCCGGGGCGGGCACTGCTCGGCCGGACCCGGCGCCGCGTCCTGGCCCGGGCGCGCTGCCCGGTGGTGACCGTCCCGGCGCTGGCCGCACCCCGCGGTGTCCGGCGCGCCCTGCGGCGTGCCCTCCCGGCGGACTTCGCGGGCGGCCGCCCGGGTTGCGCGACGGGACCGGAGCGGTGAAGGAGACCCACCACGCGACGGGCCTGCGGGTGTGCGGGCTTCCCATCACCGTCGAGGATCTGCCGAGCGGCTGACGCCGGTACGGCGATACGATCAACGCCATGGGGATGACGGTTCACGCGCTGGCCTACTACCCGGTCAAGGGCTGCGCCGCAGTGGCGGTGGACGCCGCCGACGTCGGCCACATGGGGCTGGCGCACGATCGCACGTTCATGGTCGTGGACGCCGAGGAGGGCTCCTTCCGCAGCCAGCGCAAGCACCCCGCGATGGCCGCGATCCACGCCCGCGTCCTGGACGACGGCGCAGTGCTCGCCCTGTCCGCCCCGGGGTTCCCGGACCTTCGGGTGGACGTCGATCCGCACGCCGCGCGCCGCCCGGTGAGCATGTTCGGTCGCCCCCTGGGCGATGCCGCCGACCAGGGCGACACGGCGGCCGAGTGGTTCTCCGAGGTGATGGGGGCGGGGTCGCGGCTGGTCCGGGTACCGCCGGGGTTCGACCGGGACGGCTGGGGCGAGACGCCGGGCAAGGTGGGCTTCGCCGACGCCCACGCAGTTCTGGTGACCTCCCTGGCCTCACTGGACGGCCTCAACCGCCGCATCACGCAGCAGGGCGCCGATCCGGTGCCCATGGACCGCTTCCGCCCCAACATCGTGCTGGCGGGCTGCGCCGAGCCGCACACCGAGGACCGCTTCCGCCGGATGACGGCGGGCGGCGCCGAACTCGCCTACGCGACACGGGCGATACGGTGCAGCGTGCCGATGGTCGACCAGCTCACCGGCCGCAGGACGGGGCCCGAGCCCATCCGCTCCCTCGCCGCCTACCGTCGCGAACCCGGCCTCGGGGGCGGCGTCAGCTTCGGCGCCAAGGCCGCGGTCGTACGGCCCGGCCGGGTGGCCGTGGGCGACCCGGTCGAGGTCACCGCCTGGGCCGCCTGATCGCCGCCGCGGCGGCAGAGCACCCGGTCGGCGAAGCGCTGCACCGCGCGTTCGGCCGCGGCCAGCTTCTTCTCGTCGGAGGAGGTGCCGTCGGCGGTGAGGACCAGGCCGCGCCGCGCGTCGGTGCTGTAGCCGGACCTGACCATGGTGCCCTCGACGTCGCCGGGGTGCCCCCACCGGTAGCCGCCGCAGGACAGGGGCTGGCGCAGGATGCCCAGGCCGTATCCGGCCCCGGGCCAGAACCGTTGCAGGGTCTGCGAGATGGGCACCGTGCGGCGCATCGCGGCCAGCTGGGCGGGCGGCAGCAGACGGCCGGTGAGCAGGGCGGTGAGGAACCGGTCCAGGTCGTGCGGGGTGGTCACCAGTTCCCCCGCGGCCCCCGCCCACCCCATCGTGCGCACGGTGGTGTCGACCCAGCCGGGCGCGTCGGGGAAGCGCTGGTAGGTGTGGGCGAACGGCGTTCTCAGGCCGGTGTCGTCACCCGGGAGGTAGGTGTCGCGCAGGCGCAGCGGCCGGATGACGCGGTCGCGCACCTCGCTGCGCCAGCCGCGGCCGGTGACCTTGTCGATGATGAGCCCGAGGACGAGGTAGTTGGTGTTGGAGTAGTCCCACCGGGGCCGCGGTTCTCCGGCGGCGGCCGGCCGGAACTCCGGGCGGTGCCTCATCGCCGCACCGACCAGCTGTCGGGCGGTCAGGTGCTGGAAGCGGCGCCGCTCGAACGCCGCCGCGGAGTCGGGGAAGTCCCGGGCGAAGTCGTACAGACCGCTGGTGTGCTGCAGGAGGTTGCCGACGGTGACCGCCCGGCCGTCGTTGCCGTGCCCGGCCACCACACCGGGCAGCCAGCGCTCGACCGGGTCCCGTAGCGACAGCCGGTGTTCGGCGACCAGTTGCAGCACCACCGTGGCCGTGAAGCTCTTCGTGGCGCTCGCGGCGCGGATGAAGCCGTCGCCGGGCGCGGGACGCCCCGAGCCAGGCTCCGCCTCGCCCGCCGCGGCCTCGAAGCGTCTGCCGCCGTCGCGCACCAGCACCGCGGCGCTGACGAACCCGGCGTCGCGCACCATCGTCCGCAGCTCCCGCCGCACCCACGCGTCGGACAGCGGCGGCACCGGCTGCGGCCGGGCCGTGACGGCAGTGGCGGCCGGCGCCGTGAAGGCGGCACCCGCCGACAGACACGCTGCGAGCCAGGCGACGGCGGCCCTCCACCGCGGCCGACGCGAACCGCGGTCGCGGCGCCCTGGCCCTGCCGGGGGCAGGCGATCGTCCCGGCTCCGCCCTGCCATGCGGCACCTCCGGCTCGTGAGCGACACCGTGAACATCGCCCACGCACCCGCCGCGGCCGGGGAGGCCGGTCGGCCGTGGCGCGTCGATGACCCCGATGGCGGCACACGGGCGGGCGAGTCGGTGCGCAAGCGGGCCCCGGGTGGCGGCGAGCGCTGCCGCGTCGTCGTCCAGCGAGCCCGCGGTGTACGCCGGCAGATGGGTGCGCAGGCGGTCGACGGGGTCGCGGGGGCCGGCGACGGGCCAGGTGGCGGCGGCCAGCACGGGCGCGGCGACCAGCAGCCGGTTCAGCAGGACGTCGACCGGGCTCAGCAGGTCCAGGACGGTGACCACCACGATGTACAGCAGGGACAGGCGCTCCCAGTCGATCCCGCCGTCGCGAACCATCCGGCGGCACGTGGAGGCCGTCCGCCGCACGACGGCCGGACCACGCAGGCCGGACAGTCGGTGGAACACGGGTCCCGGTTTCCTCGGGTCAGGACGTCTTCTCCAGGGCCCCTCCGTCCATGGTGCCTTATCGAGTATGTTGACGCAGCACCAACCGAGGGGGGTCTTCATGCACGTCGGTGTCCGGGTACGTACCGGCTCCAGATGTTCCGGCGCCCGGTCGTGACGACCGCGCCGCAGCCGATCTCATCGCGGTGAGCACACCGCCATGGCGCTGATCCGGCGCTCTCCCCTGGCCTGTTGGGCTTGTCACGACCAGTACGAGGTATGTGTGAGAAGAAAGAGAGCCTTGGTCGGGGCGGCACTTGTCGCCTCGATGGCTTCCATAGCGGCCACGACCGTTCTGGCGCCCGCGGCGGACGCCGCCCCGGCCGCCAAGCACCCCAAGCACCACAAGCACCCCAAGCCGGTCAGGCCCGTCATGTGGGGCATCGAGGCCGGAAGCGTCTCGGCGGACGCCGCCACCGGTGACTACGTCGGGCTCCCCCCGGCCATCGACTCCTGGTTCGTCCCCCAGAGCGCCTCCACCGTTTCGGTGTCCAAGATGGCGGCGGCGCGCGCGGCCGGGGCCGTGCCGATGATCGCCTGGTCGCCGCAGGGAAGCCTGGCGCAGATCAAGGACGGCGAGCAGGACGCGCAGATCGTCTCCATGGCGAAGTCCCTTGCCGCCTACGGCCATCCGTTCTACTTCCGCCCGTTCGCGGAGTTCAACACCGGGTGGGAGTCCTACAGCCTGGGCCAGCCGGGCAACACCCCGAACGCCATGTACGGCGCGTGGCGCAGGGTGTTCCGCATCTTCCGGCAGTACGCGGGGGTCAATCCGCTCTTCGTGTGGACCGTGGGGTACTC
The DNA here is from genome assembly GCA_964398515.1 of uncultured Streptantibioticus sp. Lineage (GTDB taxonomy): Bacteria > Actinomycetota > Actinomycetes > Streptomycetales > Streptomycetaceae > CAYNNX01. Next base: position 2,778 of record CAYNNX010000268.1, on the reverse strand, counting down.
CGGCACCACCGCCCCGCTGAAGTCGGCCTGGCCGGGGAGCGCTTACGTCAACTACGTGGGCGTCGACGCCTACGACTGGTGCACAACTGCCGCCTGGTGCCCGGGAGACCGGTACCGGTACAAGCCGATGCTCAACGCCTTGCGGAAGTTCGACGGGGGGCGTCCGGCCGTCCTCGCGGAGACCGCCACCGGTCTGCGCACCGCCGACAAGGGCAAGTGGCTCGCGTCGGCGCTCACCGCAGCCAAGGCGGACGGCATCAACGCCCTGATCTGGTTCGACGAGATCGTGCCCAACTCGAACCAGCCCGACTGGCGGCTGGCCGAACCCGGCTCCGCGCAGGCCTCCGAGCAGGCGGCGCTGCGGCAGTCGGGCATCGCGTCCCCGAAGTACCACGACGTCACGGCACTTGAGAAGTACGCCCTGACGGGCAGCTGGGCCAAGGCCCTCCGCTAGCGGCCGACCGGCCCCCGCACGCGGGGGCCCTAGCGGTCGCGGGGGTGGTCCTCGTGGTGTCCGCGGTGGACGCGGTGTTCGTGGACGTGGTGGCCGAGCAGGGCGCCGCCGAAGACGACGAAGCCGACCCCGATCAGCCAGCACTGCACCACCAGGACCGTGCCGACCGAGCCGTAGGTGATCGCGTTCTGGATGATCAGCGGTGAGAAGACCAGGGCCGAGAAGCCGCGCAGCCCGACGAGGCCGAGCACGGTGGCGACCGCACCGGGCAGCAGGGCATGCCAGGGCACCCGCCCGCCGAGCAGGAAGCTCTGCCCCCACCAGAAGAAGACCACCCCGAACAGCACGGTCAGCGTGATCCGGATGGCCGACTGCCACCACACCCGGCCGGGCAGGACCGCGCCGCTTTGCACTTCGGCGTAGAGGTAGGCGGTGAGCGCGAAGAGCCAGACCGCCTGGCGCCAGATCCGGTGCCAGGCCCCGGCGGGCAGGCACCAGGTGCGTTCGTAGCCGGTCTGGACGTTGGAGGCGAAGGACAGCCCGAAGACCGCGAGGGCCAGGACGCTGAAGACGCTGGTGGTGCTGAGGACCTGACGGGGGGCGGTGAACAGCCGCTCGACGGCGGCGGCGGGCGCTCCCGACAGCCCCATGCCGTCGACCAACCACAGGGCGAAGCCGCGCTTGGTGAGCGGGTCGGCGGCCGCCACGACGATCAGCAGCGGCGCGAGTGTGACCAGCGCCAGGGCGGCGAAACCCATGGCCCGGCGCAGCAGTTCGAGTTCGATGCCGTGGCGCAGGAAGTGCGCGACACGTGAGCGGTGCCACAAGTGCTCCATCCGCTCGTGCCATGTGTCCATGTCCCGATCGTGCCCCAATCACGGCGTCGCTGCGATCGAGGTGGGCGGCGCTCACCCCGCCGCCGGAAAAGGGCTGCCCCAACGCCCATATGTAAGGTATGAAAGAGGGAAGCATCTATTACACGATGGGGGTAGCGATGGTGGGGGCAGCGATGGTCTCGGAGCTGAGCCGTGCCTGGGTGGACGGATGGGTCGTCTCGCGGGGGACGCCGTCGCCGTCGCAGGAGCCCTGGGGACTCCGGATCGACGTCGGGCGGCCCGATCAGGTGGTGCGCCATGTGCTCCTCGACGCCGACGAGGTCGCGGTGCGCAAGGTCGCCGAGACGGTGGAGGCGCTCGGGACCCCCGCCACCTGGCTCAAGGCGTTCATGGCGCCCGAGGACATGGGCGCCTGGCTCGGCCCCGACTGGACGCCGGACTCCCCCGGCTTCCTGATGGCCGCCGACCTGCGCCCGTCGGCGCCCCGCACCCCGGGCGGCTACACCCTGACCACCGCGACGGCGGAGGGCGTCACCCGGGTCCGAGTGCTCGCCGCCGACGGCTCGTTGGCGGCACGCGGTCAGGTCGCCCCCGTCAGCGGGTACGCCGTGGTCGACCAGGTCGAGACCGCGCCGGAACACCAGCGGCGGGGGCTGGGCAGCTTCGTCATGCACACGCTTGCCGACACCGCGGTCCGCCAGGGCGCCGCCACGGGTGTGCTCGGCGCGACGGTGGAGGGCCGGGCGCTGTACGAGACGCTGGGCTGGCGCGTGCACGCCCCGCTCACCGGCTTCATCTACCGGGCCGTCACCGCCTGAGGGCCGGCGCTCCGGGCGGTTCGCCGAAGCACTCGGGGGCACGGCGCACGACCAGCTCGACGAACTCGGCCACGACCGGGGTCACCGGGCGCCCGGTGACCCGCGTGAGGCCGATCGCGCGAAAGGCGCCGGGATCGCTGAGCGCCAGCTCCACGAGGTCCGGCGCGGCCACCGGGGACGGCGGCAGCACGGCGATGCCCAGCCCGGCGGCGACCAGGCCGCGGATCTCGGCGGCCTGGTCGCCCTCGAAGGCCACGCGCGGGGTGAACCCGGTCGCCGCGCACCGGCCGTTGACCAGCCGGGGCAGCCCGTGGCCGGAGACGGCCATCACGAAGTCCTCCTCGGCGGTCTCGGCCAGGCCGACGCGCCGCCGCCGGGCAAGGCGGTGGCCGGCGGGCACCACCAGGCGCAACGGCTCCCGCGCCACGGGCACATTGGTGATGCCGGGCTCGTCGAGCAGCGGGGAGGTCAGGCACGGGTCCACCTCGTCGGCGCGGAGCCGGTCCAGCAGCCCCTCGGCGTGGTTCTTCTACTACATCGGCAGCGCCGTCGGCGGCGCGCTGGGCGGCGTCGCCTATACGGCCGGGGCGTGGGACGGCCTGACCGCGTACCGCGCCTGCCTGGTGGCCGCCGCGCTGGCGAGCGCGGTGACGCCGCGCAGGCTGCGACC
>CAYNNX010000267.1:0-10181 GCA_964398515.1 uncultured Streptantibioticus sp. | reverse complement strand
TTCCTGGAGGAGAACGGCGGCCAGCAGGCCCGGGTCGCCGACGTCCTGGCCCACCGCAGCGGCGGCATCCCCGAGCTGGTGCACATGCACCCCGAGGAGACCGTCGGCGAGGCGATCGAGGTGCTGCGCGAGTACGCGGTGTCGCAGATGCCGATCGTCAAGCCCGGCGCGGGCCACCCCGACGTCATGGCGGCCGAGGTCGTCGGCTCGGTCGTCGAGCGCGAACTGCTCGACGCGCTGTTCACCCAGCGGGCCCAGCTCGGCGACCCCCTCGAGAAGCACATGTCCCCGCCGCTGCCGCAGGTCGGATCGGGCGAGTCGGTGGCCGACCTGATGGAGGTGCTGCAGACGGCGGACGCGGCGATCGTGCTGGTCGAAGGGAAGCCGACCGGCATCGTCAGCCGTCAGGACCTGCTGGCGTTCCTGGCGAAGACCACCAAGTAGCCGGGCGGCAGAGCACCAAGTGGTCGCCGGGTGGTGCGCGGTAGCGCCACCCGGCGTCAAGTGGCGCCTGCCATCTGCGGGTTCGCCGGATTCGCGGAAACGGTACGTCCGCGACACGCGTACGCAGCACGGGCTTAACACGCGTCCGGCACATTGGTGGTCGTCGCGCAGAACACCACCGCGCGACATCGGATGTGGCAGCGAGGACAGACGGAGCGGCTCCCGGACCTCCTCAGTTGCCCCGGACGCGGATGTGACCGGCCCTGACCCGGCCCGCGTCCCGGTGGGGACCGCCGTCGTCCCGCCCCTGGCGCCGCGCGCCGGGGTGCGGCGGTCCCCCCACTTTCTTCTACTCCCAGTCGGAGTCCTCGGCGCGCCTGCCGCCGACGAGGCGGTCCCGGAAGACGCGGCCCATCGAGTGGGCGACGTTCACGCCCACGATGCCGGCCCAGGTGACGAGCAGGCCGGGCAGTTGGGCTTGGCTCACCCCGATGGCGGACAGCGGGATGGCCATGACCAGGGAGATGCCGGCGAGGCCGAACCGGCGGTTGCGGTCGCCGTGGTCGTGGTACGGGGCGCGGGCGGAGCCGCGGGTGGCCACCCGGGCGCCCGACATCTGGTGCTGTGCCAGTTCGCGGCGGACGCGGCGTTCGATGTGGGCGTCCAGCCGCTGGTCCACCTTTTCCAGGAACGAGTCGATCAGCTCCGACTCGTACTCCGGTCCCAGGTCCTTGCGTGTCTGGAGGGTGGCGTCGAGCTCCTTCTTGAGCTCGGGGTCGCGGGCGCTCATGGGGCAACGGTACGGCCCTGGAGCGGCCTCGGCAGTGGGGCTTTCCCCCCATTCTTCTCAGGGGGCGCCTCCTTCCCGGGTAGGTGTGTACGGTCGGGCCCATGGATCTGCTCACCGCGCTGACCACCATGGACCGGGACCGCCAGGACGCCGTGCGCGTGGGCGAACGGCGGCTGTCCTACGAGGAGTTGGCCGGAGCGGCCGCTGCCGTGGCCGCACGGGTGGCCGGCGCCCCCGCGGTCGCGGTGCACGCGGCACCGGTGCTGGAGACCGTGGTGGCCGTGGTCGGCGGGCTGCTCGCCGGGGTGCCGGTGGTCCCCGTACCGCCCGACGCCGGACCCGCCGAGCGGGGGCACATCCTGCGCGACTCGGGGGCCGCGCTGCTGCTGGCGGGCGCGGGCGCCGAGGGGATCGAGGGCGTCGAGGGCGTACCGGTGGACGCGGCCGAGCGTGCCGCCTTCGCGGGCCCCGAACCGGGCGACGAGGCGCCCGCGTTCGTCCTGTACACCTCCGGCACGACGGGTGCGCCCAAGGGCGTGCTGCTGTCGCGGCGGGCGATCGCGGCCGACCTGGACGCGCTGGCGCACGCCTGGGCGTGGACGGGTGAGGACACCCTGGTGCACGGACTGCCGCTCTTCCACGTGCACGGGCTCGTCCTGGGGGTGCTGGGGGCGCTGCGCATCGGCAGCCGGCTGGTGCACACCGGCCGGCCCGCGCCCGCCGCGTACGCGGCCGCCGCGGGATCGCTCTACTTCGGCGTACCCACCGTCTGGTCCCGCGTGGTCCAAGAGCCGCAGGCCGCACGGGCGCTGTCCGGTGCGCGGCTGCTCGTCTCGGGGAGCGCGCCGCTGCCCGCGCCCGTCTTCCGCGATCTGGAGGCGCTCACCGGGCGGCGGCCGGTCGAGCGCTACGGGATGACCGAGACGCTGATCACGGTGAGCACGCGCGCGGCCGGGGAGCGGCGCCCGGGATCGGTCGGGCTGCCGGTGGACGGGGTCACCACGCGGCTGGTCGGCGAGGACGGCGAGCCGGTGCCGTACGACGGGGCGACCGTGGGCGAACTGCAGGTCGGCGGCGCCACGTTGTTCGGCGGCTACCTCGGGCGGCCGGAGGCGACCGCGGCGGCCATGACCGGCGACGGCTGGTTCCGCACCGGTGACATGGCCGTCGTCGAGCCGGACGGCATGCACCGGATCGTCGGCCGGGCCTCCACCGACCTGATCAAGTCCGGCGGCTACCGCATCGGCGCCGGCGAGGTGGAGAACGCGCTGCTCGACCATCCCGCGGTACGCGAGGCGGCCGTCGTCGGCGCGCCGCACGAGGATCTCGGCCAGCAGATCGTCGCCTACGTCGTCGCCGAGGGGCCGGTCGGCGAGCGGGAGTTGATCGACTTCGTCGCCGGCCACCTGTCCGTGCACAAGCGGCCGCGTGTCGTCCGCTTCCTGGACGCCCTGCCGCGCAACGCCATGGGCAAGCCGCAGAAGAAGCTCCTCCCGCCGCTGTAGCCCTGTCTGCGGGGGCTGTCAACAGGGGGGCGCCGGAACCAACTTGCCGGGCGGCAAATAGGCTTCCTACGATGCACTCGCCCAATCACCAGCCGGCCGGATAGCCCGGCCGGGTCGCCGATACCCGGGTACCGCTCCAAAGGGTGGCGGTGATTTTCCTGCCATGGAGGCAGCACCGCATGTTCCACCGAATAGGACGCGCTGTCGTCCGCCATCCGATATGGACGATCGTGGCGTGGGTCATAGCCGCCGTCGCGATCGTCGCCACTGCACCGAGCCTGCCCTCGAACAGCGACGAAAGTAGCTTCCTCCCCAAGAGCTACGAATCCATCCAGGCCGCGGAGCTCCAGCAGAAGGCGTTCCCCAGCGCTTTCAGCCCGTCCGCGATCGTGCTCTACCAGCGCACCGACGGCAACCCCCTGACGCCGGCGGATCTGAAGGAGGTTCACCGCATCAGCGGTGAACTGTCCGCCAGGCACCTCGACCAGGTCCAGAAGGTCGTCCCCGGACCTCCGTCCAAGGACGGCAAGTACGACCTGGCGCTCGTGCAGATGGACACCAAGCAGGCGGGCCAGCCCAAGCAGGCCGACGCGGCCAAGGCGCTGCGCGCCGCCGCCAAGGACGCCGTCAAGGGCACCCACCTCGACGCCAAACTCGGCGGCCCCGCGGCCACGGCGCTCGACCAGCAGGATTCCTCCAAGTCCTCCAGCGCGGTGACCGGCATCGGCGCGATCGCCATCATCCTGATCACGCTGCTGGTCATCTTCCGTTCGCCGATCCTCGGCTTCCTGCCGCTTCTGCTGCTGCTGTTCGTCGTCTCCCCCACGGCAAGCGGCCTGATCTCGGACGCGACCAAGGCGTTCCACCTGCAGGCCAACGACTCGATCTCGCCGATCCTGACCGTGGTACTGCTCGGCGTCGGCACGGACTACATCCTGTTCCTGACGTTCCGGTACCGGGAGCGGCTGCGAGCGGGTGACGAGCGCAAGGAGGCGATGATCAACGCCGTCGGCCGGGTCGGCGAGGCGATCGCCTCGGCCGCGGGCGCGGTCATCGTCGCGTTCCTCGCACTGACCCTCTCCACGCTCGGCTTCCTCAAGCAGATGGGCCCGGCGCTGGCCATCGCGGTCGCGGTGACGCTGCTCGCCGGTCTCACCCTCCTCCCCGCGATCTTCTCGCTGATCCCGCCCAGGGCGTTGTTCTGGCCCTCCAAGGCGTGGCGGAAGGAGCCGGAGAACGCCCGGTTCGCGGCGCTCGGCCGCACGGTGCAGCGCCGTCCGGGGCTGATCGCCGCCGTCTCCGGGCTGTTGATGGTGGGGCTCGCCCTCGGCACGTTCGGCTACAAGGCCAGCTTCGACCTGGCGTCGGGCTCCATGCCGAAGACCAAGGAGTCGATGGTCGTCCAGAGCGAGATGCAGGCGGCGTACTCGGCCGGTGCGGCGGAGCCGACCCAGGTCTACGTCACCAGCAGCGACGGCAGGCCGCTGGACAAGGCGGCGCTGCCGGCCTACGCGGAGCGGCTCAAGGGCGTCGAGGGGGTCGCCGACGCCAGGCTGGCCGCGGTCAGCAAGGACGGCGGGACCGCCAACATCACGGTCACGCTCAAGTACGACGCCGCCAGCGACAAGGCGATCAGCGCGGTCGGCCACATACGCGACACCGCACACGCCGACGCGCCCAGCGGCAGCAAGGCGCTGGTCGGCGGTACGTCGGCGATCTTCAGGGACATCAACAGCGCGGTCGACCACGACTACAAGACGGTCTTCCCGGTCGCAGGCGTGCTGATCATGGTGATCCTCGGCCTTCTGCTGCGCAGCGTGGTCGCGCCCTGGTACCTGATGGCGTCGGTGGGCCTCGGCTTCGGCGCCACGCTCGGTTCCACCGTGCTGATCTTCCAGAACGGCAAGGGCGACCACGGGCTGATGTTCATGCTGCCGGTGATCATGTACCTCTTCGTGGTCGCCATCGGCACGGACTACAACATCCTGATGATCGCCCGGTTGCGCGAGGAGGCCCGCGAGGGCCGCGAGCCGCGCGATGCGGCCGGCATGGCCGTCCGCCACGCGGGCCCGACGGTCGCGGCGGCCGGTTTCATCCTGGCGGCGACCTTCGCCATGCTGATGCTGGGCGGCAACTCCATGCTGATGGAGATGGGCTTCGCGGTGGCGTTCGGCATCGTGGTGGCCGCGTTCGTGATGGCGATGTTCTTCACGCCCGCGCTCACGGCCCTGATCGGCCACGCCGCCTGGTGGCCCGGCCACGCCGACCGCGCCAAGCCCTCCGCCCCGGTCCTGCCGGAGCGGGAGGCCCGCGTGGTGGAGCTCGACCGAATCTGACGTAGCGTCAGTTCGTGCTCGGGGCCGTACCCGCGACACCCGTCGCGGGTACGGCCCTTCGGCGTTCGCGACCGCCGGTCCCCCGGACGGGCGGGTTCGCGTTGCCGGGTGGCGGGGTTCGGGGTCGGATGGGGGCAAAACGCACGGCAGAGCTCTGGCGCCGCCGACGTCGCCGGACGACAGGAAGGCGCCCATGTACGTTCGCACGGCCTACGTCACCGGTGATCCGGCCAAGATCGAAGACGCACTGGAGTCGTGGCGTACCGAAGGCCTGCAGCTCGTCTCGGCGCAGCCCGGGTACCGCGGCTTCGGGCTCTTCGCCGATCGGGAGCTCGGCAAGCTCGTCATGGACGGCTGGTGGGACAGTGAGGCGGCCCGGCAGCGCAGCGACGGGGTGCTGCGGGAGCGGCGTGCGGCCCTGCTGCAGCCGTTCGCGCGGACCGTGACGATCGACAACTGGGAGGCCGTGGTCTTCAGGGCGGCGCCGCGGATCGAGCCCGGCGCGGGCTTCCGGATGAGCCGGTTCGACTTCGACCCCTCCCTGACCGATCCGCTGGTTCAGGCGTTCCAGCTCAGGACGTTGCCCTTGCTCAAGCGGATCGCGGGCTTCGCCGGGGTCTCGCTGCTCGTCGACCGCGCCAAGGGGCGCGGCACGGTGGGCGTCGTCTACGCCGACCGGGCCGCCCTCGCCGCCTCCCGCGGCCCCCAGTCCGAGGTGCGCGGGGAGGTCGCCCCGAAGTCCGGGCTGACGATGCGCAGCGTGGAGGAGTTCGAGGTGGTGACCGTCGACCGGCCGGGTGCGTGATGCGCCGGACCGGCCGCGCCGCGAGCGCGCGGGCCGGCGCGTGACCGGCGCCTGCGCCCCGGTGCCTGGGCGCCCGGCATTCGCGCGCCGCGACCGCGTGCCCGGCCGCCCCCCGCGTTCGCCGGTTCCGCGGCGGATGTGCGGTGCGGGGACGCCTGCGGAACGCGGCGCGTGCGTGCGGGGACCGTTCCCGGGCGAGGCCCGGGAACGGTGGTGCCGCTCGGCGCCGAGCGGCCTCGGCGGCTCCGGCCCTCCTGAGCGCTCTGGCTTCCACTCGCCGTCCCGGCCGTCCTGAGCGGCTCTGAACGGATCGCCGGGTCGGCACGACGCCCGCCGTCGGCCAAGGCCGGCCGCGTCGCGATCGCGCCTCCGCGAACCGGTCGCGGCGGCACGGGCGTCGGCCGCGCCTCGCGCACCCGGGCAGGAGCTGCCGGGCGGGCGCGCGTACCGTGTCGCCGCCGAGGCCGGCCGCTCACCGTCGGTGCGGCCACGGGCCCTCGCAGGGGCGGGGGCATGCTGGAATCCGGTAGGACGACAGAGCCGACAGGAGAGACGTGATGGCTACGCAGGACGGCGGGGCGGCGCGGCTGACGCAGCTCTTCGACGGGCACCGGCTCACGCCGACGCAGCGGCGGATCGCCCACTGCCTGGTGCGGCGGGCCGCCGACGCGCCGTTCCTGTCCAGCGTGGAGGTGGCGGAGCTCGCCGGGGTGAGCCAGCCGTCGGTGACCCGCTTCGCCGTCGCCCTCGGCTTCGACGGCTACCCCGCGCTCCGTCGTCACCTGCGCGAGGTGGCTCCCGCGCCGAGCGCCGAACGGGAGGCGGCCGGTGCCAACGAGTACCAGCAGGCCGTGCAGGCCGAGATCGACAACCTGCGCCACCTCGCGGACCTGCTCGCCGACCCCGCGCCCGTGGAGCGGGCGGGACGGCTGCTGGCCGCCTCCCGGCCGCTGCCGGTGCTGGGCCTGCGCGCGGCGGCGGCCCAGGCCCGCGGCTTCGCCTACTTCGCGGCCAAGGTCCACCCGGACGTACGGCTGCTCGACGAGAGCGGGACCATGCTCGCCGACCGCATCGACGGAGCCGTTCGCGCGGGGGCCACCACGCTGCTGTGCTTCGCGCTGCCACGCCATCCCCGCGAGGTCGTCGACGCGCTGGCCTACGCCAAGCAGGCGGGCCTGACCGTCGTCACGGTCGCCGACTCCTCCTTCGCGCCGGTCGCCCGCCACTCGGACCTGCTGCTGCCCGCCTCGGTCGGCACGGCCCTGGCCTTCGACACGCCGTGTGCGCCGATGATGCTGGGCCGGGTGCTGCTGGAGGCGATGTGCGACCATCTGCCCGACGCGCAGGCCCGGCTGGAGGAGTTCGACACCCGGGCGGCGGCCCGGGGCCTGTTCGCGGACTGAGGCCGGGCGCGCCCGTACCCGGCGCTTCCCGCGCTTGCCGTGCCTCCCCGTGCATCCCGGCGCTTCTCCCGCTTCCGCCGCGCCTGCGCAAACTCACGCAATTCTGAGATTCGCCGACTAGTCTCCGCTGCCGAAACGGCTCACATCATTCGCGATCCGGAGGAGGACGGTCGTGAAGCGGACAGGGTCCCCCGTGTCGAAGGCCAGAGGCGAACTGGCCAGGGTGGCGGTGCAGGTGCGGACGGCGGCGTGGTGGTACTGGTGGCTGGGCGTGCTGTCGGCCGCCGCCGGGGCGTCGGTACCGGGAGTGACCGGTCGGCGCATCGGTCTGCTCACGGGCGCCGCACTGTTCGCCGTCGCCGCGCTCGCCGCGTTCCTGGCTCGCGGCAGACGGTATGCGGCCTTGTGCCGGGCCGCGACGCGGGCGGGGAAGTCCGTCGTGCTGCAGGACCGCCGCGCCACCGCCCGCGCCTGGGTGTGGCCCCGGCGCTGGTGGCTGCTGCTCGTGTTCGCCGCCGCGCTCGCCTCGTCCGCCGCCGCCCCCTCCGGCGGGGGCATGCTGCTGGCCGGAGTCGGCGCCGGGCTACGGGCCAAGGCGGTCCGGCTCGGCCGCTGGGAGCGTGCGCACGAGTCCCTGCTGTGGGTCCGCCCCGAGTGGTCCGGCCGCCGCGGTCCCGCCGGGCCGGACGTGAAGTCGTACCTGACGACCGGCCCGGCGGCGGGGGACGCCCGCCCGGGCGGCGGCGTGCGACGCGGGCAGGCCGCCGCCGTGTGACGCAAGAGGCCGTCGTTCGCGCGAGCCGCCCCGCTCGCGCTCAGCCGAGATCTTCCAGCGCCTCCGGGCGGTCACCGCCGCTCTCGGTCACGATCTGGGCGACGCTCTGGGGTTCGCGGACGGTGGCGAAGCGGACGGTGCCGGTGGCCGCGTCGCGGACGTACCCGTACACGCCCGGGCGCGGCAGCGCGTTGTAGTGGAAGGGCGTGGAGAAGTAGTAGGCGCCGGTGTCGAGCAGGGCCACCCAGTCGCCTTGTTCGAGCGGCGGCAGGGCCCGGCCCTCGGCGACGAGGTCGCCGGCGAAGCAGCACGGCCCCGCGACGTCCTGCGCGACGGGCTCGCCGCTCTTCGGGCGGCCCTTCGGGTCGAGCACGGCCACCCGGATCGGCCACGACGCCGGGGCGAAGACCGTGCGCGTGGCGACGTGGGCGCCCGCGTGGGTGATCGCGATCGGCCGGCCGCCGGCGGACTTGGCGTACTCCACCCGCGCGAGGACCGTGCCGTGCTTGGCCAGCAGGGAGCGGCCGAACTCAGTCACCAGCGCGTACCGGCCTCCGAACAGCCCGGGGACCGTGGCGCGCAGCAGATCGGCGTAGTCCCGGAAGGTCGGCGCGACCTCGTCGGAGGTGAAGTTGACCGGCAGGCCGCCGCCGATGTCGAGGGTGTCGATCTGGCGGCGGCCGACGTGGTCGTTGACCCGCTCCGCGAGCTCGTACGTGACGCGCACGCCCTCGGCCATGAGCTCCAACGGGCAGCCCTGGGAGCCGACATGGGCGTGCAGGCGGGTCAGCCAGGGCCGGTCCGCGTAGGCCCGCAGGACCCATTCGGCCGCGCCCTCGTCCCGTAGCGCGATGCCGAACTTGGAGGTGGCCGTCGCCGTGCTCATCGCGCCGATGGCGCCGCCGCCGACCTGCGGATTGACGCGGATGCCGAGCGGGGACGCGGTGGCCGGGCCGCCCGCGACGGCCTCGTCGAGCCGGGACAGCTCCTGCGGGTTGTCGGCGTTGACGGCGATGCCCAGGGCGAGGGCCTCCCGCAGCTCACCGGGGGTCTTGGCGGGGGAGTCGAGCACGATCCGGCCGGCCGGGACGCCCGCCGCGCGGGCCAGGGCCAGCTCGCCGGGGCTGGCGACCTCGCAGCCGATCCCCTCGGCGTGCAGCAGCCGCAGCACGGGTACGAGCGAGGCGGCCTTGACCGCGAAGGTGTGCGTCACCGGTACGCCCGTGGTGGCGAACGCGGCTCGCAGGGCGGCTGCCGACGCGCGGATCCCGGTGACGTCGAGCAGGCCCGCGACAGGCTGTTCCGGTCCGACGATCCCCTGTTCGACGGCGGCGCGCACGGCGTCCTCGCGGCGTGCCGCAGCGGTCCCGGCGGTGTCGGCGGTCACCGCGTCGTCGCCCCGTTCGCACTGTTCACCCTGTACGTACCGATCACCCTGTACGTATCGTTCGTGGTGCTCGTGGCGTTCATGGCGTCCGGGGTGTTGGTGGCGTTCATTGCTTTCATGGCGGACTCCCCGGTCGTGACCGTGGTGCTGCGGTTGCTGCGGCTTGGCCATGGCCCCCACTCCATCATCGGGTCCCCCTCCATCATCGGCAGGCGGTGCCTGATCCGAGCCTGCCAGGCCGCCGCGCGATCGGTCGCGCGCTGCTGTTGACTGAATTTATTCATAAGGCGAGTATGTGAATGACCCGATCCAGTCCGGTCGGGCCAGCCCTGCGCGAGGAGGCGACCCGCATGTCCGCATCGGCCGTGAACGACCCCGGTCCCCGTCCGGTCCGTGCCCCCCGGGGCAACCGGATCACCGCCCAGGGGTGGCAGCAGGAGGCCGCGCTGCGGATGCTGCAGAACAACCTGGACCCCGAGGTCGCCGAGCACCCCGACAAGCTCGTCGTCTACGGCGGCACGGGCAAGGCCGCCCGCGACTGGCGCTCGTTCGACGCCATGGTCCGCACCCTGCAGGGGCTCAAGGCCGACGAGACGATGCTGGTGCAGTCCGGCCGCCCGGTCGGCGTGATGACCACCCACGAGTGGGCGCCGCGCGTGCTCATCGCCAACTCCAACCTCGTCGGCGACTGGGCCAACTGGGAGGAGTTCCGCCGCCTCGAGGCGCTGGGTCTGAC
>CAYNNX010000266.1:9361-10232 GCA_964398515.1 uncultured Streptantibioticus sp. | reverse complement strand
TGGAAGAAGCGGCGGCGGCGGAAGACCGGATGGTCCCGGCGCAGCCACACCATCGTCCGGGTGAACTCCACCATCCGCAGCGCCTCGGTGTCCTCGGGGTCCTCCCCGCCGGGCCACCGCACCCAGGTCACCTCGCTGTCCTGGCAGTAGGCGTTGTTGTTGCCGTGCTGCGTGCGGCCGAACTCGTCGCCGTGGCTGATCATCGGCACGCCCTGGGAGAGCATCAGCGTGGCGATGAAGTTGCGCATCTGGCGGCCGCGCAGCGCCAGAACCGACGCGTCCTGGGTCTCTCCTTCGGCTCCGCAGTTCCACGAGCGGTTGAAGCTCTCGCCGTCCCGGTTGCCCTCGCCGTTGGCCTCGTTGTGCTTCTCGTTGTAGCTGACCAGGTCGCGCAGGGTGAAGCCGTCGTGGCAGGTGACGAAGTTGATCGAGGCGAGCGGGCGCCTCCCGTCGTCCTGGTACAGGTCCGAGGAGCCGGTCAGCCGCGAGCCGAACTCCGCCAGCCGGGCGGGCTCGCCACGCCACAGGTCGCGCACGGTGTCGCGGTAGGCGCCGTTCCACTCGGTCCACAGCGGCGGGAAGTTGCCCACCTGGTAGCCGCCCTCGCCGACGTCCCACGGCTCGGCGATCAGCTTCACCTGGCTGACCACCGGGTCCTGCTGCACCAGGTCGAAGAAGGACGAGAGCCGGTCCACCTCGTGGAACTGCCGGGCGAGCGTGGAGGCCAGGTCGAAGCGGAAGCCGTCGACGTGCATCTCCGTCACCCAGTAGCGCAGCGAGTCCATGATGAGCTGTAGCACGCGCGGGTGCTGCATGTTCAGCGTGTTGCCGCAGCCGGTGAAGTCCGTGTAATAGCGCTTGTCGGTGGCCA